>NZ_JBQCUX010000001.1:0-298105 GCF_051962875.1 Neisseria sp. P0007.S010 | reverse complement strand
TTTCATTGTCTTTGACAGTGGATGCGCGGTGGTAGCTCAGTTGGTTAGAGTACCGGCCTGTCACGCCGGGGGTCGCGGGTTCGAGCCCCGTCCGCCGCGCCATTATTTAAAAAGCACTGATTATATCAGTGCTTTTTTATTTGTCTTAAAAACTCAATCAAGCTGCAAAAATAGAAATAGGTAAGTAACAGGGTATTGAAATACTTTTCAACCTTAATTTTCTTATCATTCAATAAAGGCCGTCTGAAACTTTTAAAGTTTCAGACGGCCTTTAGTCTATTGAAACAATGGATTAGATATCCAATTCTGCCGTATCGCCTTCTTTTTCCATCCATGCGCGGCGGGCCGCGGCTTCGCCTTTACCCATCAGTTTGACGAAGATGTCGCGTGTTTCGTCATCTGCGCCTTCTGGGATTTGTACCTGCAATAGACGGCGGGTGTCGGGGTGCATGGTGGTGTCTTTGAGCTGATCGGGGTTCATCTCGCCCAAGCCTTTGAAACGGCTGATGGAATAAGCAGTTTCTTTAACGCCTTCTTTTTGCAGCCGCTCTAAAATGCTGTCAAGTTCGTTTTGGTCGAGGGCGTAGAATTTGCGGGCAGGTTTGCTCTTACCTTGTGCGTTGACATCGACGCGGAACAGCGGCGGCTGGGCGACGTAGATGTGTCCGTCAGCGACCAGTTTCGGGAAGTGGCGGTAGAATAGGGTCAGCAGCAAAACTTGAATATGCGAGCCGTCCACGTCGGCATCAGACAGGATGGCGATTTTGCCGTAGCGTAGGCCGCTTAAATCGGGATTATCGTTGATGCCGTGCGGATCGACACCGATGGCGACGGAAATGTCGTGGATTTCGGCGTTGCCGAAGAGCTGGTCGGGGTGGACTTCAAAGCTGTTGAGTACTTTGCCGCGCAGGGGCAGGATGGCTTGTGTGGCTTTGTCGCGGGCGAGTTTGGCAGAGCCGCCGGCGGAATCGCCTTCGACGAGGAAGAGTTCGTTTTCGCGGATGTCTTCACTTTCGCAGTCGGTTAGTTTGCCGGGCAGGACGGCGACGCCGCTACCTTTTTTCTTTTCGATTTTTTTAACCGAACGCATCCTTGCCTGCGCTTGGCGGATGGCGAGTTCGGCGATTTTTTTGCCGAAGTCCACGTTTTGGTTCAGCCACAATTCCAAAGGGTCGCCCGCTACGGCGGCGACGAGTTTCAACGCGTCGCGGTTGGTCAGCTTATCTTTAGTTTGACCTTGGAACTGCGGGTCGAGAACGCGGGCGGAGAGGACGAAGGCGGTTTTGCCGAACACGTCGTCGCTTTGCACTTTCACGCCGCGCGGCAAGAGGTTGTGCAGATTGATGAAGTTGTTGACGGCGTTGAACACGGCTTGTTTCAAGCCTGCTTCATGCGTGCCGCCCAAAGGGGTGGGGATGAGGTTGACATAGCTTTCGTTGGCGCACGAGCCTTCTTCCAGCCAAGTCAGGGCAAATGCTGCGCCTTCTCCAATGCTGAAATCGCCGTTGTGGCCGTCTGAAATGTAGTTTTCGCAGGAGAAGATAGGCACGGCTTCTTGCGCGTCAGCAATCAGGTCGGTCAGATAGCTTTTCAGGCCGTCTGGATAGTGCCAGGTTTGGGTGTGTGCTTCGTCTTCGCCTTTGACAGGACGGGTCAGGGAAACGCGTACGCCCGGCAGCAGTACGGCTTTGGCGCGCAGCAGGCGTTCGAGTTCGGGAATGCTGTAATTTGGGCTTTCAAAATATTTGCCGTCCGGCCACACGCGCACTTCGGTACCACTGTCTTTGACGGCGCATTTGCCCACTTCAGTCAATGGCTCAATGACGTCGCCACCCGAAAAGACGATGCGGTGGACTTTGCCTTCGCGTTTGACCGTTACTTCAAGGCGGGTGGAAAGGGCGTTGGTAACAGATACGCCGACGCCGTGCAGACCGCCTGAAAAGGCATAGGCACTGCCGCCGTCTTTTTTGTTGAACTTGCCGCCTGCGTGCAGACGGGTGAATACGAGTTCGACTACGGGTACGCCTTCTTCAGGGTGCAGGCCGACGGGAATACCGCGGCCGTTATCACGGACGGAAAGCGAACCGTCTTCATGAATTTGCACGTCAATTTCAGTCGCGAAACCACCCAACGCCTCATCCGCCGCATTATCAATCACTTCCTGACAGATATGGGTCGGGCTGTCGGTACGGGTGTACATGCCGGGACGTTCTTTGACCGGCTCCAAGCCTTTGAGGACGGTAATGCTGGATTCGCTGTATTGATTGTTTTTAGCCATAGGAATAATGTAAAGGCCGTCTGAAAGGATGAAAAACAACGCTTTCAGACGGCCTGAAAGCGTTTGGGTTATAGGTTTTCTATTGGATTGCGACGGATAAAGTCTTCATAGCTTTCTATGCCGCGCAAGAAACGGGAGAGTTCGGTCAATGCGTCCAAATACACGCCGCGCTTGAAGTCGATGACTTCGTCAACCGGCGCCCAGTATTGGTGCCAGCGCCAGCCGTCGAATTCAGGATGGTGGCAGGCGCGGAGGTTGACGTCGCTGTCGCGGCCGACCAAACGCAAAAGATACCAAATCTGTTTTTGTCCGCGATACGAACCGCGCCATTCGCGGCGCACCCAGTGGCTGGGAACGTCATAACGCAACCAGTCGCGCGTACGGCCAACGATTTTGATGTGTTGCGGCAACAGGCCGACTTCTTCGTACAATTCGCGGTACATGGCGGTCTCAGGACTTTCACCCGGCTTGATGCCGCCTTGCGGAAACTGCCATGAATGTTCGCGTACGCGTTTGCCCCAAAAGACTTCGTTACGTTCGTTAATCAGGATAATACCGACATTGGGGCGATAGCCTTCTCTGTCTAACACGGTGTCGCCCTTCATTAAATTCAATCGTGCAATTTTCCCACAAATTGGGCGGTTTTGACAAATCTTGAGGCCGTCTGAATAAGCACACAGTTTTTCCCAGACGGCATGAAACCGTTTCTGAAAAAATGTTGTTTATGAATAAAACCATAGCTTCAGGCCGTCTGAAAAGGGAGAATTTTTTCTGCTTTAAGGTCTTGCATTCAAAAGCTTTTTGCCGTTTAATGCAAACCTTGCTGAATCAAGGGCAAAGGACACATGCCGGCCGCCCCCACAGTTTCCCTTTTGTAAGTGGCATCTGCCACCGCTGCAATATTTTTACCCCCCGAACAAAAGGTCTGAAACCATGAAAAAATCTTTGATGGCGGCGGCAATCGTGAGCCTCGTCTTGACTGCGTGTAGCGGCGGACAAGGAACCGCCGCAGAATCTTCCGCATCGCAAACTTCCTCTTCCCAAACCGATAAACTCAATATCTACAACTGGTCGGATTATGTCGATCCGGCCACGCTGTCTGCGTTTGAAAAAAATACGAATATCAACGTCCGCTACGATTACTACGACAGCAACGAAGCGCTGGAAGCCAAGCTACTGACCGGCAAGTCAGGTTATGACCTGGTTGCGCCGTCTATTGCCAATGTCGGCCGCCAGATTAAAGCCGGCGCGTATCAAAAAATCGACAAATCGCAAATTCCCGATTACGCCAATATCGATCCCGATTTGTTGAAAATGATGGAAACCGTCGATCCGGGCAACGAATATGCCGTCCCTTATTTCTGGGGCATCAATACGCTGGCGATTAACAAACAGCAGGTTCAAAAGGCTTTGGGTACGGACAAACTGCCTGAAAACGAATGGGATTTGGTGTTTAACCCTGAATACACCCAAAAACTGAAATCCTGCGGCATCAGCTATTTCGACAGCGCCATCGAGCAAATTCCTTTGGCTTTGCATTATTTGGGCAAAGATCCGAACAGCGAAAACCCTGACGACATCAAAGCAGCTGTCGATATGATGAAAAAAGTGCGCCCCGACATCAAACGCTTTACCTCGTCCGGCTATATCGACGATATGGCTGCTGGTAATCTTTGCGTATCGGTAGGCTACGGCGGCGACCTCAATATTGCCAAAACCCGTGCCAAAGAAGCAGGAAACGGCGTCGAAGTCGAAGTATTGGCGCCGAAAAGCGGCGTCGGTATTTGGGTAGATTCGCTAATGATTCCGCGTGATGCGCAAAATGTGGCCAATGCACACAAATACATCAATCACACGCTCAATCCGGAAACAGCGGCCAAAAACGGCAACTATGTGACTTATGCTCCGGCCAGCCGTCCGGCGCGTGATTTGATGGATGAAAAATACACCTCTGACGAATCGATTTTCCCAAGTAAAGAATTGATGGAAAAAAGCTTCATCGTCTCCCCTAAGTCAACCGATGCGAGCAAACTCAGCGTTCGCCTGTGGCAGGCTTTGAAAGCAGGGCGATAATTAAAATTGAAATTTGAATACTCAGGCCGTCTGAAACAGTTTTTCAGACGGCCTGAGTGTTATAATTGTCAACACTTTTCAAATATCCTATCAGGAGAAACAGCGTTATGAACAATTCAGTCATCACCGTCATCGGTAAAGACCGTGTGGGCATTGTGTACGACGTTTCCAAAATTTTAGCGGAAAACCAAATCAATATTCTCAACATCAGCCAACAGCTGATGGACGATTTTTTTACCATGATTATTTTGGTGGACACTTCAAAATGCACCAAATCGCGTCAAGAAGTTTTGGATTTGTTTGCGGAAGAGAGCAAAAAACTCGCGCTTGATATCCGTATGCAAAACGAAGAAATTTTCCAAGCCATGCACCGTATTTAAGTCGGAGGAAGAGCCATGAGTATTCAATCCGGCGAGATTTTAGAAACCGTCAAAATGGTGGCCGACCAGAATTTTGACGTGCGCACCATTACTATCGGCATTGATCTGCACGACTGCATCAGCACCGATATCGATGTATTGAACCAAAACATTTACAACAAAATCACTACGGTCGGCAAAGATTTGGTGGCGACGGCAAAATATCTGTCTGCCAAATACGGCGTACCGATTGTGAATCAGCGCATTTCCGTCACGCCGATTGCCCAAATCGCTGCAGCTACCCATGCCGATTCCTATGTCAACGTGGCGCAAACTTTGGATAAAGCTGCCAAAGCCATCGGCGTGTCCTTTATCGGCGGCTTTTCCGCGCTGGTGCAAAAAGGCATGTCACCTTCGGATGAGGTGTTGATTCGTTCCATTCCCGAAGCGATGAAAACCACCGATATCGTGTGCAGCTCCATCAATATCGGCAGCACGCGTGCCGGTATCAATATGGATGCGGTCAAGCTGGCAGGCGAGACCATCAAACGCACGGCTGAAATCACGCCCGAAGGTTTCGGCTGCGCGAAAATCGTCGTGTTCTGTAATGCAGTAGAAGATAATCCGTTTATGGCGGGCGCGTTTCACGGTTCGGGCGAAGCGGATGCCGTTATCAATGTCGGCGTATCCGGTCCGGGTGTCGTAAAAGCCGCGTTGGAAAATTCAGATGCAACGACCTTGACCGAAGTTGCGGAAGTAGTGAAGAAAACTGCCTTCAAAATCACTCGTGTGGGCGAACTCATCGGCCGCGAAGCCTCAAAAATGCTGAATATCCCGTTTGGTATTCTCGACTTATCGTTGGCACCAACCCCTGCCGTCGGCGACTCGGTGGCACGCATTCTTGAAGAGATGGGTTTGAGCGTCTGCGGTACGCACGGCACGACAGCTGCTTTGGCTTTACTGAACGATGCCGTGAAAAAAGGCGGCATGATGGCTTCCAGCGCAGTCGGCGGTTTGAGCGGCGCGTTTATCCCTGTTTCGGAAGACGAGGGCATGATTGCGGCTGCCGAAGCAGGCGTGCTGACGCTGGACAAACTCGAAGCCATGACCGCCGTCTGCTCCGTTGGTTTGGACATGATTGCCGTCCCCGGCGATACGCCTGCTCATACCATTTCCGGCATCATTGCCGACGAAGCCGCCATCGGCATGATCAACAGCAAAACCACTGCCGTGCGCATTATTCCGGTAACCGGAAAAACCGTCGGCGACAGCGTCGAGTTCGGCGGCCTGTTAGGCTACGCGCCTGTAATGCCGGTCAAAGAAGGCTCATGCGAAGTGTTCGTCAACCGAGGCGGTAGAATCCCGGCTCCGGTTCAATCGATGAAAAACTGATTGGATTGATAAATAAAAGGCCGTCTGAAATTGATTTTCAGACGGCCTTTTTGTGTTTGCAGGCTGATTATTTGAACATATTTTTAATAATGCCCATTACGCTGCGGGAAATGGCGTTGGTCACTTGACGGTTGATTTGGCTGCCGATGGCGTCGGCAACGTTGTAGCCCAAACCTTGGCCGGATTTTTTACGTCCGCCGCTCAAACCGCCGATCAGTCCGCCGAGGATACCGGGATCGGCATTGGCAGCCTCTTTTTCTGCGGCTTTTTGTGCTTTTTCCTGCTCTTTGGCGACATTTGCGGCTTCTTTTTCAGCGGCTGCTTGGCTGTCTGCTTCGGCTAAGGCTTCAAAGGCGGAGTAGTTGTCCACCATGTCTTTGTAGGTCGGATACAAATCGTCGTTTTGGAACAAGCGGTTGCGCTCTTCAGCGGCAAGCGGGGTTAAGGAAGATTGCGGCGGCAGGATGAGCGCGCGTTCTACCGGCTCGGGCATGCCTTTTTCGTCGAGGAAGGAAACGAGGGCTTCGCCGACGCCCAGTTCGGCAATCGCTTCGGCAACTTTGATGTTTGGGTTGCTGCGGAAGGTTTCGGCAGCGGCTTTGACTGCTTTTTGGTCGCGCGGCGTGAAGGCGCGCAGGGCGTGTTGTACGCGGTTACCCAGTTGGCCCAGAATAGTGTCGGGTAAGTCGAGCGGGTTTTGGGTGACGAAATATACGCCTACGCCTTTGGAGCGGATCAGGCGCACGACTTGTTCGATTTGTTCGACCAGTGCATTGGCGGCATTGTCGAACATCAAATGCGCTTCGTCGAAGAACATCACGAATTTCGGTTTGTCCAAATCACCGACTTCGGGCAGGGTTTCAAACAATTCTGCCAGCATCCACAGCAAAAACGCGCTGTACATACGCGGCGAGCGCATCAGTTTTTCGGAATTGAGGATGTTGATGATGCCTTTGCCGTTGTCGGTTTGCATCCAGTCTTGCAGGTTGAGGGAAGGTTCGCCGAAGAATTTTTCTGCGCCTTCGTTTTCCAAAGTCAGCAGTTGGCGTTGAATCGCGCCGATACTGGCGGCGGAGACGTTGCCGTATTGCGTGCGGTATTCCGAAGCATGGTCGGAAACGTGTTTCAGCATGCTGCGCAGGTCTTTCAAGTCCAGAATGTGCCAGCCTCTGTCGTCAGCAACTTTGAACACGAGGTTCAACAGACCTTCCTGCGTGTCGTTCAGGTTCATCAGGCGCGCCAAAAGCATAGGACCCATTTCTGAAACGGTTACGCGTACGGGAATACCGGTTTCGCCGTAAACATCCCAAAAGCGCACGGGGAAACTTTGCAGCCATTGCTCGCCCAAATCAAACTCGGCGATGCGTTCGCCCACTTTGCCGCTGTTGGCACCGGCTTGCGCGATGCCCGACAAATCGCCTTTGACATCGACCAAGAATACAGGGACGCCTTCGCTGCTGAAGGCTTCCGCCATGCGGCGCAGGGTAACGGTTTTACCCGTACCGGTCGCCCCGGCGATCAAGCCGTGGCGGTTGGCCATTTTGCCTTGGATTTCGAGCGTTTTCCCGTCGGCACGCGCAATTTGAAATGTAGTCATGATTATTCCTTAGAATCCGTGATGTGAAACAATTTGTTGTCTTAAAAAACAAGCATTTTAACGTTTGCGGCGGGGGGGATTCAACCAAGCAAAGTTTCAGACGGCCTTAAGTTTTGCAAAGGTTTTTGTGCAGTGATTGGACGGGGTTGAAATCTGCTATAATTCCATCCAATCCGCAACCGTCTGACAAGGCGGTTGTTTTCTTTGTTTTTGAATATTTGTTACGAAAGCGAAAGTCGGAATGACTGCACAACAAGCCCCTTTGGGCGAAAAAACCATGGCCGTGCTGATGGCGATGTTGGTCGCGCTGATGCCGTTTTCTGTCGATGCTTATCTGCCTGCGATTCCCGAAATGGCGAAGTCGCTGGGTTCGGACATCCACCGTATTGAGCAAAGCCTGAGCTTTTTTATGTTTGGCGTGGCGTTTGGCCAGGTGGTCGGCGGTTCGATTTCGGATATTAAAGGCCGCAAACCTGTCGCCTTGGTGGGCTTGAGCATTTACTTTGCCGCCGTTGTCGGTTTGACGATGGTGAATAATGTCGAGCAGCTGCTGAACTTGCGTGCCGTGCAGGCGTTTGGCGCAGGGATGACTGTGGTGATTTCCGGCGCTATGGTGCGCGATTATTATTCCGGACGCAAAGCCGCGCAGATGTTTGCTTTAATCGGCATTATTTTGATGATTGTGCCGCTGATGGCGCCGATGATTGGTGCGGGCTTGCAGAATTTGGGCGGCTGGCGCATGATTTTCGGTTTTCTGGCCTGCTATTCGCTGCTGCTTTGGGGATTGATGTGGTATTTCCTGCCCAAGCCGCACCAAAAAGGCAAAATCAGCATGGACGTGTTCGGCGTGGTGGCCGGTAGGTTTAAACGCGTTTTGAGAACACGCGCCGCGATGGGCTATCTATTTTTCCAAGCTTTTAGTTTTGGTTCGATGTTTGCCTTTTTGACCGAATCGTCGTTTGTGTACCAACAACTGTATCATGCTTCGCCAAACCAATATGCTTGGATATTTGCGCTCAATATCATTACCATGATGTCGTTTAACCGCGTTACCGCATGGCGTTTGAAAACCGGTACGCATCCGCAAAACATCCTCAAATGGGGCATTATCATCCAATTTGCTGCCAATCTGCTGATGACGGTTTTGGTGTTGTCGCTGTCTTTGCCGCCTTTGTGGGCTTTGGTGCTGTGTGTGATGTTTTCAGTCGGTACGCAAGGCTTGGTCGGCGCGAACACTCAAGCCTGCTTTATGGGCTATTTCAGCGAAGAGGGCGGCAGCGCAAATGCCGTTTTGGGCGTGTTCCAATCCCTCATCGGCGCATCGGTCGGCATGGCCACGACTTGGCTGCATAATGGTTCTGCCTTGGTAATGGCCGGTATGATGTTGAGCTCGACCGTGTGCGGTATCGTACTGTTGTGGGTTTGCTCGCATCAGGCTTGGATGGAAAACGATAAGAAAGAATATGTTTAACCTTCAGGCCGTCTGAAAAACGGTTTCAGACGGCCTCAACACTATATTGAAGAAATTAACCATGAGTACCAGCAAACAACGCCCCATCGGCGTATTCGATTCCGGCGTCGGCGGCTTGACCAACGTCCGCGCCCTGATGGAACGCCTGCCGATGGAAAACATCATCTATTTCGGCGATACCGCACGCGTTCCCTACGGCACCAAATCCCGCGCCACTATAGAAACCTTCGCCATGCAGATTGTCGATTTCCTGCTGGAAAACGATGTCAAAGCACTGGTTATCGCGTGCAATACCATCGCCGCCGTTGCCGGACAAAAAATCCGCCAAAAAGCAGGCAATATGCCCGTATTGGACGTGATCTCCGCCGGTGCGGAAGCCGCTTTGCAAACCACCAAAAACAACCGAATCGGCATTATCGCGACCAATACCACTGTCAACAGCAATGCCTACGCGCGCGCTATCCATTCGAAAAACAACGACACGCTGGTGCGCACACAAGCCGCGCCCCTGCTTGTGCCATTGGTAGAAGAGGGCTGGCTCGATCACGAAGTCACCCGCCTGACCGTACGCGAATACCTGAAGCCGCTCTTGGCCGACGACATCGACACGCTGGTGTTGGGCTGTACCCACTTCCCACTGCTCAAACCGCTTATCGGCCGCGAAGCACAAAACGTTACCTTGGTCGATTCCGCCATCACCACCGCTGAAGCCACCGCCAAAGCCTTGGCGCAAGCAGGTTTACTGAATACAGAAAACGACAATCCGGATTACCGCTTCTACGTTAGCGACATCCCACTGCGTTTCCGCACCATTGGCGAACGCTTCTTAGGTAGGAGTATGGAGCAGATTGAGATGGTAACATTGGGCTAATTGGAAATATTAAAGGCCGTCTGAAAGGTAAAAACAAGGTTAAAGTCGGCTAGATTCACAACGAAGAAGACGCGATTAAAGAAATCGCCAAACTGGAAAAAGCCATGCAGCAGGCAGCTAGGGATTTGTAGTTTGAAGAGGCGGCTGTGTTGAGGGATAGGATTCGGGGGATTAAAGAGAATTTGTTGTTTGGCTCAGAATAGCTTATTTATTTTTGATTATTAGGGGATAAGTATGGAAATTGGGCATGTTATAACTATTTTAGTGTCTTTCATTGTTGCATTTTTAACTCTCCAAAATTTTTTTAAACAGAAATGGTGGGAAAGAAAAGAAAGAATTTACTCAGAAACAATTGAAAAATTACAAGAAATACAAAATCTCATACTTGAGTGCCGTATTGATTTAATGAATATAGATAAGTTTCATTTTGATAATGAAAGTATTAGGCAAGAAAATCAGATAAATTTACACAATAAATTTATGGAATTATTATTTTTGAACGATAAATTTGGACTTTATGTATTTAAATTATTCCCATATTTTTTCAGGCCAGCATTAGAAAAAATCACTGATATATCCAGTAGGTTAAGGGAGTATTTGTTAGATTTTTATAATTATCGTGGTGATGATTCGCCTATTGATTTTGATGACATGGATTTGCGCAACAAAATATCTTCATGTTTGGATAAAATGGGTGACTATTTAGACTTGGAGATGCAAAGATTTGCGTTCTATATGAAATCAGACTTACGGGTAAACATAAAATATTTTATTTGTGGATATGGGTTACAAGTAAAATGGTTTTGGAGGTGCGTTAGCAACCGATGTAACAAGCAGGGGAAAGGATAAGCAAGCCGTAGCCTACATCCCTGCCAACTACACACCCCACCTGCGAATGGCACAAACTTTAAAACCGAGGTGTAGGGTGTGTGCGGTACGCACGCACGCGTTGTCTGTCGTTCTCACCACTGTTTCAAACTTTCAGAAGACCTCAAACGTCGTCTGGAAACTTTTAGAATAAAGGCCGTCTGAAATCCAGTTTTCAGACGGCCTTTTTACTTCCTTAGTATTTTACCTGCCCGACTGTGCCCACACGTTTTGCAGGTAGGCGTAGGTCAGCTCGGCGGTGCCGGACACCAGCGCGATGTCGCTGCCTAAGTCTTCGGCTTTGCCCACTCCGATAGGCAAGGCGCCGGAGGCTTTGATGGCGGCTACTCCTGCTGCGGCGTCTTCGATGCCGATGCATTGGCGGATATCCGCGCCCACGCCCTCGGCGGCGGCGAGGAAGATGTCGGGGGCGGGTTTGGAATGCGCGACGGCGGCAGGGTCGGCGACGGCGTCGAAGAAGTGGGTCAGCCCCATGCGTTCGAGCAGGAACGGGCCGTTTTTGCTGGCGGACGCAAGGGCGATTTTTTTGCCGTTTGCCTTCAATGCTTCCAGCAGCGGCAAAATGCCGGGGTACACATCTTCGGGTTTGACTGCCTGAATCATCTCGACGTAGTTGTCGTTTTTACGGCGGGTCAGTTCGGCGAACTCGGCTTCGCTGACGGTTTTGCCGCCGTGCGCGAGGATGCGTTTGAGCGAATCGTCGCGCGACACGCCTTTGAGCTGCTCGTTAAATTTGCGATCGATGCTGATGTCCAGTTCTTCGGCGAGCTTTTTCCATGCGCGGTAGTGGTATTCGGCGGTGTCGGTAATGACGCCGTCGAGGTCAAAGAGCACTGCGGTAAAAGTCATTTTGCGCCCTCCTTATTTTTCCAACGTGACAGTGTGGCTGCCGTTGAGCGTGATGTCTTTGCCGTACACCTGCAAATCGAGCGGTTCGCCTTTGAGCAGGGTGAAGACGACGTTTTCTTTGCCGACGGCGACTTTAATCAGACGGCCACGGTAGTTGATGTGGAAGGCGTAGCCTGTCCATGCGCTCGGTAGGAGCGGTGCGAAGCTGAGTTTGCCGCCCCAAGTTTTCATTTGGGCGAAACCTTGGACGATGGCGAGCCACGAGCCGGTCATGGAGGTGATGTGCAGGCCGTCTTCGGTGTCGTTGTTGTAGTTGTCCAAGTCCAGGCGGGCGGTGCGCTGGTACATTTCCACAGCTTTTTCTTCTTTGCCTAGTTCGGCGGCAAGGATGGCGTGGATACAAGGCGACAGCGAGCTTTCGTGCACGGTCATCGGTTCGTAGAAGTCGAAGTTGCGGCGTTTTTCGTCGATATTGAAACGGTCGCCGAAGAAGTAGATGCCTTGCAATACGTCCGCCTGTTTGATGAAGGGCGAACGCAGGATTTTGTCCCACGACCATTTCTGGTTGAGCGGCAAATCGTCGGGCGAAAGCGCGGACACGGGGCGGATGTCTTTGTCGAGGAAGCCGTCGTGCTGCACGAATATGCCGAGTTCTTCGTCATGCGGACGGTACATATTCGCGCTGATGTCTGCCCATTTTTCCAGCTCGGCGGCACTCACGTTCAAATCCGGACGCGGGTATTTCGCCAGGGCTTCGCGGGTGTAGTCCAATACCCATGCGGCGAGGGTGTTGGTGTACCAGTTGTTGTTGATGTTGTTTTCGTATTCGTTCGGGCCGGTTACGCCGTGAATCATGTATTTGCCGTTGCGTTTGGAGAAGTGGACGCGGTCCGCCCAGAAGCGGGACACTTCGACCAAGACTTCCAAGCCTTCTTTGGCAAGATAGCTTTCGTCGCCGGTGTAGTTGGTGTAGTTGTAGATGGCGTAAGGAATCGCGCCGTTGCGGTGGATTTCCTCGAAGGTGATTTCCCATTCGTTGTGGCACTCGATGCCCGTAAACGTCACCATCGGATAGAGTGCGCCCGCCAAGCCCTGTTCGCGCGCGTTGTGCTGCGCCTGCGGCAGTTGGTTGCGGCGGTATTGCAGCAGGTTGCGGGTAACTTCGGGTTCCGCCAGTGCGAGGTAAAGCGGCACGGCGTAGGCTTCGGTGTCCCAATAGGTTGCGCCGCCGTATTTTTCGCCGGTAAAGCCTTTGGGGCCGATGTTCAGGCGCGCGTCTTCGCCGTAGTAGGTGGAGAACAGTTGGAACAGGTTGAAGCGGATGCCCTGCTGCGCTTCGTCGCTGCCTTCGATGACCACGTCGGCAATTTCCCAACGGTGCAGCCAGCCCGCTTTGTGCGCGTCCAGCAAGGTTTCAAACGCAACGCCTGCGATTTTTTCCGACAAGGCGCGGCCTGCGGCTTTCACTGCTTCCAAGCCTTGATAATCGCGGCTGGTGGTAACAATCACGCGTTTTTCAAAAGTTTCGGGCGTGCCGTCGACTTCGGCTTCGAAAGAATTGGAGACCTGCCAGTCGGTTTGGCTGCCGCCGAGGGCTTTGAAGCTGCCGACGAAGGTTTGCTCGGCGTTGACGATGAATTGTTCCACGCCGAAAGGATTAACGACGGTTTGGGTGGCAATGTAGGAGCGGTCGTCTGAAACGCCTTTGTCTAATACCTGCCAGAATTTTTCTTCGTAGTTAGAGTCTTCGTTTTTCACGTCGGCATCGATGATGGAATCGATGCGGACTTGGTGGGTTTTGCCGTCAACGGATACGGCTTCCCAGCGGATGACCGCCAGCTCTTTTTGCGCGACGGACAGGAATTTGCACACATCGAAACGCACGCCGAATACGGTGAACGAACGGCGCAACACGCCGTGCTGCATATCGAGTTCGACGGAGAAGTCGGTAACGTCGTTTTTCGCCAAGTCCACTTCCTGATCGTCGACAAAGATTTTTACTTTACTGAAATTGAGCGCGTTGATGGCTTTGCCGAAATATTTGGGATAGCCGTTTTTCCACCAGCCGACGCGGGTTTTGTCGGGGAACCACACGCCGGCGATGTAGGTGCCCAAGTGGCTGTCGGCGGAGTAGGTTTCTTCAAAGCTGCCGCGCATACCCATATAGCCGTTGCCCAAGCTGGTCAGGCTCTCTTGCAGCCGTTTGTGTTCTTTTTCCAGTTTTGCCGAACGCAGCGTCCAAGGGCTGATTTCCATGATTCTTGTATACATTTATGAAGCTCCTGTTATTAAAATTGTAAGTTCGGCAAAGGTTTCAGACGGCCTTTGCCGATGGTATTGATGGATTATTCGCCGTGGGTCTCTTTAATCAGACATACTGAGAAGGCTCCAAGCAGCAAGACTGCGCCTGCAACCAAGAACATGGTTGCTTGATGGCTGCCCAGCATAGGGAAGAGGATAAAGCTCAGCAGGGAGGCGACGATTTGAGGCATACAGATAGAGCCGTTAAACAGACCCAAATAAGTACCCATGTGTTTGCCTGAGAGGGCATTGGTCACAATCGTCAAAGGATAGGTAATGATACCGGCCCACGCAATACCGATTAAGGTATAAGACAACACCAGTGCGTATTGATTGCTGATGAAGAAAACGGAGAAGAAACCGAGTGCACCCAAAGCCAAGCAACCGAAATAACCGGCTTTATGGTATTTATTCGGTACTTTTGCCAGAATAAACGAGCAGATAACGGCAGCAATGGATTGCACCGCAGCTAAAACGCCGTACCAGTTGCCCGCTTCCTGATAGCCTACGGAAGAAGCATCGGTTGTCTGCCAAACGTTTTCTGCAATCGCGCCTGCTGAGTAAGTCCACATATATTGGAAGGCGAACCAGCAGAAGAATTGCACCAAAGTCACCGTCCAAAACGCTTTAGGCGCGGTTTTTAAAAGTTCGAACCAGTTGGCTTTTTCTTGATTCGCAGCGACGTCGATGCCGTGATAGCGGGCGTAGGTTTCCGGATCGTATTCTTTGACTTTGAAGATGGTGAACGCACTGGTAATAATCAGTAAGGCTGCACCCACATAGAATGCTACGACCACGGTTTGCGGCACAACGCCTTTTTCGGCCGTGTTCGCCAAACCGATATACGCGAACACAAACGGCAGAATCGCCGCCACAACCGCGCCCGTATTCGCTAAGAAACTTTGAATCCCGTAGGCGTAGCTTTTCTGCTCCTCGTTGACCATGTCGCCGACCATCATCTTAAACGGCTGCATCGCCATATTCGACGACACGTCCAACAGCGCAATCATCAGCGCGCCAAACGACAAAGCCGCCAAAGAAGCGTAGCCGAAACCGAAGCTGCCCGAATTGGGCATCAGAATCATCACGATAACCGCAATCAGCGTACCGTAAAGCAGATAGGGCAGACGGCGGCCGCCCAAGCGCGGCATCCAGGTGCGGTCTGAGTAGTAGCCCACAATCGGCTGAACCAACATACCGGCCAATGGGGGCAGAATGAAAAACCAGCCCAAATTGTGCGGGTCAGCGCCTAAAGTTTGAAAAATTCGGCTCATTTGTGAGCTTTGCAGGGTAAAGGCCGTCTGAACGCCGAGATAGCCGAAGCTCAGCATCCAAATCGTACTTTTTGCCAGTGACGGCAAACCTTGTTTTGCTGTTTTTTGCGTATTTTCCGACATGAGGTAAATCCTTTTTTTAAAAAGTATTTTTATTGAGAAATCTGAAAGGTTCCTTGGTGTGGTGTTCTCTGTCGTTATTGTTTGTGTGCGTACTTTCAAGGATATAGGTGCATTTTATGAAGCGCGCCGGATATTGGCAATGCCAGTTCAAGGATAAACTGGCTTAAATCAAATTTTTTGCGGTTTGGCATTGATACCGTCGGGCAATGAGGGTATCGGTTCGGCTCGGTGTATATTTTGATGCTTATTTCTATTTTCAGACGGCATTTGAACAAGCAAGTATTGGGGCAATAGGTTAAAATGGGCCGTCTGAAATTTGTTTGACGGAAACGAGAAAACTATGTCCCAACAATACGTCTATTCTATGCTGCGCGTGAGCAAGGTTGTGCCGCCGCAAAAAACCATTATTAAAGACATTTCCCTTTCATTTTTCCCCGGTGCAAAAATCGGTTTGCTCGGTTTGAACGGTGCGGGTAAATCTACTGTACTGCGGATTATGGCGGGCGTGGATAAAGAATTTGAGGGCGAAGCCGTGCCGATGGGCGGCATTAAAATCGGCTATTTGCCGCAAGAGCCTGAGCTTGATCCTGAAAAAACCGTACGCGAGGAAGTGGAAAGCGGTTTGGGCGAAGTGGCTGCCGCACAAAAACGTTTGGAAGAAGTATATGCCGAGTATGCCAATCCTGATGCGGATTTTGACGCGTTGGCGGAAGAACAAGGCCGTTTGGAAGCGATTATTGCGGCGGGTTCATCTACCGGCGGCGGTGCAGAGCATGAATTGGAAATTGCTGCTGACGCGCTGCGCCTGCCTGATTGGGATGCCCAAATCGGCAATTTGTCCGGCGGTGAAAAACGTCGCGTTGCTTTGTGCAAACTTTTGTTGAGCAAGCCCGATATGCTTTTGCTGGATGAGCCGACCAACCACTTGGACGCGGAATCTGTCGAATGGCTGGAGCAATTTTTGGTCCGCTTCCCAGGTACAGTGGTTGCGGTAACGCACGACCGCTACTTCCTCGATAACGCCGCCGAATGGATTTTGGAACTCGACCGCGGACACGGTATTCCGTGGAAAGGCAATTACTCGTCTTGGCTGGAGCAGAAAGAAAAACGTTTGGAAAACGAGGCGAAATCCGAAGCTGCGCGCGTGAAAGCGATGAAGCAGGAATTGGAATGGGTACGC
This sequence comes from Neisseria sp. P0007.S010, assembly GCF_051962875.1. NCBI lineage: Bacteria > Pseudomonadati > Pseudomonadota > Betaproteobacteria > Neisseriales > Neisseriaceae > Neisseria > Neisseria sp. P0007.S010. The sequence goes on along the minus strand of NZ_JBQCUX010000001.1, from coordinate 281,449 downwards.
CAAAATGCCAAAGGCCGCCAAGCCAAGTCCAAAGCGCGTCTGGCGCGTTTTGAAGAAATGAGCAACTACGAATACCAAAAACGCAACGAAACTCAGGAAATCTTTATCCCTGTTGCCGAACGTTTGGGTAACGAAGTCATTGAATTTGTGAACGTTTCCAAATCGTTCGGCGATAAAGTGCTGATTGACGATTTGAGCTTTAAAGTACCTGCGGGCGCGATTGTCGGCATCATCGGTCCGAACGGCGCGGGTAAATCTACGCTGTTTAAAATGATTTCAGGCAAAGAGCAGCCTGATTCCGGCGAAGTGAAAATCGGTCAAACCGTGAAAATGAGCTTGATCGACCAAAGCCGCGAAGGTTTGCAAAACGACAAAACCGTGTTCGACAACATCGCCGAAGGCCGCGATATTTTGCAGGTTGGTCAGTTTGAAATTCCAGCCCGCCAATATTTGGGACGCTTTAACTTCAAAGGCAGCGACCAAAGCAAAATTGCGGGGCAACTTTCCGGCGGCGAACGCGGCCGTCTGCACTTGGCAAAAACTTTGTTGAGCGGCGGTAATGTCTTACTGCTGGACGAACCGTCCAACGACCTCGACGTAGAAACCCTGCGCGCGCTGGAAGACGCATTGTTGGAATTTGCCGGCAGCGTGATGGTGATTTCGCACGACCGCTGGTTCCTCGACCGTATCGCTACGCATATCTTGGCTTGTGAAGGCGACTCTAAATGGGTGTTCTTCGACGGTAACTATCAGGAATACGAAGCCGACAAGAAACGCCGTTTGGGCGAAGAGGGCGCGAAACCGAAACGTATCCGTTACAAACCGGTAACACGTTAAGCAGGTTTGAACCAAAAGGCCGTCTGAAACTTTTAATGTTTCAGACGGCCTTTTATTTTTGATGTTTATGATTGTTTTCTTAATTGCGGATGGTTTTCCAATGTATCAATGATGATTTCAATCATGCGTGGGGCAGTTTGAGCTAAATCGAAGCCTTGACCTGAAGAAAGCCAGCGCCAAATAAAGCCGTCTAATGAAGACTTGATGAAGATGACTGCCATATCGATATCCAAATTATCCGCCAACGCTTTTTGTTGTACCGCATCAGTCAGGACAGCAACGATTTTTTCACGCCATAGTGATTGGTGTTTTTTAGCGATGGCAATGACCGCCTCGTTTTGCTCGGTGTGTTCGCATTTTAAAAACAAAATGCTGTGGAATTTATAGTGAAGCTCGTTGTGTTGCAGGCGCTCGAAAAAACGGGTCAGGGTCAGTCGGAAGCTTGACCAAGCCTGTTCGTTATTGTTGTTCGAGTCTTCTTTTATGCAGCTTTCGATGTCGTCGCAAATCCGTTGGAACAAGGCGTCAAACAAATCTTCTTTGTTTTTGAAATGCCAATACAGCGCGCCGCGCGTTACGCCTGCGGCTTGGGCAATTTCGTTAAGCGAGGTGCGGGCAATGCCTTTCTGATAAAACGTATCCAATGTGGCAAGCATGAGATATTCTTTGGTTTTTAAGGCTTCGGTTTTGGTTCTTCTCATAGTTGTTTTGTAGGAAATGTAAATTTATGGTTCGGATTATAAAAAATTACTTCTGAACATGCAAGAATGTATGTATAATTCAATTTAATATTATATAGTGTTTCTCAACACTATATAATCAGCCTGTTTTTCACAAAAGCAGGCAATTTCTGCTTATGAAATATGAAATTAAAGTAATCAATTTTTAATTAGTCAAACCCTTATTTATCATAGAGATAGGAAAATTATGGCTCTTTATGCTTCTAAAATGATGCGTGTCGTATCGATTGCGGCGGCTACTGCATTGGCGCTTTCTGCTTGCGGCAAAGGCGATGAGAAGGCAGCCGGCCAACAGGCGCAAGGCAGTCAGCAACAGCAAAATCAACCTGCCCCTGAAGTCCGCGTGGTTACCGTGCATCCGGAAACCGTTGCATTGACAACCGAGTTGCCGGGCCGTCTGGAATCATTGCGTACTGCTGAAGTTCGCGCCCAAGTCGGCGGTATTTTGCAAAAACGCCTATTCCAAGAGGGCAGCTATGTGCAAGCCGGTCAGCCTTTATACCAAATCGACAGCTCGACTTATGAAGCAAACTTAGAAAGCGCACGCGCCCAGTTGGCGAGTGCGCAAGCGACTTTGGCCAAAGCGAATGCCGACTTGGCCCGCTACAAACCGCTGGTTGCCGCCGATGCCATCAGCCAACAGGAATATGATGCAGCCGTAACCGCCAAGCGCTCAGCCGAGGCAGGCGTCAAATCTGCACAAGCAGCTATCAAATCTGCCGGTATCAGCCTGAACCGCTCCCGCATTACTGCGCCGATTTCCGGCTTTATCGGTCAATCTAAAGTTTCTGAAGGTACGCTGTTGAATGCCGGCGATACCACCGTTTTGGCCACCATCCAACAAACCAATCCGATGTATGTCAACGTTACCCAATCTGCCAGTGAGGTTATGAAACTGCGTCAACAGGTTGCTGAAGGCAAATTGTTGGCGGCAAACGGCGCGATTGCAGTGGACATCAAATTTGACGACGGTACGGTTTACCCTGAAAAAGGCCGTCTGCTGTTTGCAGATCCGACTGTTAACGAAACGACCGGTCAAATTACCTTGCGCGCTGCCATTCCTAATGACAGAAATATCTTGATGCCGGGCTTGTATGTACGCGTATTGATGGAGCAAGTGGCTGTTGATAATGCATTTGTAGTGCCGCAACAAGCAGTTACCCGCGGTACAAAAGATACTGTGATGGTGGTGAATGACAAGAGCGAAATGGAAGCGCGTGTCGTGACCGTAGCCCAACAGCAAGGTACTAATTGGGTGATTACAGACGGCCTGAAAGACGGCGACAAAGTGGTTGTCGAAGGTACCAGCATTGCCGCTATGTCAGGTGCTAAAAAGGTAACGCCGAAAGAATGGACGCCGCCTGCAAACGCCGCAGCGGCAACCCCGGCAGTTTCAGACGGCCAGGCTGCATCCGAGGCCAAGCCTGAAGCTAAAGCTGCATCTGAAGCCAAATAAGGAACGCGTGAATGTCTAAGTTTTTTATTGACCGCCCCATCTTTGCATGGGTTATTGCGATTTTTATCATCGCAGCGGGTATTTTCGGCATTCAAAAACTGCCAATTTCCCAATATCCGTCCGTTGCAGCACCGACCATTACTTTGCGCGCTACTTATCCGGGCGCTTCTGCTCAGGTAATGGAAGACAGTGTACTGGCCGTTATCGAACGTAATATGTACGGTGTGGAAGGTTTGGACTATATGACGACTTCTGCCAATTCCAGCGGCAGCGGCAGCGTCAGTCTGACGTTTACACCGGAAACCAATGAAGATTTGGCGCAGGTGGACGTGCAGAACAAATTGTCGGAAGTGTTGTCCACATTGCCGTCTACCGTACAGCAATATGGTGTAACCGTATCTAAAGCGCGTTCCAACTTCTTGCAAGTGGTCATGCTTTCTTCTGAAAAGCAATCCATTGAGGAAATGAACGATTACGCCCAGCGCAATATCATTCCTGAACTGCAGCGTATCGACGGGGTAGGGCAGGTACAATTGTTTGGTGCGCAACGCGCCATGCGTATTTGGGTTGACCCGAAAAAACTGCAAAACTACAACCTGTCTTTTGCAACGGTAACCAACGCACTGGCTACTCAAAATATCCAAATTTCTGCAGGCTCTATCGGTTCTTTGCCGGCGGCTGCAGGTCAGACCATTTCGGCGACCGTTACTGCGGAAGGGCAATTAAGAACGGCTGAAGAGTTTGGCAACATCATTTTGGTATCCAATACCGATGGTTCTAATGTCTATCTGAAAGACGTTGCCAAAGTCAGCTTGGGTATGCAGGACTATTCTACTTCCACACGTTTGAACGGCGTGAATACCACCGGTATGGCAGTGATGCTGTCCAACAGCGGTAACGCTTTGGCAACGGCGACTGCCGTGAAAGAAAAAATGGCAGTTTTGCAGAAGTATTTTCCAGACGGCATGAGCTGGAAAGTTCCTTACGATACTTCCAAATTTGTGGAAATTTCGATTGAGAAAGTGATCCATACGCTTTTGGAAGCCATCGTATTGGTATTCTTGGTGATGTATCTCTTCCTGCAAAATATCCGCTATACGCTGATTCCGACTATTATCGTGCCGATTTCCCTGTTGGGCGGTTTTGCCTTTATCTCATATATGGGTATGTCGATTAACGTATTGACCATGTTTGCGATGGTATTGGTAATTGGTATTGTGGTCGATGATGCGATTGTGGTCGTTGAAAACGTTGAGCGTATTATGGCGAGCGAAGGTCTGCCGCCTAAGGCTGCAACCAAAAAAGCGATGAGTCAGATTTCCGGCGCGGTGATCGGTATTACTGCCGTGTTGATGTCCGTATTTGTGCCGCTGGCAATGTTTAGCGGTGCAACCGGTAACATTTACAAACAGTTTGCCCTGACCATGGTGGCATCGATCGGCTTCTCCGCATTCCTTGCTTTGACGCTGACTCCGGCATTGTGTGCCACCATGCTCAAGCCGATTCAGAATGGTCATCACGAAGAGAAAAAAGGTTTCTTCGGTTGGTTTAACAAGAAATTCGACAACTGGACACACGGCTACGAAGGCTGGGTAGCCAAAGTCTTGCGCAAGACTTTGCGCATGATGGTTGTCTATATCGGTTTGACTGTTGTGGGCGTATTCCTGTTTATGCGTCTGCCGACTTCCTTCTTGCCGACTGAAGACCAAGGTAACTTGATGTTGAGCGTACAGCTGCCTGCCGGCGCGACCAAAGAGCGTACCGATGCAACTTTGGCTCAAATCACTCAACTGGCGAAATCTGTACCTGAGATCGAGAACATTGTTACCGTTTCCGGCTTTAGTTTTAGCGGTTCCGGCCAAAACATGGCTTTGGGCTTTGTCATTCTGAAAGACTGGAGCGAACGTACTGCTCCGGGCAGCGATGCGACTTCTATTTCCGGTAAGTTGACCGGCATGATGATGGCTACGCTGAAAGACGGTTTCGGTTTGGCGATTGTGCCTCCTGCCATTATGGAATTGGGTACAGGCTCCGGCTTGACGATTTACCTGCAAGACCGTAACAACAGCGGCCATGCCGCATTATTGGCCAAGCGCAATGAGTTGATTGACAAAATGCGCAAAAGCGGTTTGTTTAACCCAAGTACCGTTCGTGCGAGCGGTTTGGAAGATGCGCCGCAGTTGAAAATCGACATCAACCGTGCCGCAGCAGCCGCACAAGGTATTTCGTTCTCTGACATCCGTACTGCTTTGGCTTCTTCTTTGGGTTCGTCTTATGTAAACGACTTCCCGAATCAAGGCCGTCTGCAACGCGTAATGGTACAAGCTGATGCGAGTGCCCGTATGCAGCCTGCCGATATTCTGAACCTGACTGTACCGAACAAATCCGGCGTTGCCGTACCGCTTTCTACCATTGCTACTGTTTCTTGGGAAAACGGTATGGAACAAAGCGTCCGCTTCAATGGTTATCCGGCAATGGAGCTTTCCGGCTCTCCTGTTAATGGCGTATCTTCCGGTCAAGCCATGGCTGCGGTGCAGCAAATGGTTGATGAAATGGGCGGCGGTTACAGTCTGGAATGGGGCGGTCAGTCTCGTGAAGAGGCTAAAGGCAGCTCACAAACTGTCGTGTTGTACGCATTGGCCGCTGCCGCTGTATTCTTAGTATTGGCTGCTTTGTACGAAAGCTGGTCTATCCCGTTGGCGGTTATCCTTGTGATTCCGTTGGGCTTGATTGGCGCGGCATTGGGCGTGACCGGCCGTAACATGTTTGAGGCACTGCTGGGCAGTATTCCGGCATACGCCAACGATATCTACTTCCAAGTCGGTTTTGTTACGGTGATGGGTTTGAGTGCGAAAAACGCGATTTTGATTATCGAGTTTGCCAAAGACCTGCAAGCGCAAGGCAAGAGCGCGCTTGAAGCTGCGCTTGCCGCCGCACACTTGCGTTTCCGTCCGATTATCATGACTTCGTTTGCCTTCATCTTGGGCGTGGTACCGCTTTATGTTGCCAGCGGTGCCAGCTCCGCCAGCCAACGTGCGATTGGTACGACCGTGGTCTGGGGTATGTTGATCGGTACGATTCTGTCTGTGTTCCTTGTGCCTTTGTTCTATGTGGTTGTGCGCAAATTCTTTAAAGAAACCGCACACGAGCATGAGATGGCCGCCAAACACGCCGCTGAAGCCGGCATGATTGAAGACGGTAAACACGATTCAGACAAGCACTAAAGCAAAGGCCGTCTGAAAAATTTTCAGACGGCCTCAAAATGCTAAAGGATTCTAAAATGAAGAAGATTACATTCAAACCTGTACTGACCGCCGTTGCCGCCGCCGTGGCTTTGTCGGCCTGTACCATGATGCCGAAATATGAGCAGCCTCAAGTTGCCGTGGCCGATACGTTTAAATACGACACTGTTGACGACGGTATCCGTGCAGCCGAATTGGGTTGGCAAGATTACTTTGCCGATCCTCGCCTTCACCGCCTGATCGACATCGCATTGGAACGCAATACCGATTTGCGTACAGCCGCGCTGAATGCGGAAATCTACCGCAAGCAATACATGATTGCGCGTAATAATTTGTTGCCAACCGTCAATGCCAGCGGTACAGGTTCGCGTCAAGGCAGTTTGAGTGGCGGCAGCGTTAGCAGCCAATACAGCGTGGGTTTGGGCGCAGCCTCTTATGAGCTTGACCTCTTCGGCCGTGTCCGCAGCACCAGCGAAGCCGCGTTGCAAGGTTATTTTAATGTGGCCGCAAACCGCGATGCCGCCCATCTGACCCTGATTTCTACCGTTGCCAAAGCCTACTTTAACGAACGCTACGCGGAAGAAACCATGGCATTGGCACAACGCGTATTACAAACCCGTGAAGCGACTTACAAGCTCTCGCAATTACGCCATAAGGCCGGCGTGATTTCCGCCGTTGATTTGCACCAACAGGAAGCGCTGATTGAATCGGCCAAAGCCGATTACGCATCTGCGGTAAAAAACCGCGAGCAAGCGCGAAATTCCTTGGCTATGTTGATTAATCAACCTTTGCCTGAAGACTTGCCTGCCGGTTTGCCTTTGAACAAACAGTTCAAAATGACCAAACTGCCTGCCGGTTTGAGTTCGGACCTGTTGCTCAACCGTCCGGATATCCGTGCGGCCGAACACGCGCTCAAACAAGCCAATGCCAATATCGGTGCGGCACGTGCGGCGTTTTTCCCGCGCATCAGCCTGACCGGTTCTGTCGGTACCGCTTCCGGCGAGTTGAGCGGCCTGTTTAAGAGCGGCACGGGTATTTGGGCTTTTGCACCATCCATCACTCTGCCTATCTTTGATTGGGGCACAAACAAAGCCAATCTTGACGTAGCCAAACTGCGCCAACAGGCACAAATCGTTGCTTATGAAGCCGCTGTTCAATCCGCATTCAAAGACGTTTCCAATGCGTTGGTTGCACGCGAACAGCTGGATAAAAGCTATGCCGCTTTGAGCAAACAAAGCCGTGCCTACAACGACAGCCTGCGCCTCATCAGCCTGCGCTACAAACATGGCGTATCCAGTGCATTGGATTTGCTGGATGCCGAGCGCAGCAGTTACGGCGCAGAAACTGCTCTTTTGGCTAATCAGCTGACCCGTTTGGAAAACCTTGCCGACTTGTATAAAGCACTTGGCGGCGGTTTGAAACGCGAAACCAAAGCTTCTGAATAAATATTTGCCTGCTAAGCTTAAAAGGCCGTCTGAAACATTTGGGTTTCAGACGGCCTTTTTGTTATGCGGCAATTCTAAGCTTTTAATTTCTCGCTTAAAGTGGCGACATAGGCTGCGCGTTCGTTACGGCTGGCTTCGGGCTGGTGTGTATTGAGCGAAGACCATTTGCGGTTGCTGCGTGCTTTGTTGAGTTCGCTTGGCAATTTGGCCGTATTCCATGGCGCTTTGCGTTCTTTTAGCTCGATATGTGATTGAGCCGCGTGGCCGCGCGTTTGCAAAACGTGCAACAAATCCAGTGCGCGTGCGGCGAGTAGGGTAAGGGTTTCCGGATCGGTATGCAGGGTTTGTCGACCGTTGATTTTGTCAGTGATGTCTTGGGCATTGGGCAAAATACCACCCAATAGTCCGCCGATGGCCGTACCCAAGCCAAGTGAGCCGCCAAGTGTGGCAATATCCAAACCTAAGCCGATGAGCGCGCCTGCGGTTGCGCCGGTACCGGTACGGATGCCGTAATGTTTGAGCAATTCGCTGTCAAACGGATCTTGTTTGAAGGCTTTGGGCATCCATGTGCTGTCGCTGCCGACTTCGTCGTGATAGAAGCGGTAAAGTGTGAACAGGTGTTGTTGCATTTGCCGCTCAAGTTGGCGGATTTCCGATTGCATGACTTCCAAAGTCGGGGCAGGGTCGTCGTTTTTAGCAATTTCTTGGGTAAATGCGGCGGCATCCAGCAGAAAATCGGCAATTTCACGGCGTGCTTCCGTATCCAGCCGTTGCCACTCGCGACGGCGCATATTGATGAGGCGGTCGAGGATGTCGCGCTTAGGTAACATGGTGGCAAGGTTGTCCCACAATGGGATTTCGCCTTCAAAGTCGAAGGCAACGGTATCGAAACCGGCGTAAACATGCAGGTTTCTGCGGGCGAGCATATTGGTCCAAGCGGTCAGGTCTTGATTTTGGGTGAAGTTGAACACGGGCATGATGGGCTTGGCGCACCAAGACAAAATAGTCAGCTCATCTTTGTATTTGTCGAGGACGGGTTCCCGCGCATCGATGACATACATGGCCATATCGCTTTGCATGACTTGGCGCAGCACTTTGGCCTCTTGGTTAAACTCGTGATGCGCTTCATGGCTGTTGAGGAATTGCTGGATGCGCTCAATGCCGTCATCGCGTGCGGATGTATGGGTTTCCAGCCAGTCCAACACGCCGCCAGCATCTTCAAGGCCGGGTGTGTCGTAGAGGTAAACCAAGCTGTCTTCACCATCATTGATGAGGGCTTCTTCGACATGGCGCGTGGTGGATGGCGCGTTTTTCACTTCGCCGAAGGTACTGTCGCGCAAAAGCGTACGTAAGAGCGAAGTTTTGCCTGTGTTGGTATGGCCGACAACGGCAAGGGAAAGCGGGGTGGTCATGGTCTTTGGGTTGGGTTGATATGGACTATGAATGTGTGAGTATGGGGCCGTTTATCTTTAGTGGCAATATATGTTTCAGACGGCCCTAAATTCTTTTTATATATGGGCGAAAATAGCAAGAAAAATAGGGGGATAGCGACTTTGTTGTTTTTTAGCAAAATACTTGAAAATAGATGGGGAAACAGTTGACAGGAGGGTAGAAGACAAGGATAATTCGCGCCGTTGAGTTGCTTGATGCAGCTTGATTTTTCTCCTCTATTTCTCCTTTGTAGACTTGGCGCATATCGAAACGGTATGCGCATTTTTTTATCTGCATTGAAACATGATTACATTTAAAATCTGTTAATTGAATAATTAAGAAATTTTACAAGAAAAATACTTGCGCGGTTGAATATCTTGTTGCATAATTCGTTTCGTTAGCTGGTTCGAGTAGTCAGTTAATAGTTTCTCCTCTATTTCTCCTTTGTAGACTTGGCACACATTCTGTCGGATGTGTGCATTTTTTTTTGCCTATTTAAAATAAAGGTCGTCTGAATGTTGTAATCTTTCAGACGGCCTTTGTGTGTTGAATAGAATTAGATGTCTAATACTACTTCTTCTTTGACTTCTTCCATGACAACATAGCTGCGGCTTTCGGACGCAGCCGGCAGTTGCAGCAGGATATTGCCGAGCATATCGCGATAGGCGGACATATTGGGCAGGCGGACTTTGATAAGGTAGTCGTATTCGCCGGAGACTAAGTGGCATTCCAAGATTTGCGGAATCTTCAGCACTTCGCGTTTGAAGTCTTCAAAAATATTGCCGGATTTGGAGCGTAGTTTCAGCTCGACAAAGACCAAGAGGCTTTGGCCTAAAGCATGAGGATTCAGATGGGCGTGATAGCCGGTGATAAGGTTGTCGCGTTCCAAGCGGCGGACGCGTTCGGTTACCGGCGTGGTGGATAGGCCGACTTTTTCAGCCAATTCGGTCATGGGGATACGTGCGTTTTGTTGTAGGAGCTTGAGAATTTTTAAGTCGGTTTTGTCGAGTTCTTTCATGGCCTTGATGTCTGTCGTTTTCATTTGGATTGAATCATAACCTTAAAACAGGCTGAGAAGAAGCATAAATGCCTAAAGGTGCGCATGAGGTCTAAATTATGAATAGATTATTCTTGTGTATTTCATGGAATCCTGTGTAGTTTTTGACCTATAATATTTGCTTCAAAGTAATGGGGCAGGCCGTCTGAAACGGAATGCCGATAAGAGGAATACATTATGCGTCCGCTCAATGCGCAAATCCGTTTGGATAATTTACGTCAAAATTATCGTTTTCTCAAAGAGTTGCACGGCAATAAATTGTTGGCTGTGATTAAGGCCGATGCTTATGGGCATGGTGCGGTCAGATGCGCACACGCGTTGGCGGATATTGCCGACGGCTTTGCGGTGGCAACGGTAGATGAAGGCGTGGAATTGCGTCAAAACGGCATTAAAAATCCGATTGTTTTGTTGGAAGGCGTATTTGAGGCTGCGGAGTATGCGGATGTTGACCGTTATGATTTGTGGCCGGCAATCGGCAGCCAATGGCAGCTGGAGGCATTTGTGCATCATGAGTGGCAACGTCCGACAACCGTATGGCTGAAAATGGACTCAGGTATGCACCGTGCCGGTTTCTTTCCGCATAACTATGCCGCGGCCTATACTGCATTAAAACAATCCGAATCGGTTGAAAACATTGTGAAATTCAGCCATTTTGCCTGCGCGGACGAGCCGGAAAACGGCATGACCGAAATGCAGCTTGAAGCGTTTGATTTGGCGTGTGAGGGTTTGGAAGGCGAAGAGAGCTTGGCCAATTCCGCCGTGATTTTGAACGTGCCTGAAGCGCGCCGCGATTGGGGCCGTGCCGGTCTGGCCTTGTATGGCATTTCGCCTTTCGGCGGCGTGGATGAGCGTTTGAAACCTGTTATGCGTCTGACTTCCCGCGTTTTCGGCGAACGCGTGTTGCAGCCGCATTCTCCGATTGGTTACGGCGCAACGTTCTACACCAGCAAATCTACCCGTGTCGGTTTGATTGCCTGCGGCTATGCCGACGGCTATCCGCGTCGCGCTTCCACTAATTCCCCTGTGGCGGTGGATGGCAAACGCAGCCGTATTATCGGCAGGGTATCTATGGATATGATTACGGTTGAGCTGGAAGCCTCGAAAGAGGGCTTGGGCGCGGAAGTTGAGCTTTGGGGTGATGTGATTAATATCAATGAAGTTTCCGAAGTTGCCGGTATGATTCCGTACGAAATTCTCTGCAATATCAAACGTGCGAAGTTTACTTATATCGAGTAATCAGTAAAAGATGAGGCCGTCTGAAATGTGTTTTCAGACGGGCTTTTTGTTATCTGCAATTAAAACGATTCGTCAGCGCGTAAATAACGCCATTTGCCCGGTGGCAGTCTGCCGAGTTTGACTTTGCCCATGCGGATGCGTTTCAAACCGACGACGCGCAGGCCGACCAGTTCGCACATGCGGCGGATTTGGCGTTTTTTGCCTTGTCGCAAAATAAAGCGCAACTGGTCTTCGTTTTGCCATTCGACTTTGGCGGGGCGCAATTTTTCTCCGTCCAAACTCAAGCCGTGGTTGAGCAGGGCAAGGCCTTTGTCGTCCAGTTTGCCACGGACGCGGACAAGGTATTCTTTTTCGCTACTGCTGTTTTCTCCAATCAGCTGTTTGGCAATGCGGCCGTCCTGAGTGAGTACTAACAATCCGACGGAGTCGATATCTAAGCGGCCGGCAGGAGCTAAGCCGAATTTGTGCTTTTCGCTGAAAGGGATACGGCTGTCGTCGCCTTCCCAATGGTTTTCGGCGGTAATGAGTTCTGCGGCGGATTTATAGCCTTTTTCTGCCTGCGCGCTGACGTAGCCGACGGGTTTGTTCAGAAGGATGGTTACACGCGCTGCTTGTTTTTCATGGGCTTGTTTGTTGAGGTCGATGCGGTCGCGTTCGGTGACTTTTTGACCGAGTACGGCGGTTTGGCCGTTGACTTTGACCCAGCCTTGCTCAATGTAGCTGTCTGCCTCGCGGCGAGAGCATAAGCCTAATTGCGCCATGCGTTTGGAGAGGCGCATGGTTTCGGAATCGTTGTTTTGCATGGTATGGCAATATAGAGAAATGGGAATGTCGGATTATAGCATTGACCGTTTGTCAGGCCGTCTGAAAACTGAATATTTGGGTTTTCAGACGGCCTTTCGTTTGCTATATGTTAAGGAATATTTGGTTTTGAAGTAAAAAATGAAGGGTATATTGTCTGTTTGTGTTAACCTTACGGACGAACTAATCATTTTGTTTTCAGTCGAATTTGGGTTGAAATGACATTTCACTCATGAAATCATGAAGACTATAATGACTGGTCTTTCTGAAGCGCATTAAGGCAGTTTGTCGCTAAAGCAAGCCTTGGTGCATCACGTTTTAAGGATAAATCAATGAAATCGCTCAAATCATTTTTGATCTGGGGCATTGTGGTTTTGGTAGGCTTGGCCTCCTTTACTACTTTAGCTCTCAGCCGTGGCGAGCAAGTCAGTGCGATTTGGATGGTTACGGCCGCCATTTCGGTATACTGCATTGCCTACCGTTTCTACAGTCTTTACATTGCCAACCGTGTGATGCAGCTTGATCCTAACCGTCTGACTCCGGCAGAACGCCACAATGACGGCTTGGACTATGTTCCCACACATAAAGGCGTACTGTTCGGACACCACTTTGCCGCAATTGCGGGTGCAGGTCCGTTGGTCGGTCCCGTACTGGCTGCGCAAATGGGTTATCTGCCGGGCACGCTGTGGATTATCTTCGGCGTAGTGTTTGCCGGCGCGGTACAAGACATGATGGTCTTGTTCGTATCCATGCGCCGCGACGGTAAGTCTTTGGGCGATATCGTAAAACAAGAACTCGGCACTGTACCCGGCGTGATCGCGTCCATCGGCATTTTGATGATTATGGTCATCATCATGGCGGTGTTGGCGCTGATTGTGGTGAAAGCACTTGTTCACAGCCCTTGGGGTACGTTCACCATCGCAGCAACTATGCCGATTGCGCTGTTTATGGGTATTTACACCCGTTATATCCGTCCGGGCAAAATCGGCGAGATTTCCATCGTCGGCTTTATCCTGCTGATGCTGGCGGTGATTTACGGCGACAATGTGGCACACAGCTCCATCGGTCATTGGTTTGACCTTGACGGCATCCAGCTCACTTGGGCGATTATGATTTACGGTTTCGTGGCATCAGTATTGCCGGTATGGCTGCTGCTGACTCCGCGCGACTATCTCTCTACCTTCCTGAAAATCGGTACGATTGTCGCACTCGCCATCGGCATCCTCATCGTCAGCCCTGCGCTGCAAATGCCTGCCGTGACCCACTTCATCGACGGTTCCGGTCCGGTATTCTCAGGTGCATTGTTCCCATTCCTCTTCATTACCATCGCTTGTGGTGCGGTTTCAGGCTTCCACGCGCTGATTTCTTCCGGTACTACGCCGAAAATGCTGGAAAACGAAACCCACGTCCGCATGATCGGTTACGGCGGTATGTTGATGGAAAGTTTCGTGGCCATTATGGCGCTTGCCGCTGCTGCATCGCTTGATCCCGGCGTGTACTTCGCCATGAACAGCCCTGCTGCCCTGATCGGCACAGACGCCAATACTGCCGCTGAAGTAATTACCACCAAGCTGCAATTCCCTGTCGATGCTGCAACCCTGTTGCACACCGCTAAGGAAGTCGGCGAAAACACCATCCTTTCCCGTGCGGGCGGTGCGCCAACCCTCGCAGTCGGTATGGCACACATCATGAGCCGTCTGATTCCGGGCGAAGCCATGATGGCGTTCTGGTATCACTTTGCCCTGTTGTTTGAAGCCTTGTTCATCTTGACCGCGGTTGACGCAGGTACACGCGTTGCCCGTTTCATGATTCAAGACTTGGGCAGTATCTTCTACAAACCATTCGGTAATACCGACTCTATCCCTGCCAACTTGGTTGCAACATTCTTTGCCGTGGCATTGTGGGGTTACTTCCTCTATACCGGCGTAACCGACCCTCTGGGTGGTATCAACTCGCTCTGGCCGTTGTTCGGTATCGCCAACCAAATGCTTGCAGGTGTAGCGTTGATTATGTGTACCGTTGTATTGGTGAAAATGAAACGCGACCGCTATGTTTGGGTAACTTTGGTTCCTGCTTTCGGCGTATTGTTTGTAACCTGCTATGCCGGTCTGCAAAAACTGTTCCACAGCGACCCGCGCGTCAGCTTCTTGGCTCACGCAGGCAAATACCGCGATGCCTTGGCTTCAGGCGAAGTCCTTGCTCCTGCTAAAGACATTGGCGAAATGTCACAAATCATCTTCAACGACCAAATCAATGCCGGTCTGACCGCTTTGTTCCTGGCAGTTGTCGTGATTGTCGCCGTGTACGGTTTCCGTACCGCCATGAAAGCCCGCAAAGTCGGCTGGCCAACTGCTAAAGAAATTCCAGCAGTGTACCGCGACGGTAAACAGCCGGAGGCTCAGCATGAAGCATAAGCTCGCATCTTGGTGGAAAACCATCAAGTTGACAGCAAACTTGATGGCCGGTGTCCCAGATTATGAAAACTACGTTGCCCGCCAGCGCAAACATAATCCCAATGCGCCGGTCATGACCGAGCTGCAATTCCAAGACTACTGCCGCAAACGCCGTTGCGGTAGCAACGGCGGACGCTGTTGTTAATGAAGGCATGAAAAAAGGCCGTCTGAAAATACTTTCAGACGGCCTTTTTAGTTCGATAAATTATTTATCTTGAGCGTTTTTTTGTTCGCGGACAACCCATTGGGCAATGTCAGAACCCAATACTTTGGAAGTACGGTTCAAGACGGCACAAGAGCTTTTATAAGCGCCAAACATACCGCCGGAAGAATTGCGGGTAAAGGTTTTTTTGCCAACTTGTTTACCGTCAACATACAAAGTGGCTGAAACAGCCATACCTTTGGCGTGACCGATAAAGGCATTGCCTGCACTCATGGCCGAAGTAATGGCGATATCTGCGTATGTGCCTTGTTTTTTACCGTCACGGACAACCGTTACATCGCTTTTGGCTGCAGTTTCTTGCAAAGATTTGGACATGATGCCGCCCACTTCTAAACACTCGGAAACAATACGGGTATCGATTTCTTCTTCATCGCGGTAAGGAATGTTTTCATCAATATGGACATCTGCGCTGGCAAATGCAGATGCAAACAAGAATGCGGTTGCAAGGATACGGTTAGGAGACATAGTAGGGTAACTGAAATGGAATGTTAAAAAGAGTTGTTATTGTATAACGGCATTTACACTCAATCAACATAAGTTAAATAGGAAAAGATTTTGTTGAAATAGCTGTTATAGCAAGATAATCAAAAGGCCGTCTGAAATACTGCTATTCAGACGGCCTTTTGATTGGGGCATTAATTTGTTCTGGTCAAATAAGGCAGGGGATCGACTGCTTTGCCGTTTAGACGAACTTCAAAATGAAGCTTGACGCTGTCTGTATCGCTGCTGCCCATGGTGGCGATAACTTGACCTGCTTGGACTTTTTGATCTTTTTGTACCAAAAGCGTATCGTTGTGGGCATAGGCGGTAATGGTGTAGTCGTTGTGGCTGATTAAAATCAGCTTGCCGTAGCCGCGGACTTCTTCGCCAACGTAGATGACGGTACCGGCTGCGGCAGAACGGATTTGTTGGCCTTGCGTGCCTGCAATATCTATGCCTTTGCTGGTTGTGCCGTTGTAGCGTTGGATAATGGAGGATGAGGTGTTATCGGTCGGCCATTGCAGGTTCAATCGGTTGATCGGAGTAACGGCAGTAGTTTGGCGTTGCTGTGTTGCGGTGCTGCGTGGGGCGACATGACGGCGGACGCGCAATACTTGACCGACTTCGATTTGTGAGGCGTTGGGAAGGTTATTCCATGCAACCAGTGTATTGACGTTTTGTCCGTAGCGTTTGGCGATTTGGGTCAGGGTATCGCCGGGACGGACTTTGTAGTAGCCGTCAGGTACGGCACGGTTGGAAGAGGTATTGTTGCCGGCGCAGGCTGCTAAGACGGCAATGGTGCTAATAAGTGCCAGACGTTTCAAGGCCGTCTGAAAGGTGGAAATAAAGTTTGTATTCATGGATTATTTCAAAATGTATCGTTATGCTATGTATGATAGATGGGAAGAGTGAAAAAAGGTTCACTCAAAAGGCATGGGGTAAAATACAGAAAGGCAGTATATTAACATTGAAAATTTGTAGATATATCGGCATATTTTTTTATCATTTTGATGATAAAGGATTTTTTTAGTAAGGTAAAAGAAAGTGAAAGTTTTTTCAGACGGTATTGAATAAGGCAATAAAAATCCCCTGCCGGGATAAACGGGCAGGGGATTTTTGTCTTATTGAACTTATTTGTTCAATTCGTTAGCCAGATACAGCCAGGTTTCAATGACGGTATCAGGGTTGAGCGATACGCTCTCGATACCTTCTTCAACCAGCCATTTGGCAAAGTCCGGATGGTCTGATGGACCTTGACCGCAAATACCGACGTATTTGTTTTGTTTGCGGCAAGCAGAGATTGCCAAGTGCAACATCACTTTAACGGCAGGGTTGCGCTCGTCGAAGGAGTCGGATACCAAACCGCTGTCACGGTCGAGGCCGAGGGTCAGCTGGGTCATGTCGTTAGAGCCGATGGAGAAGCCGTCGAAGTATTGCAGGAATTGTTCTGCCAATACAGCGTTGCTTGGCAACTCGCACATCATGATCAGGCGCAGGCCGTTTTTGCCGCGTTCCAAACCGTTTTCTTTCAGGGCTTTAACAACAGCTTCCGCTTCACCCAAAGTACGAACGAATGGAATCATGATTTCGACGTTGGTCAAACCCATTTCATCGCGAACGCGTTTTAAGGCTTTGCACTCAAGTGCGAAGCAGTCTTTGAAGTTATCGGCTACATAACGCGCTGCACCACGGAAGCCCAACATTGGGTTTTCTTCGTGCGGTTCGTAGATGCTGCCGCCCACCAAGTTGGCGTATTCGTTGGATTTGAAGTCAGACATACGGACGATGGTTTTGCGTGGGTAAACCGAAGCAGCCAAAGTTGCCACGCCTTCTGCGATTTTATCGACATAGAAGTCGACAGGAGAAGCGTAGCCGGCGATGCGGCGGGTAATTTCCGCTTTCAATTCGTCGTCTTGTTTGTCAAATTCCAACAAAGCTTTAGGGTGGATACCGATTTGACGGTTGATGATGAATTCCATACGTGCCAAGCCGATGCCTTCGCTAGGTAGGTTGGCGAAGCTGAATGCCAATTCAGGGTTACCAACGTTCATCATTACTTTTACAGGCGCTTTAGGCATGTTGTCCAAAGCAACATCGGTAACTTGTACGTCCAGTAGGCCGGAGTAGATGAAGCCGGTATCGCCTTCGGCGCAAGATACGGTAACTTCTTGGCCGTCTGAAAGCAGATCGGTTGCGTCGCCGCAGCCGACCACGGCCGGAATACCCAATTCACGCGCGATAATCGCTGCGTGGCAGGTACGGCCGCCGCGGTTGGTCACGATGGCGGAAGCACGTTTCATCACCGGTTCCCAATCCGGGTCGGTCATGTCGGTAACGAGTACGTCGCCTGCTTCAACGGAATCCATCTCGGAGGCATCTTTCACCAGGCGTACTTTGCCTTGGCCGACTCTTTGACCGATGGCACGGCCTTCGCACAAGATAACTTTTTCGCCGTTGATGGAGAAGCGGCGCAGGTTGCGGCTGCTGTCTTCTTGGGATTTTACAGTCTCAGGACGGGCTTGCAGGATGTAGAGTTTGCCGTCCAAACCGTCGCGGCCCCATTCGATGTCCATTGGGCGGCCGTAGTGTTTTTCGATGGTCAGCGCGTAATGGGCCAACTCGGTAACTTCGGCGTCGGTAATGGAGAAGCGTTGACGGTCTTCTTCAGGTACATCGATGTTGGTGACAGATTTACCGGCTTCGGCTTTGTCGGTAAAGATCATTTTGATTTGTTTCGAACCCATGGTTTTACGCAGGATAGCCGGTTTGCCTGCTTTCAAAGTAGGTTTGAATACATAGAATTCGTCAGGGTTGACCGCGCCTTGTACGACGTTTTCGCCCAGGCCGTAAGAAGAGGTAACGAAAACGACTTGGTCGTAACCGGACTCGGTATCGATGGTGAACATCACACCGGACGCGCCGCTGTCGGAGCGCACCATGCGTTGTACGCCTGCGGAAAGGGCGACGATGTCGTGTTCGAAGCCTTTGTGGACACGGTAAGAAATGGCACGGTCGTTGTACAGGGAAGCGAATACATGGCGCATGGCTTCTTTAACGTTTTCCAAGCCATTGATGTTCAGGAAGGTTTCTTGTTGGCCGGCAAAAGAAGCGTCCGGCAGGTCTTCTGCTGTTGCAGAAGAACGTACGGCAACGGAAATGTCCGCACCGCCGGCATCGGCAACCATTTTGTTCCAAGCTGTTTCGATTTCAGCATCCAGCTGTTCAGGGAACGGGGTATCCAAAATCCATTGACGGATTTCTTTACCCACGCGTGCCAATTCGGCAACGTCTTCAACATCCAGTTGTTTCAGGGCTTCGGAAATACGCTCGCTCAGACCATTGTGAGCCAGGAAAGCGCGATAGGCTTCGGCAGTGGTCGCAAAACCACCGGGAACGCGTACGCCTTTTTCAGTCAGTTGGCTGATCATTTCGCCCAAAGAGGCATTTTTACCGCCCACTCGCTCAACGTCAGTCATACGCAGGTTTTCAAACCAAATAACGTAGTTTTCGGCCATTTGTGTGTCCAATCCAATCCAAAAATGTTAAAAAAGAAACAAATCCGCCTGCTTATTGTAGCCATTCGTTTGATGGCTGTCATGTGTTTTATCTTTTTAAAAATCACAAATTCGTCTGTGATATTGTGCTTTTCAGGCATGTAGCCTTCTGAAATGTGAATATCAGATTCATGTTTTTACGTGTTATCTTCTTGTTAAATATGGAAAACAAAATAAGTTAATAAATTTGATAAACAAGATTTATTTCGCAATTTTAGAATAAAATTCTATAAAATAGCAAAAAATAAAATTTTGTGCCAATATAAAAATTGTTCAAATTTGTTGTAATCCTGTGTAATCTGTCGGGAATCGCTTTATTGCAAAGGCTGTAACTGCTATGATTGCCGTCTGAAACGTTACCCTCAAGAGGATTCATTATGACTGATCCACGCCAAGTCTTCTATATTTCCGACCGAACCGGCCTGACCGCTGAAAATATCGGTGAAGCCTTGCTGAACCAATTTGGCAATGTTGAGTTCAAACGCCATACCTATCCGTTTATCGATACGCCTGAAAAAGCGCGTGCTGTTGTAGACAAAGTCAACCAGTCAGCTGAAAAATTCGGCGTGCGCCCGATTGCTTTTGTCAGTGTGGTCAATGACGAAATCCGTGAAATCATCAAGAAAGCCAATGCGTTCCATATTAATTTCTTTGAAACCTTTCTCGGTCTTTTGGAAAAGGAACTCAATACGGAGGCGGTTGCCGCCCGGCAGGGGCACCACAGTATCGGCAATACCCAACGCTATGATGCGCGTATGGAGGCGGTCAATTTTTCACTGAATCATGATGACGGCGTCAGCGATAAAAACCTGCAGGAAGCGGATGTGATTTTGATGGGCGTGTCCCGTTCGGGCAAAACGCCGACCTGTCTCTATCTGGCCCTGCAATACGGTATCCGCGCCGCAAACTATCCATTGATTCCCGATGATTTGGAATCGACCGATTTGCCGCGTATGGTCAAACCTTATAAAGACAAGCTGTTTGGTTTGACCATTCAGCCTGAGCGTTTGCAGGCTATCCGTCAGGAACGCCGTCCTAATTCGACCTATGCCAAAATCGATACTTGCCGCAGCGAGATTGCCGATGCGCAAAATATGTTTAAACGCCACGGTATTCCGTTTACCAATACTACGGACAAATCTGTGGAAGAACTTGCCGTCCATATCTTGCAGGCTTGCAAGCTGAAACGCCGTTTCTAAATGAAATGATAAAAGGCCGTCTGAAACTTCAGACGGCCTTTTTTTATTTTGTATATTAGGTCTTGGGTAAGGTAACACCGGTTTGTCCCATGTATTTGCCGTTGCGGTCTTTGTATGAAGTTTCGCAGACTTCATCGCTTTCAAAGAACAAGACTTGAGCCACGCCTTCGCCGGCATAAATTTTGGCAGGCAGGGGGGTGGTGTTGGAAAACTCAAGCGTAACGTAGCCTTCCCACTCAGGTTCGAACGGAGTAACGTTGACGATGATGCCGCAGCGTGCGTAAGTGGATTTACCTAAGCAGACGGTCAGGACGTTGCGCGGGATGCGGAAATATTCGACTGTGCGCGCCAAAGCAAAGGAGTTGGGCGGAATGATGCAGCAGTCGTCTTCGACGGTAACGAAGTTTTTCGGGTCGAAGTTTTTCGGGTCGACGATGGTGCTGTTGATATTGGTGAAGATTTTAAATTCATTAGCACAACGGATGTCGTAGCCGTAGCTGGATGTGCCGTAGGAAATGATGCGTTGGCCGTTGGCCTCTTTGATTTGGTTGGGCTCGAACGGCTCAATCATGCCGTGTTCTTCGGCCATGCGGCGTATCCATTTGTCGGATTTAATGCTCATGGTGGTTGTCCTGGGGTAAGGGTTGTTTGGGAATTCTTTGAAATCAACACGACAGCCTTTAGACAGGCTTGTCAATTGATGTTTCAGACGGCCTAAAAGCTGGATAAGGCCGTCTGAAAGGCTGTTTATTTGGTTTTGGAAGCAGATTTCTTAGCCAGTTTGACTTCTTTAATCATACCGTCTTCGCATTTCATGATGAAGACGGGTGTGCCGTTTTGGGAAGCGGTAAAGTTTCCGTGCGCCCTGCCTTTTTTGAACACGCCCTCCAGCGTCATATTGCGTAATTTGGCGCTGTTGGAGGAGAAAGGTTCGATAAAGGTTTCGCTGTTGCCGGAGACGGTATATACGCCTTTGCCGTCAAATTTGCCGTTTTTAAAGGCGCCGACATAGCTGCGGCCGTCCTGGCATTTCCATGTGCCTTTACCGGATGGTTTGCCGTCTTTGCCGACATCGCCATCGTAAACGCAACCTTTTTCCTGATAAGGATTGATGGTTTCAGCAATGGCAGGCGTACCCAGCATGAAGGCGACGGGAAGTAGGGCGAGGTATTTCATCATGATTGTTCCTTTTTGCAGGCGGTTTCAGACGGCCTGATATTGGGATTCAAAAGTCAGCAGGGTTTCAGCAATGCGGCGTGGCAATATGGCTAAAGCGTGTTCGCGCATGGATGTAGGGATACCGTAGTAGGCTTCGGCGATGCTGCCAGTAATGGCCGCCAAGGTATCGCTGTCTCCGCCCAGGGAAACCGCCAGTCGGATGGCGTGTTCAAAATCATCGCTTTCAAGAAAGGCGGTAACTGCTTGAGGTACGGTTTCCTGACAGCTTTCGTTGAAATGATAATGCGGGCGGATTTGGTCGCAACTTTGGCTCAAGTCGTAGCCGAATTGTCGTGTAATGTTTTCTTTGATTTGCGCTTTGCCCATACCGGTACGCGCCCAAAAGATGGCGGCGGCTACGGCTTGTGCACCTTTAATGCCTTCCGGGTGGTTGTGCGTTACGATGGCGGATTGCTCAGCAAAATGCAGGGTTTCTTCCAATGTGGCAAATGCCCAACCAACGGCAGAAACACGCATGGCCGAGCCGTTGCCCCAGCTATTATAAGGTTCTGGATCTTTCCATTCTATCCATTGTAAAAAGCGGCCGCCATATGCGCCTTTAGGGCAGGGATATGCCCTACACCAGCCTTGTAAAATAGAGGCTAAATTATCGTTACAGCCTTGTAAAACCCAGTCGGCAATGGCAACAGTGCAAATCGTGTCATCGGTAAAGTTGCTGTCGGGGCTGCAAATGTCAAAATCGGTGTGACGGTAGTTGTCAAACTCGAATCGTGATCCGGCAATATCGCCGATGACTGCGCCCAACATCATGACATCCTTTCTGATACTTCTATCGTCGTTACCGTACCGTCTGCCAAACGGCTGTTGGCAGGTACAAATACCACCATCAGCGTAGGATTTCCACGCGCCATCATTGGCATCAGACTAAGCGGCATATTTGGATCGGTTTTCTGAAAGCGAACCCGCTCGTCACCTACGCCAAACAGTCTGTTGGGATGGTCAGGCGCTGCTTCATCCATTCCTGATTACAGAATTTTTTGCTTTTCGGCCGGAGTTTTACCGTTTAGCAGGTTTGGATTGGTTTGCTCAAGGAATACAGATTTCGCCAATGTCCAATAAGTATGGCCGGGCTGTCCGCTGGGGTTTTGGGTTTTCATCTTATGGGCAAAATAATCAACAGCCTGTTGCTGGTTCATTGCCTTGATTGCTTCTGTATTTGAGCCGTATTTGGTTTCTTTGGGATTGTTCCGCAAATCAAACTGAAAACGGTTGTATTCGGCTTTTCCTTCTTCATAAACAAATCTTCGTGCATATTCATTCGCTGTTATATTGCGATTTCCATCAATATCAAGATCAAGCTTGGAAATTGTTTTCGACAAACCATGTCCTAACTCATGAGCCCAATCAGAAGCAGTCAGATATCTTTTGTCTGCCGTACCGAATACAATACTTCTATTTTCTTTACTGCCAATTAGTTTGCTTTGGAAAAATATGCCGGAATATTTAGTGTATTGCTTGAATACTCCCTAACCCCCATTGATTGATAAAGTTATGGGTTTGCCCCAGTAAAATTGAATCCCGAATAATCTGATTAACTTCCGAAACAGGCATCCCTAATTTTAAAAAATGCTGCCGGATTTGTGCTGTTGTAGCCATACCATATACCTTTAAAATTAAATACTATCGACTATCTGATAAGAAAGATGCTGGAAATATCATTAATGCATTTGTCTGTTGGATGCTGAAATAATATTCCTGCACCTTTTTCCTCCCTTATAACCAAATGTCTATCACTCCCGATCAAATGGTTGTTTTCATCTACTGCTACTTGTTTTACTACCGTATACCTAGGAAAAACTTGTTCTGTTCCATTGTTAAAGCATACGCTGACCGGGCTTAGGATATGAGATGAAACATAGGGTTTCGGCAAATCATCAGGATAACGGTCGTCAGGAAACAATGAACGGTATCGTTTTATATAATCAGGCGTTGCTTCGATTTCTAAAAAAGTACTGCCGTTGTAGTTGGTCTGATGCACTACCGTAAAGCCGTCGGTCGGCCGTTTTAGCTTACGCCGCCTGTGTTTGAGCCATTTCTGCCGCTCTGCCTTGTCTTTCCATCTGAGTACCGCCTGTTTTTCTCCGTCAGGCCGCAAACGGCCGGAAAGCCGCAGATAGCGCCGGTACACGGGAATCTGCCACTTTTTCGCTAAATCTTCAGGCGGCATATCAAGCAAACAGGCACTATGCACCGTACCGGCCATCTGCCTGAACAAACTCTCGAAGCTATTTACAGGATAAAGCTGCTCGCAGCCCGTTGCGTTATCCGCATATGCTTGAGAAACAGAGACCGTCTGAATGCCGCTATCGGCATGAGACAAAATGGGCAGCAACATGGCCGGCCACAACAAAGCAGCTAAAAATTTCACACTCATCTCCTTCTTGATAAAAATTATTACTTGCTAAGGTTTTTTGTTGGATTTCTCTTATCAGCAAGATCTAGTCTATAAAGAGTATCAGAAATACCATGCTCGATTTCATGGGCATAATCAGAAGCCGTAAGATAATCTTTTCCAAATACCATCTCACGGTATTCAATGTCTCCTCTTAATTTTCTCGTTGTATAAGTGGCTGGAACATGATGATCGACACGAATACTTGATAGCCCCCATTTATTGATAAAAATATGAGTCTTTTGCATAATAACATTATCCCGCATGATGCTATCAATCTCCTTTTTAGGCATGCCCATGCGAATAAAATGCTGCCGAATTTGTGCATTTTGAACTGTTGCCATAATAATTCTCCTATTAATTGTTTGAGTAAATTTTTAATTTTAATTGGTGATAAAATAATCTTTTTTATATAAATAATTTTTTTTATATTGAATATAAGATATTTCCTTGCTACATCTCATATTTTCTTGGTTATCATGCATAAAGTATAGAGATACACTATCATGAATAGACAATCTTGCATGAAAATTCTTAATATGACCGTTGTTGTCAATAGCCTCTAATGATTTTTCTAAGTTGTCAATATCCTTTAATGATTTTCCAAAACTTACAGCAGAATCAGAACAAAATATCGGTCTAAACATTGGATGCCAACCAATGCTTGGCAGGGGCAAATCCTCGGGATAACGGTTGTCAGGAAACAGCGAACGGTAATGCTTTAAATAATCAGGCGTTGCTTCGATTTCTAAAAAAGTACTGCCGTTGTAGTTGGTCTGATGCACTACCGTAAAGCCGTCGGTCGGCCGTTTTAGCTTACGCCGCCTGTGTTTGAGCCATTTCTGCCGCTCTGCCTTGTCTTTCCATCTGAGTACCGCCTGTTTTTCTCCGTCAGGCCGCAAACGGCCGGAAAGCCGCAGATAGCGCCGGTACACGGGAATCTGCCACTTTTTCGCTAAATCTTCAGGCGGCATATCAAGCAAACAGGCACTATGCACCGTACCGGCCATCTGCCTGAACAAACTCTCGAAGCTATTTACAGGATAAAGCTGCTCGCAGCCCGTTGCGTTATCCGCATATGCTTGAGAAACAGAGACCGTCTGAATGCCGCTATCGGCATGAGACAAAATGGGCAGCAACATGGCCGGCCACAGCAAAGCAGCTAAAAATTTCACACTCATCTCCTTCTTGATAAAAATTATTACTTGCATTGATATTATTCCCAATATTTTTCACTGCAAGCACATTTACACTACACGCTAATCACGCTAATTGTTTGTTTTATTTTGATGTTTATATGTTATTGCAAGTTGGGTAGCCCAGGCCGTCTGAAACATGCTTTGTCGCAAAATACGGGCAAGCTGCTACAATACAGCCGCTATGTCGAAACAAAACAAACGGAGAAACGGCACGCCATGAGCAACACACGACAAACACCGGAAATCCCCGCCGCACCGCTGCAAGAATCCCGCGCGTGGTTTGACGCGCACACCGCCGGTTTGCCCGAACCTGCGCAAAAGCTGCTTCAGACGGCCTTGTCGCTGGCCGAGACGCATTATCCTGCCGATGCGGCCACGCCTGCGGGCGAGCCGCTTTTGGCGCACCTTTTGGGTGCGGCGCGTATGGTGAACGAATTGGATTTGCTGCCCGATGCGGTGGCCGCCACGCTTTTGGCCGACATCGTGCGTTTTGTGCCCGACTGGCGCGAGCTGCTCACGGAACGCTGCAACAGTACTGTCGCCGAGCTGGTCAAAGGTGTGGACGAAGTGCAGAAGCTTACACACTTTGCCCGTGTGGACAGCCTCGCCACGCCTGAAGAGCGCGCCCAACAGGCAGAAACCATGCGTATTATATTTCAGACGGCCTTTGATATTTCCCAATCAAAAGGCCGTCTGAAAAATTACTCTTGCCAGCCGCCTAAATAAGAAACCAGTTCTTCCAACATGGTGCTGATGGCTTCGGTCATTAGGATTTGCGAGGCAAAGGCGAGGCTGGCGGCATCGTCGCCGTTGCTTTCCGCTTCTTCTTGCAAAACGTCCAGATACTGGATGCGTTTGAGTGTAAAGTCTTGAGTGAGGATGAACGCAATTTGTTCGCGCCATACCAAGCCCAGCTGGGTAACGGTTTTGCCGTTTTTAACGTGTTGTACCACTTCGTCGGCGGTCAGGTCTTGTTTGGAAACTTTGACGACCGGAACAACATCGCCGACGCCTTTGAGTTCGCAATCGCTGTCCAATTCAAAACCGCCCTCACAGTGGCCTTGCAGCAGCCAGCTGGTCATCAGGGAAGAGGGCGATTGTTTGGTGTTGGGCAGGGCTGCTTCAAGACCGCCCAACGCCTCGCGCAGTTTGGTCAGGATATTTTCCGCTTTGGCAGATGCGGCATTGTTGACTAAAAGATACCCGTGGCGCGTGTCGAAAATCGCCTGTGTGCGGCTGCTGCGCGTAAAGGCACGGGGCAGCAGGTCGTCAGTAATCTGTTCTTTCAGCTCTTGTTTTTCTTTGCGGCCGACATTGCGCGCTTCGTTGTTTTGGATTTCCAAAACCTTTTCATCCAAAGTATCGCGGATCACGCCGGCAGGCAGGACTTTTTCTTCTTTTTTCAGAGCAACGCGCCAAGTGTAATCGGCAGGGAAAACCAGCTCGGGCGAAAAGGAAACCGGCGTGGCGAAGCCTTCGCTAAACCAGTCCAAACCCTGACAATGGGCAAATTCGGATTGTGCCAATTTGTCGGCAAGGACTTCTAATTCGGGCAACTTGTCTTTGTTGAGCGGATAAAAACTGATTTGCTTAAACCACATGGCGAGTTTTCCTTTTTATTAAAACCGGCATTATACAGGGAAAATAACATACGGAAATCGGCAGCACCTTTAAAAATGCAGTAAAAGCGTTGACAGAAGAAAAGGCTTTCTGTATAGTTCGCGCTTCGGTTACGCGCCCATCGTCTAGAGGCCTAGGACACTGCCCTTTCACGGCGGCAACCGGGGTTCGAATCCCCGTGGGCGTGCCAAGATTCTTAAAAACGCACCTGCTTTTGCAGGGGCGTTTTTTGTTTTCAGACGGCCTGTCGCTGTGAAAATATCTTTAAATTGGTTTACAATAATGCCATTCTGAATCTTAACGAGAGAAAACAATGTTAGACATCCAATTGCTCCGCAGCAATACCGCCGCAGTGGCAGAACGTTTGGCCGCACGCGGTTATGAGTTTGATACCGCGCGTTTCAACGCTTTGGAAGAGCAACGCAAAGCCGTTCAAGTGAAAACAGAAGAGTTGCAGGCTTCGCGCAACAGTATTTCCAAACAAATCGGTGCGTTGAAAGGTCAAGGCAAACACGAAGAGGCTCAAGCTGCGATGGATCAGGTTGCCCAAATCAAAGTGGATTTGGAGCAGGCTGCCGCTGATTTGGATGCTGTTCAGAAAGAATTGGACGCATGGTTGTTGACCATTCCGAACCTGCCGCACGAAAGTGTTCCTGCCGGTAAAGATGAAACTGAAAACGTTGAAGTTCGCAAAGTTGGCACACCGCGCGAATTTGACTTTGAAATCAAAGACCATGTTGATTTGGGCGAGCCTTTGGGTTTGGATTTTGAAGGCGGTGCGAAACTGTCCGGCGCACGCTTTACCGTGATGAAAGGTCAAATCGCCCGCCTGCACCGTGCACTGGCGCAATTCATGCTCGATACGCACACGCTGAAACACGGCTATACCGAGCATTACACGCCTTACATCGTGGATGACACTACCCTGCAAGGCACAGGCCAACTGCCTAAATTTGCAGAAGATTTGTTCCACGTTACCCGCGGCGGCGACGAGAGCAAGAAAACGCAATATCTGATTCCGACTGCCGAAGTAACGCTGACCAATACCGTTGCTGACAGCATCGTGGCAGGCAGCGATTTGCCGTTGAAATTGACCGCGCATTCTCCATGTTTCCGTTCCGAAGCGGGCGCATACGGCAAAGACGTGCGCGGTTTGATTCGCCAACACCAATTCGACAAAGTGGAAATGGTGCAAATCGTTCATCCGGAAAAATCATACGAAGCGCTGGAAGAAATGGTCGGCCATGCCGAAAACATCCTGAAGGCCTTAGAACTGCCCTACCGCGTGATTACTTTGTGTACCGGTGACATGGGTTTCGGTGCAACCAAAACCTACGACTTGGAAGTCTGGGTTCCCGCGCAAAATACCTACCGCGAAATTTCCAGCTGCTCCAACTGCGAAGATTTCCAAGCTCGCCGCATGAAAGCGCGTTTCAAAGATGAAAACGGTAAAAACCGTTTGGTACATACTTTGAACGGCTCAGGCTTGGCAGTCGGCCGTACTTTGGTGGCGGTTTTGGAAAACCATCAAAATGCCGACGGCAGCATTAATGTTCCTGCTGCGTTGCAACCGTATATGGGCGACGTGACCAAACTGGAAGTAAAATAATCGTGGTTTAAAAGATAAGGCCGTCTGAAACTTGGGTTCAGACGGCCTTTTCTATGATTGAGTAATTATTTGTTGTGCTGACGGAAATATTCCCATTCTTCGACAACGGTACCGTCAGGCAAGTGGCACACGCCGTATTCGCCACCGTCTTTGTCTTTTTTGATTTCGGATTTGCCGCCTTGTTTGACGCAGAATTCAGAAGCCGGATTGGCCACGCCGACCTTAGGAGATTCTTGTTTTTCAGAAGCGGAGCAGGCGGCCAAAGCGGTTGCGGCAGTGAGGCTAAGGATGATGGGTTTGATCATGGCGCCTCTTTCATTTGAAAGATAAAAACAAGCGGATTATAGGGGACGCTTGCGTTTAATGGCGTTAACCAGATTAAAGGCCGTCTGAAAAGTTTTCAGACGGCCTTTAGTTTAGGAAGTCAAACTAGATTATTTGGCTGCTTCGGTTTTTTCGCCTTCTTTAGCAAAGTATTTGGCGTAAATTTTGTCGTATTCGCCACTTTCGCGTACTTTTTTCAGCGCATCGTTCAACATTTTGATGGTGGCTTCGTCGCCTTTGCGTGCAGCGATGCCGTAGTTTTCGATGGTAAAGTCAGGCAGGGAGATGAAATCCAGGCCTTTGGTCGGGTTGTTTTTCACATAGTTGGCAATAACCGCGCTGTCGCTGACGACGGAATCCAAACCGCCGTTTTCCAATTCTTTGATAATCAGGGGAACGCTTTCAAAGCGGGCGATTTTCGGATTGTCGTTGCCCAAGAGTTTGGAAACGGAGAAGTCGCCGGTGTAGCCGGTTACCACGCCGACTTTGGCCATGTTTTTCAGGTCTTCGGAAGAAGTTACTTTTTTGCCTTTCGGAACGAGGACGACTTGGGTGATTTCAAAGTATGGGTCGCTGAAGAGCATGCTTTGTTTGCGGTCGTCAGTGATGGTTACGCCGGACATAACGATGTCCACATCGCCGTTGTTCAGGGATGGGAAGAGGCTTTCCCATGGCTGGTGTTTGAATTCGACTTTGAAGTTGCCGGCTTTGGCCATGGCATTCATTAAGTCAACGTCAAAACCTTCCACTTTGCCGGCAGAATCCAAAGATTCAAATGGGGCAAACTCGGCATTGGAGCCGACGCGGTACACTTTATCGGCAGGGGCTGAGGCATTGTTGCTTTGACCGCCGCAGGCAGTCAGGGCAAGGGCGGAACAAGCGAGGGCGGTGGCCAGCCATTTTTTCATGTTCATGGGATGTGCTTTCTTAATAAAATGTTAACGGATAAAATCTTAGTTTAGCATAATTTTGTGAACAAACTAGCCGAAATCAGTGGTCTTTTTCTCGGAAAAATGCGTAGGTTACGTCATGGAAGAGGTCGGTGTGCGGGCTGTCTTCGTAGCTCAATTCCGCCAATGCGTCTTCAAAGGCAAGCTGGATGGATTCTACGGCATCGTTGGCCATGTCGGAGGGCAGAGAACGGATAAGGCCTTTGAGGGCGGTGGCGAGGACGTGGTTTTGCATACGCAAAACGTCGTTGGCTTCTTCCAAGTATTCGAGGCGTTGTTCGATGCTGCTCATGATGTATCCTTGAGTTAAATAAAATAGTGATTATATAGCGAATTAATATTAAAATGTGACGCTTGCGCCGGCTTGCCGGATATGTCCAACCATTGGCCGTATTTCAAGTAATTTTAGGTTTGAAATACGGTTCACAATAAAAATGAAAAAACGAGATTATGGAAAACAACCGTCTTGACCCCACAGCCCTCGAGGAAGAAGACCTGAATTGGGAAAAACGCCTGGAAAGATTGCGTCAGGCACGACAATTCAATACTGAGCCGACTCATGCGCCATTGGTCAAAAAATCGGACGACGCTGTCGATGTTGCGCCCAAAACCGCGCCTAAAAAAGAATATAAACTGGATGCTGACAATCGTGAAAAAGTATTGGAAGAGTATTTGTACCGCTGGCAGTTGGAACACAATACTGCCCTTGCCGACGAGGGCGAGGCAGTGGAAACCGATGCAATGGTGGTTTTGCAGGATAACTGGTTGAGCGCGCAATCGGCATTGCAGGCTGCGGCTTCAGAGCGTCATATCGAATCAACGCGCACCGTCAGACTGAATCCGAAATCAGGTGCCGTAGATTTTGATGCGCCTGAAGTGGAAGAAACTGAAAAACCGGAAAATGATGATGCGGAAGTGGCTGAAGAGGCGGTTTCAGACGGCCTTGAAAAAGAACCGGCCATTAATGTCCATATCAATGTATTGAACCCGCAAGCGATTGGCCGTCGGGAGGTATTCTGCGTTTCTGAAAAAGATTTGACCGAGCGTCTGATTAAGCGTTTACGCCCCCATGTGGCCGATGCGGTCAATGGCATGATTCGGATTGCCGTGCAAAAACAAATGGCCTTGTTCACTTACCAGTTGCAGCAAATGCTGAACGAGCAGGCTCCGGGCTTGGTGGAAGATGTGTTGGAACACAACGTCAAACGTATTTTGGACGATATGAAGACCGAAATGAAATACCGCCGTTGAGTATCTGGGCTGTCTGAAAAGTTTCAGACGGCCTTCGGCGTAAATTTCCCTTAAAATTTTACGAAGCGTGTATAATAGCGGCTCACGTTTTCGTGATAAATATCCTTTCTAAATAGTTGATATGCCCGATGCAGAATCGGGCATTTTTTTTGAGATTGTTATGAATAAAAATAAAATCATTGTATTGCTGATTGCTTTGGTTGCCGTATTTGCCTATAACAAAATGCAAAACAAGCAGCCGGTACAATCGCAGAATCACCAGAAAATAGAAGCCGTTCAGAAACAAAATAATGCGGGCAAAAAGAATGCCGATACGGCTCAGCAGCAAATCGGTTCGGACAAGGAATCAGCCGAAGCGGTTTTGAAACAGGCGTTTGAAAACGAACAAAGCGATATTCAGGTTGAGGGCGAGGGCACGGTATGGAAAACCCTGCCGGATGACAACAAAGGCACGCGCCACCAACGCTTTATCTTGAAGCTCTCCAGCGGCCAGACGCTTTTGGTGGCACACAATATCGACCTTGCCGATAAGATTAAGGGTTTGAAAAAAGGCGATAAAGTAGCGTTTTACGGCGAATACGAATGGTCGGAGCAGGGCGGCGTTATCCATTGGACGCACCATGACCCGTCAGGCCGGCATACTGACGGCTGGTTGAAACACGATGGCCGCCTTTATCAGTAAAAACGGTTTTCCTGTTTTTTTAGACAGCCCGAAACACGGCCTTCGGCTTGAAAGATGGTAGAAATCGGCGCAAAATGTTAACAAGTTAAACAGACGGAAAATATTGTTCCGTCC
This sequence comes from Neisseria sp. P0007.S010, assembly GCF_051962875.1. Lineage (NCBI taxonomy): Bacteria > Pseudomonadati > Pseudomonadota > Betaproteobacteria > Neisseriales > Neisseriaceae > Neisseria > Neisseria sp. P0007.S010. The sequence goes on along the minus strand of NZ_JBQCUX010000001.1, from coordinate 249,915 downwards.
ATTGGAATACACAGTAGATTGGAGAATAAATGAACAAAAAACTTCATCCGCAAACGCTGGCCATCCGGGGCGGCAAAGAGCAGACCGAATATCGCGAACACAATCAGGCGCTGTTTTTGACCAGCAGCTTTATGTGGGAAAGCGCGCAACATGCGGCAGATTTGTTTTCCAAAAAAATTAAAGGCTTTACCTATACCCGTACAGCCAATCCGACTACTGCCGCTTTTGAAAAACGCATTGCCGCATTGGAAGACGCAGAGCGTGCGGTAGCCACTTCGACCGGTATGTCTGCAATTCAGGCGGCGTTTTTTACCTTCTTGCAAGCAGGCGACCACGTTGTTTCCAGCCGCAGCCTGTTCGGCACGACCGTCGGTTTCATCAACAACATCGTTACCAAGTTCGGCATCGAAGTCAGCCATGTATCGCCGGTTGATGTAGATGAATGGAAAGCTGCCATCAAGCCCAATACCAAACTGTTTTTCTTGGAAACTCCGTCCAACCCATTGGGCGAAGTTGCCGATTTGGAAGCTTTAGCCGAACTGGCACACAGCATCGGCGCGCTTTTGGTGGTGGACAATAGCCTCTTATCGCCCGTCGGTTCGCAGCCTTTGAAACACGGTGCGGATATTTCCGTTTCTTCCGCAACCAAAGCCATCGACGGCCACGGCCGCGTGATGGGCGGCGTATTGGCCGGTTCGGAAGAATTGATGACGCAAGTTGCCATATATTGCAACTCTTGCGGTTTGGCAATGTCTCCGTTTAACGCATGGCAGTTGTTGAGCGGTGTAGAAACCTTGTCGCTGCGTATGGAAAAACAATACGACAATGCGCTGAAAATCGCGCAATGGTTGAAAGAGCAACCGCAAGTCCAAGCCGTGTACTACACTGGTTTGCCCGACCATCCGCAGGCAGAGCTTATCCGCAAGCAACAAAACGGTGGCGGCATCGTCATCGGCTTTGAAGTTGCCGACCAAGAAGCCGCATGGAAAGTCGTGGACGGTGTGGAGCTTTTCTCCCGTACTGCCAACCTCGGCGATGTGCGCTCGACCATCACCCATCCGTGGACAACCACGCACGGTCGGATGCAGCCTGAAGAAAAACTCGCCGCCAATATCCGCCCGGGCTTGATCCGCCTCTCTGTCGGTTTGGAATACATCGACGATTTGATTGATGATTTGCAACAAGTATTGAACAAATAATCTAAAAACAAATTTCAGACGGCCTTAAATTTTAATAGGCCGTCTGAAAGCAATTAAACACACATCTTAAGAATAAAAGGAAAAAAATAATGTCTGAAGCAGAATTCGCCTCATGGGCAATGAAAATCCTACTGAGCGGCCTGATTATCTTTTTGGGCTTTATTGTTTGGAACTTGGGTAAAGAATCCAAAGCCGGCAAATTCGGCATTGCCATGCTCTTCTTGGTTTTGGGCTTGGGTGTGTTTGGATTCGTATTTAAAGAATTGCTGATTAGCTTTTTGGTATTGCCGAAGTAGGCAGGAAGTTTATTGATAGAACAAGGCCGTCTGAAAAAATGTTCAGACGGCCTTTTGATTTAATGTTTTAAATTACGCCCAATTCTTGCAAGCCGCGCAATACGCCGTCTTCATCGACACTTGGGCAGACGAATTGTGCAGCAGCTTTAGCAGCTTCTTCGCCATTGCCCATGGCAACGCCAAAGCCGACGGTTGACAGCATTTCAAAGTCGTTGAAGCTGTCGCCGAACGCCATTACTTTGCTCATATCAATTCCCAGTTTTTCCACTGCGTGGGCGATGCCCCGTGCTTTTGAACCTTCTTTGCGCAGCAGGTCCACAGCATATTCATGCCAGCGGACGGATTTGAAGCCGTGTTGTTGAATCAGCGGTTGCAGGATTTTTTCTTCTTCCTCATCCACAAAGACCAACATTTGATAAACAGGCTGTTTGCGGAAATATTCTTTGTCAGTCAGGAAGTTGGGCAAGATATGTGATAAGCCTTCGACAACGCGCGGCGAATGGGAGGAAACGGCAATTTCTTGGTTGTTGACGAATGCGTAGTCTATTTTGTGTTGTTCAAGCAGGTTGATGGCGGTTTCGATGTCGGCAATATTCAACGGGTAACTTTGCAGGGGTTCGCCGCGAAAGGAAATATATTGGCCGTTGATGGTAACGAGCATGTCGATGCCGCATTCTTGAATCAAGGCTTTGACTTTGGTGGGAAAGGCGGCTTCCGGACGGCCGGTGGCAATGGCAGTCAAAATGCCTTTGGCTTTTAATGCGCGCATGGCTTGGGCAACCGAAGGGCGCAAGGTATCCGTGTATTTGCGGTAGAGGGTGTCGTCGATGTCAAAGAAGATGATTGCAGGGTTGTTCATGGTTTACTCGTTGGGCTGGGTATACACAGCTTTCATTGAAAATTGTGTGAACAGCTTGTGTATAAATTGGTTTAGTATTTGATTGCTATTATAAAAATAAGTTCTGATTAAAATTTAGGCAGTTTTTGTGTTGAGAATAAAGCGGAAAGTTATCCACATCAGGCCGTCTGAAAATTTGGTTTTCAGACGGCCTTGTTTTAAGCAATCAGACGGATATTTTCTTTGTCTTGCCTGAATTTGTTTTTAATCACGATAGGCAGGCTGCTGTCGAAATACCAGCTGCCGTCAGGCAAAGCCAACGCACCGCCGGCGCAGAGCAGGGTAATGCTGTTTCCGGTCAGGGGGTCGGTTTCGGTAATTTCAATTTCGTGCGCTTTGCCCCAATCGGTTACAGGGAGTAGGGCGGCAAGCTCGGTAATGCGTTGGTTTTGATGTTTGATACCGTTTGGCTGGCGGCAGTTGCCGTTGCATTTTCCGACAGCCTCGACAGGGCAGGGTTCGCCCTTTGCGTAGCTGGTCGGCAAAATATTGAGCGAATCCGGGCAGAGTCTGTGTTCTTGCGACCATTGCGCCAAAGCGCGTTTGGCTGCTTTTTTGTGGGCAAACAAACCGTATGGACGCCAGTTTCTGGTGCCGCTATTTAACAAGACAATGCGTGCTTGAAGGCTACCGTGTTCATCAGCGATAAAGCGGACGGTTGAAAACGATGTGGATTTTTCAGACGGCATCAGTTGGTATTCCTGCATGGTCTGGGCTTTGAGCCATAATGTATGGAGCTGACCGACTGCCGGAATAAAACGGATGGAGGCTGCGGCTTTGATGTGCGGCGGCAGTTTTTTGCTGTGCAGCAGGGTGGCGGTTTCACTGTATGCGCGTTCGTGTGCTTCAATGGCCTGAGCTTTGCCGAAATGGTCAAACCAAACCAATACGCCGTAACTGTCGGGCAGGGTATAGAGCTGTTGGGCGAGCGAATCAGGCAGCCAAGTGGGCAACATTTTCGGATTCATCAACACACGGACATGTTCATCCCATTGTTGGTGATTTTTTTCTGTCAAACTTAATTCGAGATAATCACACAATGCGACAACATCGGTCATGGCGCGGTGGCGGTTGGCCGTCTGAATGCCGGTGCGTTCGATAATGCTGTCGAGGCTGTGTTTGTAAAACTCAGGATACAGGCGGCGCGACAGTTGAACCGTACAGAGCGAGGGTGCGGCAAAGTCAGTATGGATACGGGCAAATTCGTGGCGCAGGAAGGTGTAGTCAAAGCGGCTGTTGTGGGCAACAACCACTGCACCTTGCAACAGTGGCAACAAATCGGCTGCAATATCGGCAAAGACAGGCGCGTTTTTCACCGTTTCATCATGAATTCCGGTCAGCCTGGCAACAAATTCGGGAATGCTGCGGCAAGGATTGACCAATTGCTCGTAATGTGTGGCGCGTCCTTGCTCAAAACGAACAAGGGCGACTTCCGTTATCCTGTCTTGATAGAAATTTCCACCGGTCGTCTCCAAATCCACCACGACCACAGGCCGTCCCAAACGGGAAAATGCTTCGGATAAGAGCGGCCAGCGTGCGAAATCTGACATTTTATTCTCTGTAAATTCAATAGCAAATGCGCATTTTACACGCTGTCTGCAAGTTTTCCAAATAAAACGCTTGACAGGAAACAGTCCACTCTCTATAATTCGAATCTTTCTTGATGCACCCGTAGCTCAGTTGGATAGAGTATCTGGCTACGAACCAGAGGGTCGGGCGTTCGAATCGCTCCGGGTGCGCCACAGAAAATCTCCGCGCCCATCGTCTAGCGGTTAGGACATCGCCCTTTCACGGCGGTAACCGGGGTTCGATTCCCCGTGGGCGTGCCAGTTTATAAAAAAGCGCAATCTGTTTCAGATTGCGCTTTTTTGCGTCTATCGGCTTTGAAATAATTTAAGCATATCTTTTATCTGATAACGGTTAATCGACATTTGTCATAATCTACTAAAAGCATTTATTATTACATATCTAATAATCATAATTTAAGGGAAACGTTCATGGCGTGGCGGTTTGTGTTGCCTGCTTGGGTGGTTGGGGTAGTGCTTTCGTTTGCGTTGCCGTTTGTGCCGCCATGGTGGGCTTGGTTGTCTGTAATGATGGGTGCGCTTGCGTTGTGTCGAAGATTTGCTGTGGCTTGGTTGGCGCTGGCCGTCTGCATGGGCATGGCGTTTGGTGTGTGGCGGACCGGGCTGGTTTTGGCCGATCAATGGCCTGTAGGGGAGGTGGCGGCTAAAGTTTTAACGGTTGAAGTGGCGGATATGCCGCGTGATGATGGTCGGCGCGTGCAGTTTGCGGCAAGGGCTTGGGATGAGCGTGGTCAGGCTTTTGATTTGATGTTGTCAGATTATCAGCGGCGCGATTGGACGGTGGGCAGTCGGTGGTCTGTGTCGGCGCGGGTAAGGCCGGTAATCGGTGAAGTGAATGTGCGCGGTTTGAACCGTGAAACATGGGCTTTGGCCAATGGTATCGACGGCATGGGTACTTTGGGGCGCGATAGGAAACTTGTGCGGCAAGGCGGTGCTTTCGGTTTGGCTAATATACGTGATGCGGTAAGCCGAAGTTGGCAGGGAACGGCGGACAAATATCCTGAGTTTTCAGACGGCATAGGGTTGATGCGTGCTTTGAGTATTGGTGAGCAATCGGCGTTACGGCCGCCTTTGTGGCAGGCATTCCGTCCTTTGGGGCTGACGCACTTGGTCAGTATTTCGGGCTTGCATGTAACGATGGTGGCGGTATTGTTTGCCTGGCTGATCAAGCGGGTTTTCCGTTACTTGCCGTGGATTCCGGCGAAACCGCGTGTGTGGATATTGGCCGGCGGTGTTGCCGGGGCTTTGTTTTATGCGCTTTTGGCCGGTTTTTCCGTACCGACGCAACGCAGTGTGTTGATGTTGGCTTCGTTTGCGTGGGCATGGTGGCGCGGCAGTAGCGGCTCGGGTTGGGCGGCATGGTGGCAGGTTTTGGCCGTTGTTTTGTTGTTGGACCCGTTGGCCGTATTGGGTGTGGGAACGTGGTTGTCTTTCGGCTTGGTTGCTGCTTTGATTTGGGTTTCATCAGGCCGTCTGAAAGAGTCGGGCTGGCGTTTGGCTGTACGGGGACAATGGGCGGCGACGGTATTGTCGGTGGTATTGCTGGGCTATTTGTTTGCTTCGTTACCTTTGCTCAGTCCCTTGGTTAATGCGCTGGCTATTCCTTGGTTTTCTTGGGTGTTGACGCCGTTGGCTTTGCTGGGTTCAGTTTTTCCGTTTGAACCTGTCCAGTTGGTAGCGGCATTTTTGGCGGAATATACTTTACGCGGTTTGGTATGGCTGGCTACGGTATCGCCTGAATTTGCCGTTGCAGCGACGCCCGTGCCTTTGCTGGTATTGGCGATGATGGCGGCTTTGCTGTTATTGCTGCCTAAAGGAATGGGCTTGAAACCTTGGGCATGTCTGGTTTTATTGGGTTTTGTGTTTTACCGTCCTGCCAAGTTGGAGGAGGGGGTGGCAAGAGTTACCGTGATGGATGCAGGGCAAGGTTTGTCGGTGTTGATACAAACGCGTAACCGCAATCTTTTGTTTGATACGGGAACGGAGCAAGTGGCGCAAACAGGTATTGTGCCGAGTTTGAACGCTATGGGCGTGCGCCGTTTGGACAGCCTGATTTTGTCGCACCATGATATTGACCATGACGGCGGTTTTCAAAGTGTAGCGGCTGTCGGTACCGATAAATTGCTTGCCGGACAACCTGAGTTTTATCCGAATGCAGAGTTTTGCCAAGAAGACAAATGGCAATGGGACGGCGTAGATTTCGAGTTACTCAGGCCGTCTGAAAATGCAGGCAAGGAAGATAACGACCAAAGCTGCGTATTGCGTGTCGTAGCAAACGGCAAAGCCTTGTTGATAACCGGCGATTTGGGCGTGAAAGGTGAGGCCGGTTTGATTGAGAAATACGGCAATGCGCTGTATAGCCAAGTGTTGGTGTTGGGACATCACGGCAGCAGCACGGCTTCGTCAGGCAGCTTTTTGCATACGGTTTCGCCACAATATGCCGTGGCATCTAGCGGCTATGCCAATGCCTACAAACATCCGACCGTTGCCGTACAAAATCGTGTCCGCGCGCACGGCATTACTTTGTTGAGAACGGATTTGTCAGGCGCGTTGGTGTTTGCTTTGGGACAAGACGATATATTTCAAGGCCGTCTGAAAAAGGATAAGTTTTATTGGCAGAAGAAACCGTTTGAGTAAAAAGGATAAAAGGCCGTCTGAAAGACTTTTCAGACGGCCTGAATATTTTTCATTGATGGGCATTATCCAAATTTTGTGTGAATCCAATTGTGGATAGTTTGGTTTGATATTTGATAATAAAGAATAAATTAATCGTGATGAAAAAATAGGCAGTTTAAAGATAGGGTAATAATTACAAAGTTATTAGTAATTATCGGCTGATGGTTGTTTTAAAGTTTAAGGCCGTCTGAACCTGATATTTCATGTTCAGACGGCCTTAAACTTATATAATATCCGACCCATCTGTTTAAAAAGGCAATTCCCATGAATACCATACGCACCAAAATTTGTGGCATTACCCGACCTGAAGACGCGCTGGCCGCGGCCGAATTGGGCGCGGATGCCATCGGGCTGGTTTTTTACTCCAAGAGTAAACGGGCAGTGAGTATTGAGCAGGCGCAGGCGGTTGTGAAAAACCTGCCGCCGTTTGTATCGGTGGTGGCCTTGTTTGTGAATGAAAACGAGCAAACCATCCGCGAGATTTTGCGTCAGGTGCCGATAGATGTGATTCAGTTTCACGGCGATGAAGACGATAATTTTTGCCGTCGGTTTGACTGCCCGTATTTGAAGGCCGTGCGCGTACAGTCCGCTGCCGATATTCAGACGGCCTGTGCCAAATTTCCGAATGCACGCGCCTTGCTGTTTGATGCCTATCATCCGACCGAATACGGCGGTACGGGACAAAGTTTCGACTGGACCATGTTGCATGGCAATATCGGCAAACCGTGGATACTTGCCGGCGGATTGACTGCGGAAAACGTTGCCGAAGCGGTAAAAATCAGTGGCGCGGCGGCGGTGGATGTATCCGGCGGCGTGGAAATCTCCGGCGGGATTAAGAGCAGGGAGAAAATGGCGGCGTTTATTCAGGCAGTAAAGGCCGTCTGAAATTTTGTTTGAATGAAAAACAACCGGAATACAGATATGCAAGAGCCAATCGTTGAGTCCCACCCCTTTGCAGCCTTGTTGCCACCGCAGGCAACGGTCATGATGATGGGGACGTTTCCGCCTAAAGAAGAAAAACACGCGATGCAGTTTCATTATCCGAATTTTCAAAACGATATGTGGCGTGTGTATGGGCTGGTGTTTTTCGGCGATGCGGCGCATTTTCAAAAGCAGGGCGAAAAAGCGTTTGATGCCGATAAAATCAAAGCGTTTTTGAGTGAAAAGGGGATTGCATCCTGTCCGACCGTATTGAAGGCAATACGCGAACATGGCAATGCTTCGGATAAGTTTTTAAAAGTGATAGAAACTGTCGATTTGGCGGCAGTATTGGCGCAAATGCCCGAGTGCCGCCATCTTTGCACCACTGGCGGCAAGGCAACCGAAGTTTTGTTGGAGATTCAAGGCAGCGGCATGAAAATGCCGAAAACCGGCGAAACAGTGCCGTTCCCCTATGCAGGGCGTGAGTTGACCCTGACGCGTCTGCCTTCGACTTCGCGTGCCTATCCTTTGAGTTTGGCAAAAAAAGCAGCGGCGTATCGGGCTTTTTTTGAAATGGCTGGATTGACTGTTTTTCAGGAGTAGGGCGATGGATCGTTATGAAATCTCTTTAATGGTGTTTATGGCTTTGTGGTGGCTTTTTAATGTCGTCTCAGTGTGGCTGAAGGCCAAAAAATGGCACATCAGGGTATTGTTGGGCGGAACGCTTTTGTATGTGATACAAATATCTGCAGTCATTATGTCTGTTAACGGCCTTAATTGGATATTTTTGAACGTAAGTACTATAAATACCAATGAGTTGATTATTGCTTTGCTTGCGCTTAACTTTCTGGGTTGTTGGTTGCTGGCACTGTGGCTGGGAATGTTGGCATTAAAACTATGCCTGAGAAACAAAAACGAAGAAAAATATATCGCGCCGCCGTTGGGTACGGCATTGATTGCAACATCGAGCTGTACGCTGTTGTTCCTATTTTGTCTGCTGATATTATTATTCAATTAGTTGCCGACAAGATGAATGGAAAACGGCTATAATTGCTGACAATTTTACTTTCAGACGGCCTTGTACTGAATCAGGCCGTCTGAAACCATAAAACGAACAAGGAAAAATCCCATGAAAAATTATTACGCTCCCGACGAGAACGGCTTTTTCGGCGAACACGGCGGCCTGTACGTTTCCGAAACCCTGATTCCTGCTTTGCAAGAATTGGCAGAAGCCTATAAAGCAGCGAAAAAAGATCCTTCATTTTGGGAAGAGTTCCGCCATGATTTGAAACACTATGTCGGCCGTCCCAGCCCTGTTTACCATGCCGCGCGATTGTCCGAGCATTTGGGCGGCGCACAAATCTGGCTGAAGCGTGAAGATTTGAACCACACCGGCGCGCACAAAGTCAACAACACCATCGGTCAGGCATTGCTTGCCCACCGCATGGGCAAAAAACGCGTCATCGCCGAAACCGGCGCGGGTCAGCACGGCGTTGCCTCCGCCACCGTCGCCGCCCGCTTCGGCATGACTTGCGACGTGTACATGGGCGCGGACGATATCCAGCGCCAAATGCCCAACGTGTTCCGCATGAAATTATTGGGTGCGAACGTGGTCAGCGTCGACAGCGGCAGCCGCACTTTGAAAGACGCGATGAACGAAGCCATGCGCGAATGGGTTGCCCGCGTGGATGACACGTTCTACATCATCGGCACTGCTGCAGGCCCTGCGCCGTATCCCGAAATGGTACGCGATTTCCAATGCGTGATCGGCAATGAAGCCAAAGAACAAATGTTGGAAGCCATCGGCCGCCAACCTGATGTTGCCGTTGCCTGCGTGGGCGGCGGCTCGAACGCCATCGGTTTGTTCCATCCCTATATCGAAGAAGAAAACGTACGTTTGGTCGGCGTAGAAGCCGGCGGTTTGGGTGTGGATACGCCTGACCACGCCGCACCGATTACCAGCAAAGCCCCTATTGGTGTATTGCACGGTTTCCGCAGCTATTTGATGCAGGACGAAAACGGCCAAGTCTTGGGTACGCACTCTGTTTCCGCAGGCTTGGACTACCCAGGCATCGGCCCGGAACACAGCCATTTGAACGACATCAACCGCGTGGAATACACCGTTGCCAAAGACGACGAAGCACTCGAAGCCTTTGACTTGCTCTGCCGTTTCGAGGGTATTATTCCTGCGCTGGAATCCAGTCACGCAGTCGCTTGGGCAGTCGCCAACGCGCCGAAAATGAGCAAAGATCAAGTGATTTTGGTCAACCTCTCCGGTCGCGGCGATAAAGACATTAATACCGTGGCGAAACTCAAAGGCATTGAGTTGTAAGCCTTATTGATTGAGCAGTAAAGGCCGTCTGAAAAAGCTGGATTTCAGTCTTTCAGACGGCCTTTGTTTCCGTAATGATTCAGCGTAGTATTTTATCCGCGCAAACCCTATCAAGTATCGGCGGCTAAGGAAATTTATCCTTCCAAACTGCGTTTGTACGCTTTCTAAACCAATTATTCAATTTATCCATCACCATGAAACATTTAGCAATCCATCTAAAACTATTGGGCATGGCGGCGTTTTGGGGCGCATCTTGGCCGATGGGGCGGATGCTGGGACAAGCGCTGCCGCCTTTAACGGGCGGTATGCTGCGCTTTTTGACGGCGGCAATCTTGCTTTTAGGCTGGCTGTTTGCACGGTATCGATTGCGTACTTTGGCGGTTTTGTCGCGCAAACAATGGCTTGGATTGGCACTGGCGGCGGCATTCGGCGTATTTGGTTTTACCGTATTGTCTATGTTGGGTTTGCAGCGGATTCCTGCTTCAAGGGCGACGGTGTTGGTCACGTTCAATCCTGTGTTGACGATGTTTTTTGCGGCTTTGCTGTTTGGCGAGAAGCTCAACGGCAAGATTGTGTCGGGTATGTTGTTGGCAGTGGCAGGCTCGATATGGGCGGTTACGCATGGCGAGATTGCGGCATTTTTGTCGGGCGGCGGTATAGGGTGGGGCGAAGTGCTGGTGTTTTGCAGCCTTTGCTGCTTGGTTACTTATACGATGATAGGCAGGGCGGTGTTGCAGGGGATTGATGCGCTGACGGTCACCGTGGCTACCGCTTGGCTGGGTGCAATGATGTTGCTGCCGCCTGCGCTGATTTCAGACGGCCTGCCGTTTGGTATGCTTGCCGAAATGGACGGCAGGGGCTGGTTTGCTTTGATTGGGTTGTCTGTCGGGGCAACGGTCTTGAGCTATGCGTGGTATTTTGAAGGCGTGAAGACTTTGGGCGCAGGCAGCGCGGCGGCGTACATCACTTTGGTGCCGGTATTCGGTATTTTGTGTTCCGCTTGGTTTTTGGGCGAGGCATTGCATGTCTCCTTGGTTGTCGGCTGTTTGGCGGCGGTGGGCGGATTGGCGTTGATGCAGTACGGAAGACGTGCCGTCTGAAAAGGTAAATATGTTATATAATAATGAAACTGATCAAACCATTGTTTTCAACATGTCCGAACATTCCTCCCTGCTCGATTTCGACCGCGCCCATCTGCTCCATCCCTATACGTCCATGACCGATCCGTTGCCTGTTTATCCGGTGCGCCGAGCGGAGGGCGTGCACATCGAATTGGCGGACGGCACGCGGCTGATTGACGGGATGTCGTCTTGGTGGTGTGCGATACACGGCTACAATCATCCCGTTTTGAATCAGGCGGTTGAAGCGCAGATTAAACAGATGTCGCATGTGATGTTCGGCGGTTTGACGCATGAGCCTGCGGTGGAGCTGGGCAAATTGTTGGTCGGGATTTTGCCGCAGGGGCTGGACCGTATTTTTTATGCGGATTCAGGTTCGGTTTCGGTAGAAGTTGCGTTGAAGATGGCGGTGCAATACCAGCAGGCGCGGGGGCTGACGGCGAAACAGAATATTGCGACGGTGCGGCGCGGTTATCACGGCGATACTTGGAACGCGATGTCCGTCTGCGATCCGGAAACGGGGATGCACCATATTTTCGGCAGCGCGTTGCCGCAGCGTTATTTTGTCGATAATCCGAAAAGCCGTTTCGATGATGAATGGGACGGGGCGGATTTGCAGCCTGTCCGCGTCTTGTTTGAAGCGCATCATGCGGATATCGCCGCCTTTATTTTAGAGCCGGTCGTGCAGGGCGCGGGCGGCATGTATTTTTATCATCCGCAGTATCTTCGCGGATTGCGCGATTTGTGCGACGAGTTTGATATCGTGTTGATTTTTGACGAAATCGCCACCGGATTCGGGCGCACGGGCAAGATGTTTGCCTGCGAACACGCGAATGTCGTGCCGGATATTATGTGTATCGGCAAGGGCTTGAGCGGCGGCTATATGACGTTGGCGGCGGCGATTACTTCGCAAAAAGTCACCGAAACGATTTCGCGCGGCGAAGCGGGTGTGTTCATGCACGGCCCGACGTTTATGGCGAACCCGCTGGCGTGTGCCGTTGCCTGCGCTTCGGTCAAGTTGCTTTTATCTCAAGACTGGCAGGCAAATATCCGCCGCATCGAAAGCATCCTGAAAGGTCATCTGAAAACCGCATGGGACATTCGCGGCGTGAAAGACGTGCGCGTTTTGGGTGCCATCGGGGTGATCGAGTTGGAAAAAGGCGTGGATATGGCGCGTTTTCAAGCGGATTGCGTGGCGCAGGGAATTTGGGTGCGCCCATTCGGCAGGCTGGTGTACCTCATGCCGCCTTACATTATTTCAGACGACCTCTTAACCGAACTTGCCGATAAAACCGTACAAATCTTGAAGGAACACAGCAAATGAAAGGCGTTTACTTCGTCAGTGGCATAGACACGGACATCGGCAAAACCGTCGCCACCGGCGTGTTGGCAAAACAATTGTTGCAGCAGGGCAAAAGCGTGATCACGCAAAAGCCTGTGCAAACCGGTTGCCAAAACATCGCCGACGACATCGCCGTCCACCGCAAAATCATGGGCATACCCATGCAGGAAGCCGACAAGCAAAAGCTGACCATGCCCGAAATCTTCAGCTATCCCGCCTCGCCCCACCTCGCCGCCCGTCTGGACAGCAGAGCTTTGGACTTGCACAAAATCCGCACCGCCACGCAAGAATTGGCGGCGCAATACGAAATCGTCTTGGTCGAAGGCGCGGGCGGATTGATGGTTCCGCTGACGGAAAACCTGTTAACCATTGATTATATTCAACAACAGGCTTATCCCGTCATCCTCGTTACCAGCGGACGGCTCGGCAGTATCAACCACACTTTACTAAGCTTTGCCGCGCTTAAACAATACGGCATCCGGTTGCACAGCCTGATTTTCAACCATATTCACGACAGCAAAGATGAAACCGTTGCCGGCGATACTTTGGAATATCTTAAAGGCCGTCTGAAAGATGAATTTCCCGAAGCCAAATGGCAGGAATTGGCCAAGACAGAGGTGTCAGATGGAGCTTGATATACCGCGTGGCACGCTTTGTTCACATGCCGAAGCTTCAAGTCTTTTGCCGTCTAAGGCCGAACATTTGCTGACCGTTTCTTCGCTAACCGCTGCGTTGCGCGCTTCCGGTAAGGATTTTTCAGTCGAGCTGGTGTATTTGGGTTTGACGAAGGGTGCGGAAAACGGAGACGAAATCTTTGTGCGCGATGTTTTGCTCAAACTGGACGGCGAAACAGTGATACAAGCCAGAAGCGCGTGCCGGCCGGACAGCAGTCTATGGACAGAATTATTGGATTGCGGAACGCAGCCTTTGGGCGAGCGCCTGTTTGACGGTACATTGCCGTTGAAACGTTCGGATTTTGAGTTTCTTCGTTTTGAAGATTTAGACCATCCATCTTTCAGACGGCCTATTACCGCGCGCCGTTCGTATTTCGATTGGAACGGCGAAATATTGGAATTAACAGAATATTTCTTATTGAAATTAATAGATTTATACCGCTAAGGCCGTCTGAAAATAAAACCGATTACCGATGTTTGTCATAATTCTGTTATAATACAATAAATTAAATTGTTAAGATCTGTTTAATTTCAGACGGCAATACATTATAATAAGAGCTAAGGCTCTAAAAAACCGTTCCTTCCGAATCGACACATAAACAACGACACATTACATCAATGAACATAAGGCGATTTTTCCTACAATTTTTACCGCGTTACGCTGTCGGACGGATGGTGATATACGCCAAACTGATGCGTATCGACAAACCTATTGGCACACTGCTTTTGCTGTGGCCGACTTATTGGGCATTGTGGATTGCGTCTAAAGGTGTTCCCGACGCGGATATTTTTATTGCCTTTAGCGCAGGCACATTTTTGATGCGCAGCGCAGGTTGCGTGGTGAATGACTTTGCCGACCGCAATTTTGACGGTGCAGTAGAGCGCACCAAAAACCGCCCGTTTGCCAAAGGTTTGGTTTCCAAAATCGAAGCGCTGCTTTTGACCGTCATGCTGTGTCTGATGGCGGCTTTATGCTTGGTGCAGCTCAACCGCTTTACTTGGCTGATGAGCCTTCCGGCCTTGTTCCTTGCCATCACATATCCCTTTACCAAACGCTTTTTCCCGTTGCCGCAGTTTTATTTAGGACTGGCATTTTCGTTCGGCATTCCTATGGCCTTTGCCGCCGTGCAAGGCCGAGTGCCTCCCGAAGCATGGCTGATGTTTACCGCCAATGCCTTATGGACGCTGGCTTACGACACGATTTATGCCATGGCGGACAAAGAAGACGATTTGAAAATCGGCATTAAAACTTCGGCAATCACATTTGGCCATCACGACATTACCGCCTCTATGCTTTGTCATTTTTGGTTTTCCGTATTGATGGCGGTATTGGGTATCAAAATCGGTGCAACTTGGCCGTATTGGTTGATATTGCCGATAACTGTTTATTGGCAGTATCAGCAATATGTTGTCATCCGTACGCGCAATCGCCAGTTGTGCTTCCAAACGTTTTTGGCCAACAACCGCATCGGTTTGGCGTGGTTTTGCGGATTGGTCTGCCATTATTTTTGGTCGTTTTTGGTTTCCAAACTGTTTTAAAAAAACTAGGTTGAGGCCGTCTGAAAAGAAAGGGAAGAGGGGTATGCCGGGCATACCCCTTTTCATTTGAATCATAGTTTGGCTATTGATAGCATTTTTACTTTAAATTCAATATAAGCAAGCAGTTGGATTATTTTTAGCTCGTTAAAAAATATCAAAAATAACATGGAAAATGTTAGCAGGGCGAGTGTAAATTACGCCTTCAGGATTGAGATTTGCACCGACAATCGGTACAATCCCATTGTTTTGCGACATTTAAAAGAGATACACATGAGCCTGATTGGCGAAATTTTACCTTTGTCCCATATCGTTTTGGATTTGGAAGTCAGCAGCAAAAAGCGTCTGTTTGAAGAGGCCGCCCAGCTGCTGGAGAATGAAGCAGAATTACCGAATGCCAACGTGTTCGACTGCCTGTTTGCCCGTGAAAAGCTTGGTTCGACCGGTTTGGGGCAGGGGGTGGCGATCCCTCACGGCCGTCACGCATGCGTGAAAAAAGCTACCGGTGCGTTTATTCGCACCAAAGAGCCGGTTGCCTTTGATGCGCCCGACGGCAAACCCGTCTCCCTGATTTTCATCCTGCTTGTGCCTGAAAACGCTACCGGCGAACATTTGGAAGTCTTGTCCAAACTGGCCGGCAGATTCTCTCAAAAAGCCATCCGTGAAGCATTGATGGCAGCGACTTCTGCCGAAGAAGTACGCACACTCCTGACCGAAGAGTAATTCATGCCCAGCATATCCGTCCGTCGCCTGTTTTCCGATAATCAGCACAAACTCGAACTTGCTTGGGCTGCCGGCAATTCCGGCGCGGACAACCGTATCGGTGTCGAAGCCGATAAACCCGTCTTGGCCTTGGTCGGCCACTTAAACTTTATCCATCCCAACCAAATTCAAGTTGTCGGCGTAGCTGAAGCCGAATATTTGCGCCGCTTGGAAACAGGCGAGCTCAACTACGATTTCGGCGAGCTTTTCGACATCCCCATGTCTTTGGTTATCGTCGCCAACGGTTTGCCAGTTTCACCCAAATTGCGCGATTATTGCCATACCAACAGTATCCCCTTGCTGACTTCCAAACAGGAAAGTCCGCACCTGATGGACGTTTTGCGGATTTATCTGCAACGAACATTGGCTACTTCCACCATCAAGCACGGCGTATTTTTGGATGTATTTGAAGTGGGCGTACTCATTACCGGACAATCCGGCTTGGGTAAGAGTGAATTGGCATTGGAGCTGATTTCGCGCGGCCACAGCCTGATTGCCGATGATGCAGTCGAACTTTTCCGTACCGGCCCGGAAATGTTGGAAGGCCGTTGCCCGCCGATGCTGCGTGATTTCCTCGAAGTACGCGGCTTGGGCATACTCAATATCCGCCATATTTTTGGCGAAACCTCCATCCGTCCGAAAAAAATCCTCCAGCTGATTATCAATTTGGTTCCGGCCGACGACGGATATATGAAACAACTTGATCGATTGAGCATCCGTAGCGAAACAGAATCTATCCTCAACGTCAGCGTCCGTTCCGTTACCCTGCCTGTTGCAATCGGTCGAAACTTAGCAGTATTGGTTGAAGCTGCAGTACGCAATTACATCCTTCAATTACGTGGTAAAGACAGCACCAAAGAATTTCTCGAACGTCACCAAACACAACTCAAAGAAAACGAACAAAATCATGAAAATCGTCCTGATTAGCGGCTTATCCGGCTCAGGAAAATCCGTAGCCCTCAAACAACTCGAAGATTTAGGCTATTATTGCGTCGATAATCTGCCTTTGGAAATGTTGCCTTCGCTGGTGTTGTACCATATTGAACGCGGCGAAGAAACCCAGCTCGGTGTCAGCGTTGATATCCGTTCCGGTATCAATATCCAAGAAGCGCAAGAGCAAATCCAATATTTGCGTGACGAAGGACATCAGGTTGAAGTCCTGTTTGTTGAAGCAGAAGAGGGTGTTTTGGTTCGCCGCTTCTCAGAAACCCGACGTGGACACCCTTTGTCTGGTCAAAACCTGACTTTGTTGGAAAGCCTGCAAAAAGAACGCGAGTGGCTCTTTCCGCTTAGAGACATTGCATATTGCATCGATACGTCCAAAATGAACGCTCAGCAGCTGCGTTATGCTGTGCAACAATGGCTCAATATTGAACGTGTCGGTTTGCTGGTCATTCTTGAATCCTTTGGTTTCAAATATGGCGCTCCCAATAATGCCGACTTTATGTTTGATATGCGCAGCCTGCCCAATCCGTATTACGATCCGGAATTACGCCCCTTTACCGGCATGGACAAGCCCATTCAAGATTATTTGGGCCAGCAGCCGTTGGTCCAAGAAATGGTTGATGACATCGACCATTTTATTAGCCGCTGGTTGCCGCGCCTGCAACAAGAGAGCCGCAGTTATGTGACGATTGCGATCGGTTGTACTGGTGGGCAGCACCGCTCCGTTTATGTTGTGGAAAAACTGGCCGAGCGCCTCAAAGGCCGTTACGAACTCCTTGTCCGCCACCGTCAGGCTCAAAGCTTGGCAGGACGCTAACTTGCCGTTTCAGACGGCCTCAAAGGAAGAAACCATGAAAAAAATCAGTCTGACCGCATTATCCTTGCTTATCTTGACCGCCTGCGCGACAGAGCCTGTCACTGCTTACCGTTGGCACCGTACCGGAGCGAGCGAAGCTGAAGTTTCTCGCCAAATCAATACCTGCAAATCACAAGTTCAAAATGGAACCAAACGTGGCAATACATCCAAAACTTTTGAGCAGTGTATGGATGAGGCAGGTTATTACAGCTACGAGCATGGCAACCTCTAAATCCTGATTGACCGATTATCCAAATGCCGAGGCCGTCTGAAAAACAATGATTTTTCAGACGGCCTCAGATACGAATAGAAAGAATAAAAAGACATGGCTATCCAATGGTTTCCCGGCCACATGAACAAGGCAAAAAAAGCCATTGCCGAACGCATTAAAAGCGTTGATATGGTGATTGAGATGTTGGACGCGCGTATGCCTGCTTCCAGCGAAAATCCATTGCTTGCCCAGTTGTCCAAAGGCAAGCCAAAACTCAAAATCTTAAACAAGCAAGACCTTGCCGATCCCGAGCGCACCAAAGTTTGGCTCGAACACTACAACAGCCGCCAAGATACCCGTGCCATTGCGCTTGATTCTTCCGAAACCGGCGCGCACGGCAAAATTACCCAAGCCTGCCGCGCGATGATTCCTCATCGCCAAGGTATTGAGAAGCCGCTGCGTGTTCTGATTTGCGGTATCCCCAACGTCGGCAAATCCACCTTGATTAACGGCATGATTGGCAAAAAATCTGCCAAAACCGGCAATGAACCCGGTATTACCAAAGCCGAACAGCGCCTTTTCCTTGCTGACGATTTCTGGCTTTACGATACCCCCGGTATGTTGTGGCCAAAAATTATTGTTGAAGAAGGCGGCTACAACCTTGCAGCCGGCGGTGCAGTTGGACGCAACGCGCTGGATGAAGAAGAAGTGGCACTTGAGCTTTTGGATTACCTCCGCCGCCATTATCTGGCCCTGTTGCAAGAGCGTTATCAAGCCGACAAAGATCCAAGCAGTCATTGGGACGATACTTCTTGGCTGGAGTGGATTGCCAAAAAACGCGGTGCGGTTTTGAGCGGCGGACGGGTCAACTACCAAAAGGCTGCTGAAAATATCCTGACCGATTTCCGCGAAGGAAAAATCGGCAGAATCACGCTGGAAACACCAAACCAATGGGAAACTTGGCTGAAAAAAGCCAGACAGAAAGAGGCCGAACTTAAAGCCATTCGCGAAGCAAGAAAGGCGGAACGAAAAGGGCAGAAGCCTTCAGCCGATTAATATAAAAGGCCGTCTGAAATGTATTTTCAGACGGCCTTTTGTTGGAATAGACAATTTAGAGGGCGGTACGGCTGAAGCTGTCCAGAGCTTTATCGGTTTGGATTTGGTTGAACTGCATGATGGTTTTGTCGCCTTGTTTTTCGTCCAATTCGATTTTTCGTACCAGCGTATCGCCGTTGATTTCGATACGGTTGAAGATTTGGCGGGTAATGGCGGTTTTCGGAGTCAGGGTCAACGTCCATTTTTTCTCGTTGCCGTTTAATTTCAAATCAAATTGTTTTTCCAAGCCCTGGGTATTGCCGCCCAAAAGGTCGAGGAAGAGTTTGATTTGGCGGCTTTGGCCGTTGAGTTTGCTGGCATTTGGGTTGACCCATTGACTGCCGTTCCATTGCATGATGCCGTCTGAACGCACGCGCAGGGTGGTTTCAAATGGTTTTTGCATTTTCCAGAGCAGGCCTTTTTGTGGGACAAGGGTAAAGCTGCCGCTGGTGGTCATGGGTTTGCTGAGGGATTTGAGCTGGCGTTGTTGGACAAAATTGCCTTGCACGTTTTGCGGTTTTTGCAGGGTTTGTGCCAATTCGGCAGGGGAAAATGCCCATAAAGCCGGAGCGCTGATGAGGAGAGTAAGAGAAAGAATGGTTTTTTTCATTGTGTTTCCATAAGGTTTGAGGCCGTCTGAAAGTTCAGACGGCCTTTTATTGCTTTAATTATAAGGCTGACAAGGCCTGATTAAAGGTTGCGCTTGGACGCATCGCTTGTGCAGCTTTTTCAGGATTGGCTGCGTAGTAGCCGCCGATGTCGACCGCTTTGCCTTGTACGGCAGAGAGTTCTTCAACGATTTTGGCTTCGTCGGTAGTCAAAGCGGCTGCCAACGGCGCAAATGCGGCTTTCAGTTCGGCATCTTTGTCTTGCGCCGCCAATTCTTGCGCCCAGTAGAGGGTGAGGTAGAAATGGCTGCCGCGGTTGTCGAGTTCGCCAGCTTTGCGTTTAGGCGATTTGTCGTTCAGAAGCAGTTTTTCGGTGGCTGCATCCAAAGTGTCGGCGAGGACTTGGGCTTTGGTGTTGCCGGTTTTTTGCGCCAGATGTTCAAACGATACGGCGAGCGCGAGGAATTCGCCCAAAGAGTCCCAACGCAAGTGGTTTTCTTCGAGGAATTGTTGAACATGTTTCGGTGCGGAGCCGCCAGCGCCGGTTTCAAACATACCGCCACCATTCATCAATGGAACGATAGACAGCATTTTCGCGCTGGTACCCAGTTCCAAAATTGGGAACAAGTCGGTCAGGTAGTCGCGCAGGACGTTACCGGTTACGGAGATGGTGTCTTCGCCGTTTTTCAGACGGCCTAAGCTGAATTTAGCGGCTTCTTCAGGAGCGAGGACGCGGATGTCGAGGCCGTCGGTATCCAGTTCGGCAAGGTAGGCTTTGACCTTGGCGAGCAGGCTCTTGTCGTGCGGACGGTTTTCGTCGAGCCAGAATACGGCTGGCGTGTTGCTCAGACGGGCGCGGTTGACGGCAAGTTGTACCCAGTCTTTAACCGGAGCGTCTTTGGTTTGGCACATACGCCAGATGTCGCCGGCTTCAACGTCGTGTTGCATCAGGACATTACCTGCTGCATCAATGACTTGAACTTGGCCGTCGGCTTCGATTTCAAAAGTTTTGTTGTGCGAACCGTATTCTTCGGCTGCTTGCGCCATCAGGCCGACGTTAGGAACGGTACCCATGGTTGTCGGATCGAATGCGCCGTGTTCGCGGCAGAAGTCGATGGTTGCTTGGTAAACGCCGGCGTAGCTGCTGTCAGGAATCACGGCTTTGGTGTCTTGCGCTTTGCCGTCTTTGTCCCACATACGGCCGGAGTTACGAATCATCGCAGGCATAGAAGCATCGACGATGACATCGCTAGGAACGTGCAGGTTGGTGATGCCTTTGTCGGAATCAACCATGGCCAAATCAGGGTTGGCGGCGTAAACAGCGGCGATTTCGGCTTCAACGGCAGCGCGGGTGTCCGCATCCAGCTTGTCCAGATTGGCAAGCAGGTTGCCGAAGCCGTTGTTGACGTTGACGCCGGCGGCAGCCAGTTTGTCGCCGAATTTTTCAAAGACAGGCGCAAAGAACACTTTGACGGCGTGTCCGAAGATAATCGGGTCGGACACTTTCATCATGGTGGCTTTCATGTGCAGCGAGAACAAAACGCCTTTTGCTTTTGCGTCTTTCACTTGCTCGGCAAGGAAGGCAAGCAGGGCTTTTTTGCTCATTACGGTCGCGTCAATGATTTCGCCGGCTTTCAGGGCAACAGGCTCGCGCAGCTCTTTTTTGTTGCCTTGTTTGTCGGTGAACACGATGGATACGGAAGTCGCTTCAGGTACGGTAACGGATTGTTCGTTATGGAAAAAGTCGCCGCTTTGCATGGTGGCAACGTGGGTTTTGGAGTCTTTTGTCCATGCGCCCATGCTGTGCGGATGTTTTTTCGCAAAGTTTTTCACTGCTTTAGGGGCGCGGCGGTCGGAGTTGCCTTCGCGCAAAACGGGATTGACCGCGCTGCCTTTGATGCGGTCGTAACGTTCGCGCACGGCTTTTTCTTCATCGGTTTGAGGGTCGGCAGGATAGTCGGGAACGGCAAAGCCTTTAGACTGCAATTCTTTAATAGCGGCCGTCAGTTGAGGTACGGATGCGCTGATGTTCGGCAGTTTGATTACGTTTGCATCGGGTTGTTTCACCAGTTCGCCCAATTCGGCAAGCGCATCAGGTACGCGTTGCGCTTCGGTCAGGTATTCGGGAAACGCCGCCAAAATACGGCCGGAGAGAGAGATGTCACTGGTTTTGACATCAATATCGGCGTGGCGGGTAAACGCCTGTACGATTGGCAACAGGGATTGAGTGGCCAATGCAGGAGCTTCGTCGGTGTAGGTATAGATAATGGTGGATTTAGTCATGGGATTATTCTCTATGTAGGTTAAGTTTTTCTTTTCGGGCACATCGCGAGAAGAAACGTGCTAAGCCTATTATGGCATATTTCGGCGGATTTGGTTGTTGTTTTGATGTTATTGTTTTTCAAGTTGCGGAAAAGAAAAAGGCCGTCTGAAAAGACAGCCTAAATATAAGGACTTATCCGATAATCAAAACAGCATTGCTGCCGCCGAAGGCAAATGACGAGCTGGCGGCAATGCGTTTTTCAGACGGCCAGCGGCTGTTTTCGTCGGTCAAAGCGATGTTGGGCAGCTCGGAATCGGGTACGTTGTCCCATTGTTGCGGCGGCAGTTTGCCTTCCGGATTGTATTGGCGGTTGGCCATCAACCAAGCAAACGCGGCTTCAATCGCACCGGCTGCGCCCAAGGTATGGCCGGTGGATGGCTTGGTTGACGTGCAAAGGGTGTGGCTGCCAAATACTTCGGCAACGGCTCGGCTTTCCATGCTGTCGTTGTGCTGCGTGCCGGTGCCGTGCAGATTGATCCAGCCGATGTCTTCCGCTTTCAAACCGGCTTTATCCAAAGCGGCCTGAAAAGATTGGGCTGCACCCAAACCATCGGGGCGGGGCGAAGACATATGGTAGGCATCGCTGCTTGCGCCGTAGCCCAGCAACTGCATTTCGCCGTCAAAATCAGCATCGCGCGTCATTACGAAAAATGCGGCCGCTTCGCCGATATTGATGCCGTTGCGATTGGTAGAAAAAGGCTTGGCGATGCCGTCTGAAAGCACTTCCAAAGAGGCAAAACCATTAATCGTCAGCGGAGAGAGCGTATCCGCGCCACCACAAATCACGGCATCACACAATCCGGCACGAAGCAATCGGGCTGCGCTGATGAGGGCACGTGCGCCGGAAGTGCAGGCGGTGGAGACGGTATAGCGTAAGCCGTCCAAACCGTAAACTTGGGCGATAAATTCGGAGGGAGAAGCCATGGTGTGTTGCAGCTGTTTGAATGGAACATCCTTCCACTCACCACCTTGGACAACGTGTTGGAACAAGGGGATATTTTCGTCTGCGCCACTGGTGGACGTACCGGTAACGACAGCAATCCTTTCTTTGCCGTAACGGGCAATGGCCGTCTGAATCAGTCCGTCTATTTGCGAAAGCGCGTGCAGGATAAGTTGGTTGTTGCGGCTGCGATGCGCTTCGGGAATGTTATCGGGCAGAGGCATCAGGGTTTCTTTGACTGCACCGAAAGCATGTGTTTTGCCTTTTACCCATTGGTCTGAAAAAGTCAGAGGCGTGTTTTCAGACGGCGTGAGTAAGGCATCGGCATGAACTTGCAAGCCGCTACCCAATGCGCTGGTCAGTGCCGGACGGCTGAGATAAACAGGAGTATTCATGAATTAGTCTTCTGCAATCGGGCTGACCGTCCAGAAAGTTTGGTCGGGGAAGCCGATAAGGAATTGTTCGGAATGGTGGGCGACACACCACAAATCACGCTCGCGGTAGCTGAACACCGCGCCTTTGCCGTCAGGGCAGAAGCTTTGATGGGTGGCGTTTTGTTGGCGGGCTTCAGGGTAAAGCGTGGCGGCGTGTTCGGCGGCCAAAAGCGGCAACAAGGCGGCAAACAGTCGGCGCGAACTGGCATTTGGCATCACAAAGCCGTCGTTTTTCCAGCCTTTGGTACTGACCGATTGACGCGATACCGGCGCCCCCAGTGCATCGGTTTGGACAAAGCGAATGCCGTCTGA
Organism: Neisseria sp. P0007.S010; assembly: GCF_051962875.1. Classification (NCBI taxonomy): domain Bacteria; kingdom Pseudomonadati; phylum Pseudomonadota; class Betaproteobacteria; order Neisseriales; family Neisseriaceae; genus Neisseria; species Neisseria sp. P0007.S010. The sequence continues at coordinate 226,851 of NZ_JBQCUX010000001.1, read as the reverse complement.
ATGAGGTTCGACTGCCAAGAGATTGGTTTGAACGGTTTGCCCCGCCGCATTAGTCTGCTCAAGTTTGAACCATTGGCCTTCTTTGGAAAGCGGCGGCAGCGTTTGCGGATGGGGGAGCGAGGTCGCGCATGCTGAAAGCAGCAGTGCGGCAAGCAAAGGGATAAATCGCATAAGGTTTTATCTATCGGTCAAAATATTTAATGGTGTGGATGAAGTTTCAGACGGCCTGTTCCGTTTTCAGTCTAGGCCGTCTGAAAGGCATTCGTCCTTTATTCTACCTTCAAATCGCCCACCAATGCGGCAGCAGGCTCTCGCTGATGACAAAGCGCAGGAAATGTTGTTTTTCCAATACGCAAACTTTAAAGCCTTGTTTGTTCAGCAAAGCGGAAGCAACCGAACCTGAAGAGCCTTAGCCGATAACGGCAACGTCAAATTCGACGGGTATTTGAAAATACCTTTGATTTTAATAATGCTTAAACCGCTATATGAAATTTTTCAGACGGCCTTTTGCAATTTGGCGATAGAAGTCGAAACAAAATATAGCTTCAATTTTAATCGTCTTCATCTTTTGTCTAATTTTTCAACAATGTGCCTGCCAGCCAAATATTGAATGCCACACCGATGGTAACCGTCATGCCGAACGCGGCAACAGCGGGCGTGTTGCTGATGGCGAGCAGGGCAAAGGAAATGGCTGTCGTCGCGGCGGCAAGCAGCATACCGCCTAATTTTGCCGGGGCGCTATGGTGTGCTGTGGCAGCATAGACGGCATAGTCCACGCCGATGGCGGATACTAAAAGCAGTCCGAACATGGCAAACAGGCTGACGGGAATGCCGGCCAAACCGAGTACGGCAACGGTGCAGATGGCGGCGGCCAGCGGCACGGCAAGGATTTTGCTGCCGCGTTTGAAACCAAACATTTTCCACAAAAGTAACCATGCCAACGCATAGGAAGCCAGTTTCAACCATGCGGCCTGATTGCGCGTGTGGTGGAAAAGCTCGTTTAAGTGGGCGCGCTTGTCTGCCCAATGTACGCCGGAGACGTGTTGCGCCACGGCGCGTACGGCGGCTTCATCGGTCATGCCGTTCAAACGCACGACGGCAGCAAAACGGCCTGGTTCCACTTCGCCCAAATACAAGGAACGCCAAGCTTCTGCCAAATCGGTATTCAGGCCGTCTGAAAGCGACAATGGTTGCGTATCAGCAGCTTGCAGCAGGGCATCGCGTACGGTTTTGCGCGGAATACCTATTTCGGTAAGCGGTTTCCAGCTATCAGGCAACTTGGTCAATTCGCGCAGGCGGTTTTGCAGTTTTTGCTGCTCCGTTGTTGGCAGGATGAATTGGTCGGGCGATTGGATCCCGGAAAGTTTGCCTTGCGCGATTAAGGGCTGCAGGGCGCGGCCGAGTTCGGCGGTTTTCTTCAATAGGGCATCTTCGCTTTGTGCTTCGGCCACCAAATATTTGCCGCCAAAATCCGTGCCGCTCAACTGGCCGATCTGTTGTACTTCGGCCAACATCGCGGTCGGCATATTGACCCATTGACGGATGTCGTCACGCCAGTCGCTGCGCCACAGCCCGACTGCCAGCAAAATTCCGCCCACGATTAACCAGCCGCGTTTGTGCAGGCGGTTTTTCAGACGGCCTGACAAGGAGTAGAGCTTTTCGGTTAATGCGGCAAAAGGCACGGTTTTGGCACGGTAGCGGCGAAACAGCGGCGGCAGCCATAAAACGGTGGCACCAAACGCGCCAAATAAGGCAAAGCCTGAAAATACGGCGGTTTGGCGAAGTACAGGCAAAGGGGTGAACCACAGCAGCGCGTAGCCCAAGACGGTAATTGTCAGGCTGACGGCAAAACTTGGCAAGACATGTTTCATTGCCGATTCAGCCTGCCAAACGGTCTTTTCAGACGGCCCAAATACCGACGGAGCAAGCCAGTGCAACGGGAAATCCACCAACATCCCCACCAAGCTGGTGCCGATAACGATGGTCAGGATATGCACTTCGCCGAATACTAATAAAGCGACCGCCAATCCGGTCAACATACCAGCGGCCAGCGGCAAGGACAGCAAAAATACTCGGCCGCTGCGGAAGACCCACAACAGCAGCGCAAAGGTCAGCCCAAGCCCGACCATACTCATCAACCGGCTTTCTTTTTCTGCGGCTGCTTTGGATACGGCGGTGAACAATGCGCCACCTGCGTTTAAGGTTTCCGCGCCGTTTTCCGAAGCGATTTGACGGCTTTGCGTCATCAGCGGTAAGAGGGCGTCGTTGCCGGAAAATTGATCGCCACCTGCGAGCCGTCCGCGCAAAAATACCCAAGTTTTGCCTTTGTCTTCGGCAAACAGCATGCCGTTGTCCATGTCCCACTGCAAACGGCTTTGCGGATTGGCTTTGTCGGCAACAAAGCGTCCGAAGCCCAGCCAGTCTTGTTCTAAAGACAAAGGGGAGGGGGCGGCAAACGGATTGGCTGCGGCTTCTGCACGCGCTTGAAAATAGGCTTGCGGCTGTTCAAACAGCAGGCGTATTTCGTCTTGCGGCAAAACCGCCAAGCTCAGTTTCTGCATATCCGCCCGCACTTTGTCCAAATTCGGCGTCATGCTGCTGTCGACTTGTTCAAATACGCCGCTTTTGCGCCATGCGTCGGCAATTTGTGAGGCCGTCTGAAAAGCAGTTTCGGCATCGGTACTGCCGGCAAGCAAAATGACTTGCGAATTGAGCTGCGCTTCTGCGGCTTTATCCGCGGCCGTTAATAAGGCATCGGGTTGCTGCTCGCTTGGCAACAACGCGGTCAAATCGGTTTGGATGCGCGCTTGTGAAGCAAAGGCATAAACCAAAAACAGGGTAAGAAACAGGATAAAGGCAGTATAGAGGCGGTTTAGGAGGCGTAGATTCATCGTTCAGACGGCCTTTTGCAAATGCTGCTGTTGGTGTGTGGAATAAGTAAAAGTGCAGTAAATTAAATCAGATTATTATTATTTTGTCAGTTATTAGATAGTTTGCCGGTTGGTTAAATCATTGGGCTTGAGTGAGCCGAAAAACTGCCATTGCAGGGCGACGTTTTTTCCCTTCCAAACGCAGGCAAGTGCCATCGTATCCGCCAAAGTTGCGCTCGTGCCGTGCCAATCGGTTTGCTTTCCAGCGCGTAAACCGACGGGTTGCCCTGAATCGAAAACATAGCCGACCGATTTCATATCTGACGGAAAATCCAAATTCGCCGCTTTAATCAATGCTTCTTTGAAACACCACAATTGGTAAAACGTTTCAGGCGGCCAGTTTACTGTTTCTAAGTAGTTTTGTTCTTCTTGTGTGCAGACCAAAGCCGATAGCGCTTTGAAATCACGTGGGCGGATAAATTCGATATCGACACCGGCTGTTAAGGGATGAGGCGCACACAATAAAGCGGCAAAGCCTTTGCTGTGGCTCAGCGATACAGTCGGTAAATCGGTTTGCTGTTTTAATGCTCGGCTGACTTGCCAGTCTTGACGCTGTGCCAGTTGCGGCGTGGCAGCCAAACGTTGTGAATCGGCTGCGTTTAGAGATGCATGGTCGTAGCAGGCGGCAAAAGACGGATCGGCCAGCAGACAGTGAAGGGGTGTCGTATCCATAAAATAGAAAAATGCCAAACTTCATATTGAAGTCCGGCATTTTTGACATTGCTTAGTGGAAGCTGCCTTTCAAAACCACACGGCTGTTGAATGTAGCGATGTGGCATTCGTATTCGTTACCGCCTTTGGTTACTTTGTCAAAGTAGCTAACCAGATGAACGGATTTGGCTTTTTTGCGATGAGCAGTGCTTTGGAAGCGTTTAACCGCGCTTAAGAATGCGCGTTGGCAGGTTTCATCAGGGGTTTTGCCGACTGTGTTGGCAATTTGACGAGAAGTCAAAGTTGCGCCGGATGTACTGCCGTAGTGAACGCGGATGCTAGGATCCAAAACAGATTTAGCTTCGGTAGAGTTTAAAGCTACATCGACTTTACACATATAAATATCGTTTTGACCTTTGCCATGGACTTTATGGCCCTCACCCATGCTACGGCAGGCAGAACCGGCGGCAGTTGTTTTTGGAGTAGAAGTTTGAGAGGAGGAAGTGGATGGTTGGGAATTGCCGGATTGTGAGCAGGCGGCAAGCATCAGGGCGGATACGGCAACCAAAGCAGAAAAACGTAACATACGAACTCCTTTGTAATAATGGGCGTAGAAAAAGTTTACAGAAAGCAGAATCATTTTAACATATATGAAAGAAGTATAAAAACAGAATGGTGCAAAAAATATTATATTTTTATTTAAATGATTTCATGGCGTTAAGAAAGTTTGGGGCGGTAATGCTTGACGAAGGAGGGCAGAAAGCGTATATTGCGGTCTTCCTTAGGAGTAATGGCTGAGAGGCTGAAGGCACTTCCCTGCTAAGGAAGCATGTGGGGTCAACCTGCATCGAGGGTTCGAATCCCTCTTACTCCGCCAAATATGAAAGACACCGTTTATACGGTGTCTTTTTTATTATCCGGGATTGCTTGAAATCTCAGGCCGTCTGAAAGTGTGAAATGAACGATTTGATTATCCTAAACAAGCCTTATGGCGTGATTTGCCAGTTTTCTGCACATGAAAAACATCAGTGCCTTAAGGATTTTGTCGAGAAACCGGGATTCTATCCGGCCGGCCGTTTGGATACGGACAGCGAGGGTTTGCTGCTGCTGACCAATAATGGCCGTTTGCAGGCGCAGATTGCCGACCCGAAATTTAAGCAGGTTAAAACTTATTGGGCACAGGTGGAGGGTTCTCCTGATGAAGCCAAATTGGATTTATTGCGCCGTGGTGTAGATTTGGGCGATTTTGTCACCCGTCCAGCCGAGGTCAGGGTATTGGAAGAGGGTGAAGCGGATGTTTTATGGCCGCGCGTGCCGCCGATTCGCGTGCGCAAGTCCGTGCCTGATTTTTGGGTGGAAATCAAAATTTCGGAAGGGAAAAACCGCCAAGTGCGAAGGATGACGGCGAAAGCAGGCTTTCCGTGTTTGCGCTTGGTCCGTGTGGCAATAGGCCGTCTGAATCTGTTTGATTTGAATTTGGAATTGGGACAATGGCAGTTTGCGCCGCATCGTCCTTAAATAGGATGAATAAAGGCCGTCTGAAATATTCAGACGGCCTTTTGTTATGGAGAAATCAATGATGTGAATGACCGATTTGGAAAGTCAAAGTAGTGTAGTTCGCCTGTTTTTGGCACACGCTTTGATCGGGGAAATCGGCTTTGTGTTCTACGCTGGCTTTCCAGAAGCCTTGGCGCAATGGAATGATGCTGACTTCGCCTTTGTCATCGGTGGTGTCGGAGAAGGCTTGGGCTTCGGTTTTATGGGTTTTGCTGCGGTCGCTGGTGTCGAAGCCGTCAAATGTGGCGGTAACGGTGGCGTTAGGCAGCGGCTCGCCATTGAAGAGGACGCGGACTTTGAAGCGTTCGCCGACGTGGACGTTAGCAGGGTTGTCCAAAGGTACGATTTCCAAATGTTGTCCAACTTGCTTAGTAATGATAGCGGTATCTGCGCTTTCGTGGCCGACATTGACGATGTTTTTGCCGAACATACGGGTTTGTTCGCAATAGCTTGCATCAGGCATTTCTTTGATGCTTGCCTGCTTCCAGCCTGCGCTGTTTTTTGACCAGAAAGTCGGTTGGTATTCGGCAGTTACCAAGTAGCTGCCGTCTTTGACCGGCAGTTTGCTGCGGTATTGGTAATTGTATGTGCCTTTTTGAATCATGTTTTCTTTGCCTTTTTCAGTCACCAGTTGCATGGGTTTGCTGAAAATGTGCAGGCGGTCTTTGGCGATCGGCTCAAGCTCAGGGAATTCGCCATAGCCCAATTCGGCTTCAAGGTATTCACCGCCATGTGTGTGGGCGGTTTCAACCCAAACGCGATGGGCGTGGGCGGCAGTGCTGAACAGGAAGGTGGATGCGATAAGCAAAGCGGTTTTTTTCAAGATTTCTCTCCGATTTTCGATGTGTAGAAAAGATAGAATAAATCGTTCGTTATAATATAACAAAAATATTTAAATTTAAAGAGAGGCCGTCTGAAAGTTTTCAGACGGCCTTTTAGATGATTGTTTTTTAGGAGGATTATCGAAACGGTTTAGTCCCCGTCACGACAAACGTCAATCGCTTCCTGCAAACTGCTGACGCCGTAGATTTTCAGGTTCGGAAACTCTTTGTCATGGCGCGGCATATTGGCTTTGGGGACGATGGCGCGTTTGAAGCCGAGTTTTTCCGCTTCTTTGAGCCGCTCTTGTCCGCGTGCGACGGGACGGACTTCGCCGCTCAAACCGATTTCGCCGAATGCGACCATTTTTTCGGGCAGCGGGCGGTTACGGAAGCTGGAGAGCATGGCGAGGATGACGGCAAGGTCGGCAGCGGGTTCGCCGATTTTGACGCCGCCGACGGCGTTGAGGAACACGTCTTGGTCGAAACAGGCGATGCCGCCGTGGCGGTTGAGGACAGCGAGCAGCATGGCGAGGCGGTTTTGTTCGAGACCGACGGTGAGTCGTTTGGGGGTGAAACCGTGTGCATCATCGACCAATGCCTGAATTTCGACCAAAAGTGGGCGGCTGCCTTCTTGTGTAACCAAAACGCACGAGCCGGGCGTGTCGTCGCGGTAGCTGGCGAGGAAGATGGCGGACGGGTTGGACACGCCTTTCAAACCGTTTTCGGTCATGGCGAATACGCCCAATTCGTTTGCCGCGCCGAAGCGGTTTTTGATGGCGCGTATCATGCGGTAGTTGGAATGTTGGTCGCCCTCGAAATACAGCACGGTATCGACCATGTGTTCCAGCACGCGCGGGCCGGCAATCGCACCGTCTTTGGTAACGTGTCCGACCAGTATCATGGCGATGCCCATCTGTTTCGCCATGCGCGTCAGCTGGGCGGCACACTCGCGCACCTGCGACACGGAACCAGGGGCGGAAGTGATTTGGTCGGAATACATGGTTTGGATGGAGTCGATGACCACGACTTCGGGCTGATGCTGTTTCAAGGCCGTCTGAATCGCTTCCATGCGGATTTCGGCAAGCAGGTTTACGCCTTCGGTGGGCAGTTCCAAACGTTGCGCGCGCAGGGCGACTTGTTGGGCGGATTCTTCGCCAGAAACGTACAGCACTTTGCGGCTTTGCGCCATTTTGGCGATGGTTTGCAACAGTAGTGTGGATTTGCCGATACCGGGGTCGCCGCCGAGCAGGATGACTGCACCATCGACCAAACCGCCGCCTAATACGCGGTCGAGTTCGCTCATGCCCGTCGGATTGCGCGGCACTTCGGTCGCGGTAACGGCAGAGAGGGATTGGACGGTCGAAGTGTCCGCCGCCCAAGATTGGAAGCGGGCGTTTTTTGGCTCGGGCGCGGCTAGGCTTTCCTGAAGCGTGTTCCACTCGCCGCAATGCGGGCATTTGCCTTGCCATTTCGGGGAAGTGCCACCGCATTCGGAACATTGGTAAATGGTTTTGGGGGCTTTTGCCATGGTGTTTTCCCTATGGATATTTGATGTGTGAAAAGGTCGTCTGAAAAGTGAGGAAGGTTTTCAGACGGCCTTGGGATTATGAATACTTTATTTATAATTTCAAGTATTCATCACTTGTTTAATGCAGCGGCATTTGCTGTTTTTTTGCGGCATAATAGGAAAAATTTACATGGAAGTTTTAGAAAAATGATTTTATTTCAAAAAAGTGATGGTAAGCTTGCCTTGCCTTGCCTTGCCTTGCCTTGCCTTGCCTAGTTCTCTATTAAAATCCCTTCAAGGTTTTTTATCAAATCTATGCATAGGAGTGAAATCCTATGTTATCTAAACAAATCGCAAATTTTAATTCATCTGACAATAAACCCAGAATTCTATCTCTATTTTCAGGATGTGGAGGTTTAGATTTGGGTTTTCACCAAGCTGGTTATGAAACTGTTTGGGCGAACGATTTTTTCCATTGGGCTTGCGAAAGTTTCCGTAAAAATATCGGCGATGTCATCGTAGAAGGTAATATTGAACAAATTGATCCGAATGATCCAACTATTCCCGATTGCGACATCATTTTAGGCGGGTTCCCTTGTCAAGATTTTTCCATGATTTGGAAACAGCCGGGCTTAGAGGGTGAGCGCGGCAATCTTTATAAAAGCTTTTTACGTTTTGTAAATGCAAAAAAACCGAAAGTTTTTGTTGCTGAGAATGTGAAAGGTTTGTTGACTGCTAACAAGAAAAAAGCCATCCAGCAAATTATTACCGACTTTGAAAATTGCGGTTATTACGTTCAGGCGAAGCTGTATAACTTTGCTGAATTTGGCGTACCTCAATTTCGTGAACGTGTGCTAATTGTCGGAGTACGTTTGGATACAGGATTTGATTTTCATCATCCAGAACCGACGCACAATGAAACTGGCGAAAATGGCTTAAAACCATATGTAACTGCTGGTCAAGCGATATCTAATATTCCACAAAATGTTAGTAATAATGAATTGTTGAAAATTAGTGAGCAAACTCGTAAACGTTTAGAACTAATCCCAGAAGGAGGAAACTATAGCGATATTCCTAAAGAGCATCCTTTGTATGTAAAAAGTATGTTAAGCCTTGTTTATCGTCGAATGCACCGTAATAGACCTTCTACAACGATTATTGCTGCGGGCGGCGGTGGTACTTGGGGCTATCATTTTCCTGAACCGCGTGCTTTTACTAATAGAGAACGAGCAAGGCTTCAAAGTTTTCCTGATGATTTTGAGTTTGTTGGTTCAACGACGGAAGTACGTCGTCAGATTGGCAATGCGGTACCGCCTCAAGGTGTGGTTGAATTAGCAAGAACCCTCTTACCAATTTTTTCAGGTAACTATAAAAAAGTAGATTTACATAAGAAATTGAAAGCAGAGAAGGACGTTTTATTTCATGACCGACTAAGCAAAATTCGAGGGGGAAAACGATGAATACTGTTTTTTCTAATATTGCTAATGCACGAATTACAGATAAGCCATTAAATAAAGTTTGGATGGATTTATTTATGTCCGCCAATGAAATTTTAATGGCAACAGGCTATGTTTCTAATGATGCAGTCAAAGAGTTACATAAAATTTTAGAAGATAGCGAACATAACCAGAAAATCAAATTATTGGTTGGTATGCATTATTTAGAAGGGTTTAGTCGTCCTCAATACAACAGTCTTTGTGAATTAAATTATTTTTTGCAAGATAAGCAACGTGGGGCAGTATACGTTTCTCCACGTGTGAAATTTCATGGAAAAATGTATTCGTTTAAGAATCAGAATGAAACTCATGGATTGATTGGTTCTGCTAATCTTACTTGCTTTTGGGATAATACTGAGCGAACCTATGAAACAATGGTTCATTTGAATGATGTTCAGACGGCATCTAAATTACATAAAAATATAGATCAGGTTATCCAGCAATTGGGTGTGGCTATTAATCAAGTAGCAAAACCAACTGATTTTAAAGAACATAATCTTCATTTGGAGAATTGTCTGGGAGTTGAAAAAGTAAATGATTCTATACTTGAGCAACTTTTTTCACAAATATCGACTTATCACTTTGATTTGCCAGTTAAAACTTTCCCAGAAAGCAGTTTAAACCGATTTTTTGCCAAAGGCCGTAAAAATAAACGCGGATTTTATTTACCTAGGCCATGGTATGAAGCAGAGTTGATTGTATCAACAAAATTTTTAGGTGCAGAAGGATACCCAAAACAAAAAGAATTTACTGTCATCACGGATGATGGTTGGCAATTTGAATGTAATACCACAGGACAAAATGGTAAAAATTTCAGTTCAAAAGGTGATCAAACCATATTTGGTAAATGGGTTAAAGGACGTTTAGAGGCGGCTGATTGTTTAAGAACAGGGGAAGCTGTCACAGAAGAGACTCTACATAAATACGGTAACGATCATTTTGAGTTCCGTTCAACCGACAATCCTGATGTTTGGCTACTCTCATTTAAGGGGAAAAACTAAATGTTGCAAACCTACTTGAATCAATTGACTCCGCCTGAATTAGCTGATTCTGTTAAAAATACCGTTGATGGTTTTATGGGGAAATTATCACAAACCGAACCGAAAATTGCTCAAAACGTTTTATTGCTGGGCAATGTTCAAAGTGGCAAAACGGCACAGGTTTTGGGTGTATTAAGTGCGCTGGCTGATGATGGTGACCACAAAGTTTTTTTGTATCTTACTACTGACAGCGTAGATTTACAGGAACAGACAGTCAAGCGCGCCGAAGCTAATCTGAAAAATTTTATTGTGTTGTCTGAAAACGATGACCGAAGTTTTATGCAGGTAATGAAGGCAAATAATCCCATCTTGGTTGTGATTAAAAAGAATGCCCGTGTATTGAAACGTTGGCGTAATTTGTTTGCTAGTCAAAGTAGCCTGAAAGGCTATCCTTTGGTTATTGTGGACGATGAAGCCGATGCGGCCAGCCTAAATACTAATGCTGATAAGCCGGATAAAGATGTCAGTACTATCAATAAACTGCTAAATGACATTAAGAATTCCTGTTGTCAAAGCCTATTTATTCAGTTGACCGCCACGCCTCAATCGCTTTTATTGCAACATGAAGAATCTGATTGGCAACCTGAATTTATCCATTTCTTTGAAGCTGGTGAAAAATACATCGGTGGCAACTTTGTCTTCTCTGATCCTCCAAGCTATATCGTTCGCTTCATTGACAGTGAATTGGACGATATGAAAGATGCGAGTGGTGAAATTGCCGAAGGGGTAAAACAGGCATTGCACAGTTTTCTGCTTACTTGTGCAGAGTTTGCTTTATGCGGTAAAACCAATTGTAATTTTGCTTTACATCCAAGTTATAAAATCCAAGACCATCAAGCCTTCTCTCAAAAAATCCAAGCTTTTTTAAATGATTTGGTACAAGCGATTAATAGCGGGGAGAATCTTGCAGACAGCTTTAAAGAAGACTATTTGAATTTACAAAAGACCAAGCCTGATATTCATCATTTTGAGGAAATTTATGAAAAACTAACAGAACTTTTAGAAAATAAGCAAATTTATATTCTCGTCGTTAACTCGCAGACAGAATCAGATTTTGATTTAGAAAGAGGCTTTAATATTATTATTGGTGGGAATGTGATTGGACGAGGCTTAACTATTCCGAAATTACAAACGGTTTATTATAGTCGCACTGCCAAAAAACCGAATGCAGATACTTTCTGGCAACATTCGCGTATTTTTGGATATGACCGTGATAAATCATTATTACGGCTTTATATTCCGTTTGATGTCTATTACTTCTTTGTACAACTCAATCAAGCAAATAATCTGATTATTGAGCAGGCAAAAAAATCAGATGGCAATATTCAGGTTATTTACCCGAAAAACATCAATCCGACCAGAAAGAATGTATTAAAAGCTGATAGTATCAATCAAATGGTTGGTGGTGTAAATTACTTTCCACTTCGTCCGAATGAGAATAACTTGTTGGCTATAAACGGTATTCTTCCATCTGTTTTGATAGATAAGGTACAATCTGATTTGTATCAAATAGACATAGAAGATCTATTCTTGATTTTAGATGAGCTTGGTAATTATGTACCTGATGACTGGGATAAGGAAAAATTTATTGCTGGTGTAGAAGCATTAAAGGCACAACGTCCAAGTTTTAAAACCTATATTTTGATCAAAACCGGACGTAAACTTTCTCGAGCAACTGGCACAATGCTTTCGGAAGACGACCGTAAATTAGGAGAAAAATATCCTAATGATTTATTCCTTACACTTTATCAAGTAGTAGGAAATAAAGACAAAGGTTGGCAGGGAGAAGATTTTTGGTTGCCTAATATTAAGTTGCCATATAAGGGACTGGTGTATTGGGGAGTGAAATAACATAGAAAAGGTCGTCTGAAAACAATCATATCGTTTTCAGACGACCTTTTTTATTGAGAAATAACAGGTTTATTTTTTACTGTCTTTATCTGCATCTTTTTTCGGCGCAGGTTTTTTCGCTGCCAAACCCAAAGATTTTTGCCATTCGGCTGGATTTTTCACCAAGTCCAAGGCTTTACGCAGCTGATCGTCTTTGGCCGGATTTGGAATGCGGCGGCTGGAGATGTCTTCGTCTTTGTCTTTTTTGGACTTGTCTTTATCGGCTTTGGTTTCTGAGTTGGCAGGCGTTTCAGTGCTGCTGTTGACGTCTTGGCCGCCCAACGGATTGCCGATATGGCCGACCAAATCGGCTTCGCGGCTTTCAAAGGCGCGGTCTTTGTCTTTGACTTCAACGTCAGGAACAATGCCTTGTGCTTGAATCGAGCGGTCGTTTGGCGTGTAGTAAAGGGCGGTGGTCAGTTTGACTGCGCTGCCGCCGGAAAGCGGAATCAGGGTTTGCACTGAGCCCTTGCCGAAACTTTGTGTGCCGACGACAACGGCGCGTTTGTGGTCTTGTAATGCGCCGGCAACGATTTCGGAAGCGGAGGCCGAGCCTGCGTTAATCAGGACGGTCATAGGAATGGTTTTCAGCTCGGCAGGCAATCCGGCCAACGGGTCTTTGCCGCTGGTGGTGATGTAGTCTTCGGCAGTTGCTTTGAGCACCATGCCTTCTTTTTTGTTGCGGCCTTTGGTGCTGACAACAGTTACGTCAGGCTGCAGGAAGGCTGCGGATACGCCGACTGCACCGTTGAGCAGGCCGCCCGGGTCGTCGCGCAAGTCGAGGATGATGCCTTTGAGCGGGCCTTTGTTTTCTTTGACAAGGGCTTGTGCGGCTTCGTTAAGCGCGGCAACGGTGCGCTCTTGGAATTGGGAGACGCGGATGTAGCCGTAGTCTTTTTCAAGCAGATGATGGCGCACGCTTTTGACTTTGATGATGGCGCGGGTCAGGTTGACGACGATGGGTTTGTCGGCATTTTTGCGTGAAAGGGTCAGGGTGATTTTGGTACCCGGTTTGCCGCGCATTTTTTTGACGGCTTCGCTGACGGTCAGGCCGCGCGTAGAGGTATTGTCGATTTTGACGATAAAGTCGCCGCTTTTCACGCCTGCGCGTTCTGCAGGTGTGTCTTCAATCGGGGCAACGACTTTGACGAAGCCGTCTTCTTGTCCGATTTCCATGCCCAGACCGCCGAATTCGCCGCTGGTAGATTCTTTCATTTCGGCATAGCCTTTTTTGTCCATATACTCGGAATGCGGATCGAGATCGGACACCATGCCTTTCATTGCGCCTTCAAAGAGCTCGGCATCGGGTTTGTCTTGGTAATAGTTGGCTTTGATTTGGCCGTACACTTCTGCCATGGTGCGGATGGTCTGCACGGGCAGGGCCTCGTTATCTTTTTTGTCTTTTTCGGCGGCAAAACTTTGTACACTCAGGCTGAGGGCGATGCCGCTAAATGCGCCGAGAGTGTAGATTGCAACTTTTTTCAAAGTGGATTTTGTTGACATTCGTTTGACTTTCTTTTTGTATACGGTAAGCAAAGTGGTTTTTGTTTTCTCTGAACCCGTTGACTTTATGTGATTTAAACGCTTGGAACAATAAGTTTAAGGTAAAAGTTTGTTGTTTAATGTGCTGAACAGGCGTGAAAATCGTGTTTTATTGTAGTTTATGATGAAAATTCAGGCGGCCTGAAGGGGAAAGCCCACTCAGGCCGTCTGAAACATCAGTTAATCCATGAAAGCGGATTCATGACTTGTCCGTTGTAGCGGACTTCAAGGTAAAGGCCGGTTTCGCCCGACGGCAAAGTGCCGCTGGTGCCAATCTTGCTGCCGGCATTGACGGCGTAGTTTTGGGCGATGTCGATTTCGTTCAGGCCGGAGTAAATGCTGACATAGCCGTCGCCGTGGTCGAGGACAACTACTTTGCCGTAGCCTTCAAGCTCGCCGGCAAAAGTAACCGTGCCTGAGGCAATGCTGCTGACCGGAGCAGGAACGGTATTGTAGAACACGCCTTTCCAAACTTCGCCATCGCCGCGGTCTTGACCGAACAGGCCTGCCAGTGTGCCGTTGACCGGTTTTTTCAGACGGCCTTGCATACGGCTGAAGCTGTTGGCGTTGCTGACGGTAAAGCCTTGGGTGTTCGGGGCTTGCAGTTTCATGTCTTCGTCAGTCAGCGTGGACATGGCGGCGCGTTCGGCTTCGGCTTTTTGTTGGGCGGCAGCCTGCTCTTTGCGGGCTTTTTCGGCGGCGGCCAAACGGGCTTCTGCGGCTTTTTTACGTGCTTCGGCTTCGGCTTTGCGTTGCTCGGCTTTGCGTTTTTCCAAATCTTTCAAGAGATTGTTGAGGCGCTGCTCGTTTTCTCTGTGGTTGATTTTCTTTTGCGCTTCCTTGGCCATTTGCGCGTTTTGACGGCGGCTTTCGGCTTGTTCGGCGGTATTGGTTACGCCTTGTTGACGCAATGAAGCCTGAATATTGGCTTGCAGTTTTTTCAGGTAGGCCAATTCATTGTTGATTTTTTGCTCTTGCGCTGCCAGCTCTTTCTGTTGTTTTTCCAAGTCTCTCATGACTTGGTCGTTGGCGTTGTTGATATAACGCGTGTAACGCAGAAAGCGGGTTTTTTGACCGGCATCGGCGTTTTTCAGGAAGAGGGCGACCGCGTTGGGCTGGCTGTTTTTATAGTTGCCGGACACAAAGCGCGAAATTTGGGCGCGCGTGTTGGACACTTCGGCTTTCAACTGGTTGGCATCGGCATTGAGTTTTTGGAATTTTTCCCATGCGTCGCGTTGTTTGCGGTTGATGCCGGAGAGGTTGTTGCGTGTTTGTTGCAGCTGTTTGAGCGTGGCATTGACATGGATAATGAAACCCTCGTTGCGTTTGGCAAAGGATTTCTTGGTTTCCATGTCGTTGGCAGCGGCAGTTACGGCTGCTTTGAAATCGTTGTCGGCTGAAGAAGTGGCTTTGGGCTCAACTTTAGGCTCGGCTTTTTTGTTTTGCTCTTTGGCTTTTGTGTCTTTTTTGTCGTCAACAGCTTTTTTAGCAGGTTCTTTGGCTTTGGTTTCCTTAGGTTCTTCTTTTTTTACGGGTTCTTTGGCTTTGCTGTCTTTTTTATCTTCAGCAGTTTTTTTGTCTTGTTCTTTGGCTTTGCCGGATTTTGCAGCTGCGGCTTTTTTGTCTTTTGCTGTTTCTTTAGGCTCTTCGGCTTTACGGTTGGCCTTTTTATTGTCGGCAGCGGATTCGGCGGCTTTAGCCGTTTTGTTTTTGGCTGAAGCGCGTTCGTTTTTGTCGGCGGTTTCCTTCTCTTTGGCAGCTTTGGCTTTAACCGCTTTTTTGTCTTCCTCTTTTTCTTTTACCGCTTGTTTTTTTGAGGTTTCTTTTTTTACATCTGCCTTAGCAGCTTCTTTCTCTTTTTTTACGGGCGCAGCTTTTTTGACGGCAGCCGCTTTTTCTTTCGGCGCGTCTTTGGCAGCATAGGTTGGCAGGGAGAAACTGAGCAACAGGGCGAGAATGAGGGGTTTGTAACGCATGGTTCGATCTTGCTATCAAAGTAGGAACAATAGGACGGATTATACTGTCTGTCAGGCCGTCTGAAAATAATATCGGGTTGCAATATGGACGAACGGTCTTATATAGTAACGATAGAGTAGGCGGACGTGATTTAAGTCTGCCTGGAAACTGACAGTCTGCATCGACAGGATATTATGAAAAAATATTTATTAGTAGTGTTGGGCGCCATGGTTTTGGCGGCTTGCGGTGACAATACCGATAAAATCGGGCGCGCCAGTACGGTGTTTCATATGCTGGGTAAAAACGACCGTATTGAAGTGGAAGGTTTTGACGATCCTGATGTGCAGGGGGTGGCCTGTTATATTTCGTACGCGAAAAAAGGCGGTTTGAAAGAAACGGTCAATCTGGAAGAAGATGCCAGCGACGCATCGGTTTCCTGCGTGCAAAGTGCGGAAGTCATCCGTTATAACGAGGCTGCGGTTTTGAAACCGCGACAAGTGTTCAAACGCAGTGCCAGCATAGCATTTAAGAGCCAGCAGATTATCCGCTACTACGACCCGAAACGTAAGTCTTTTGCTTATTTGGTGTACAGCGATAAAATCGTTCAAGGCTCGCCGAAAAACTCTTTGAGCGCGGTATCGTGTTTTGCCCATGCGAAAACTGATGCGCCGGTACCGGCAGGCGGCGCGGTTTACGGTGCATGCGTGGTGGATGCGCCGGTTGCCGACGGACAAAAATAATAAAATCAGCTTATAGATTAAAAGAATATGAATTTAGCCAACCATTTCCTGATTGCCATGCCTCATATGGACGATCCGTTTTTTACGGATACGGTCATTTATGTGTGCGAACACGATGAAGAAGGTGCGCTGGGCATCATCATCAACAAGCCTTCGCCGATTACTATGGACATGATTTTCGCCGCCGCCGACCGCAATATCCCGTTGCGCCTGCAACATGAAAACGTGATGATGGGCGGGCCGGTTCAGATTGAGCGCGGCTATGTCGTGCATACGCCGATCGGCCGCTGGCAAAACAGCATGGTGGTAACCGATAACGTCGCGCTGACTTCTTCGCGCGATGTGATTGAAAACTTGTCTAAAGAAGGTGCGGTGGATAAGGCTTTGATCAGTATTGGTTATTCGAAATGGAGCAAAGGGCAGTTGGAGCGCGAGCTGGCAGAAAATGTTTGGCTGACCGTTCCTGCGGACGAGCATATCCTGTTTGATGTGCCTTACGAACTCCGTTATGCCGCTGCTTTTGAAAAATTGGGTGTCAATCCGAACGCCTTGGTTTCAGGAGTCGGCCATGCCTGATACACCAAAAGGCACGGTTTTGGCTTTTGATTTCGGCGAGGCGCGTATCGGCGTGGCGCAGGGCGAGGCAGAGCTGGGTATGAGTCATCCGCTGGCGACGGTAACCGGCAACAGCAATGATGAAAAATTCGAGGCCATTGCTAAGCTGGTCAAAGAATGGCAACCCAAGTATTTTGTGGTCGGACTGCCGACGCATACCGATGGCACGGAACATGAGCTGACCCGTTTGAGCCGCAAATTTGGCCGCCGTTTGCACGGACGTTTTAATTTGCCGGTTTATTGGGTGGACGAAAGGATGTCTTCCTTATACGCGGAAAGCCTACTTGCGGAAGCCCAAGTATTTGGCCGAAAACAAAAATCCGTGCTTGACCAAGTAGCGGCGCAGGCGATTTTGCAAGGCTTTTTTGAAGGCGGAGCGGCCGAGTATTTCAATGGCCGCGAAGAATAGCATTATTCATTATAAAGGCCGTCTGAAACCAGGTTTCAGACGGCCTTTGTTTTGTTACGGCTTTGGGATAAAAGAAGTTTAGTTTGGTTAAGCCTGATTTTTTTCAGTGCAAATTTTGCTACACTCCGTTCTCTTTTTTAGACACAAATACAAGGAAAAAGTCATGGCACTCATGGACAATCTTTTGAATGCGGCTACTCAAATGTTGGGTGGCAACAGCGAAAACGGCGCACAAGGTTCTCTGACCGATATGGCGATGGATTTGGTGAAACAGCAAGGCGGCGTGGGCAACCTGATCAACCAACTGCAACAAGGCGGTTTGGGCGATGCCCTGAGCAGCTGGGTTTCCAACCAATCCAGCAACCTGCCAGTGTCCGGCAGCGACCTGCAAAATGCTTTGGGCAGCGATACGGTAAACCAAATCGCGCAAAAATTCGGTGTGGATGCCGGTCAAGCAGGCGATTTGTTGGCAAAAGTGTTGCCAGACTTGGTCGATAAAGCCACACCTAACGGCACGGCTCAAGATGCGGATGGCTTCGGCTTGGACGACATTGCTTCTATGCTGCTGAAAAACTTTATGAAATAATGAGTTGAATCATTTGATAAGGCCGTCTGAATCCGTTCAGACGGCCTTATAACTTTTGGTTCGCGGTAAATAACCAATAAGTCTTTTTCTGATGGAGGCGGATGGCTTATGATGGTCGCTTCATTTCACCAGATAAGAAGGTTATACACATGTCCCGCTTGACCATACACACAGTTGAAACCGCTCCTGAAGCTGCTAAACCACGCATTGAAGCCGTATTGAAAAACAATGGCTTTATTCCTAACCTGATCGGCGTTTTGGCCAATGCGCCTGAAGCTTTGGCGTTTTATCAAGAAGTTGGCAAGCTGAATGCGGCCAACAGCCTGACTGACGGCGAAGTTGAAGTTGTTCAAATCATCGCCGCCCGTACTAATGAATGCGGTTTCTGCGTTGCCGGCCACACCAAACTGGCTACCTTGAAAAAACTGCTGTCCGAACAATCCATCAAAGCCGCACGCGCATTGGCTGCAGGCGAGTTTGACGATGCCAAACTGGGTGCTTTGGCGACATTCACCCAAGCCGTTATGGCGAAAAAAGGCGCAGTATCCGACGACGAGCTGAAAGCTTTCTTCGATGCAGGCTACAACCAACAGCAAGCCGTTGAAGTCGTCATGGGCGTTGCTTTGGCAACCTTGTGCAACTACGTCAACAACCTTGCCAAAACTGAGATCAACCCTGAATTGCAGGCATTTGCCTAATCCCATCAAAGGCCGTCTGAAAATTCAGACGGCCTTTTAGTAAAAAGCAAGGGATATCCTTGTTACCAAGAATAATTCATGAGTAGAACCATCTACGCTTCAAACCTTATTCAGAGGAAAAAATCATGACACGCGAAGCTTTACTGAACAATGTTGCCGAACTCGTTAAAAGCAAGCTGAAACCATCGGTAGACGACATCGACCGCAAAGGCCTGTACCCGAAAGAATTTATGCTGGAATTGGGCAAAATCGGCGGTTTTGCCGCAACCGGTACGGTTGAAGAAGGCGGCAATGGTTTGGGTTTGGCAACGCAAATCGCCGTATTGCGCGAAATCGGTAAAGAATGCGGCGCGACGTCGTTCAGCGCATGGTGTCAGGCAGCTTGCGCGTGGTATCTGCACCAATCGCCTAATCAAGCGGTTAAAGACAAATATTTTGCCGATATTCTGCAGGGTAAAGTTTTGGCCGGTACGGGCATGTCCAATACCGTCAAACACCTTGCCGGCATTGAAAAACACAACCTGCAAGCCGAGCGCGTAGAGGGCGGCTACAAAGTCAACGGCGCTTTGCCTTGGGTATCTAATATCGGTGAAGACCATATTTGGGCGAATACCGCCCAAGTTGGCGACAGCTATGTGATGTTTATTACCGGCGGTCAATGGGAAGGCGTTACCCTGCAAGATTGCCCTGAATTCTGCGGTTTGGAAGGCACGCGCACTTACAGCCTGAATTTTAAAGACGTGTTTATTCCGGATGAAGATGTGATTGCTGCGCCTGAGCAGTTCCAGTCTTATATCCCGACCATTAAAGCCGGTTTCATCTTGCTGCAAATAGGTATCGGCGCCGGTGTGATTGACGGTGCGCTCGGCATTATCCGCATGGCCAATGTGGTGAACGCAGAAGTGAACTCATACCTCGACCACAGCTACGATGATTTGAAAGCTGCGTTGGACGGCGCATGGGCGGAAACCGAACGCCTTGCCGATGATGCGTGGAACAATAAACCTGACACGCTGGCAACCTTGAAACTGCGTGAAGCGGCTGCCGTATTGGCATTGAACGCCACTCAATCTGCTGCATTGCATGCAGGCGCGAAAGGTTATCTGATGCGCAGTCCGGCGCAACGCCGCGTCCGCGAGGCCATGTTCGTCGCCATCGTAACACCGGCCATCAAACATCTGCGTAAAGAAATCGACGCTTTGGAAGCAGCTCAATAAATTCAAAATATCAACAATAAAACACACGAAAGGCCGTCTGAAAATACGGTTTCAGACGGCCTTTTAAAATAGAAGGAACACAAAATGGCTCAATATATGTGCGGCCCTTGCGGCTGGATTTACGACGAAGATGTCGGCGACCCCGAACACGGCCTGCCGGCAGGTACCAAGTTTGAAGACATCCCCGACGACTGGAAATGCCCTGAATGCGGCGTAGGCAAAGAAGATTTTTATCTGTTGGATTTCGTGATATAACTTGGTAGATTTAAAAAGGCCGTCTGAAATTTCAGACGGCCTTTGTTTTATCGGCGGTATAAAGCAACCATGGTTTCAGCCGCTTTGACGCAGCTTTCCACATCGGCAACCAGAGCGATGCGGACGTAGCCTTCGCCCGGATTGCCTTGTTCGGTATCGCGGGCGAGGAATCGGCCGGGCAACACTTGGATAGCGGCTTTCTGCCACAGGTTGCGCGTAAATGCCAAGTCGTCGCCATCGGGAACTTTCAGCCAAATGTAGAACGACGCGTCAGGCAGTTTGACATCGAATGCCTGTTGCAAAATAGGGATGACGCGGTCGAATTTTTCTTGGTAGAGGCGGCGGTTGTCAATGACGTGTTCTTCATCGTTCCAAGCAGCAATGCTGGCGCGTTGTACGGGAATGCTCATCGCGCTGCCATGGTAGGTGCGGTAGAGTAGGAAGTTTTTGAGTAACTCGGCATCGCCTGCGACAAAGCCGGAACGCAAACCGGGGACATTGGAGCGTTTGGACAGACTGGTGAACATAATAATGTTGCGCGTGCCGCGTCCTAATTGCGCCGCAGCCTGCAAGCCGCCGATCGGCTTGTTGCCGTCAAAATAGATTTCGGAATAGCATTCGTCAGAGGCAATAACGAAGCCGTATTTGTCTTGCAAATCAAAAATTTCTTTCCAGTCTTCTAATTGCAGGACGCTGCCGCTCGGATTATTTGGCGAGCAGACGATCAGGACTTTGGTGCGCTGCCACACGTCTTCGGGCAGGCTGCTCCAATCGGGATTGAAGCTGGGCGCAGGACAGTTGGCAAAATGGATTTCACCGCCGCCCAAAATAGTTGCGCCTTCGTAAATTTGATAGAAAGGATTGGGGCTGATAACGACCGGTTTGGGGCCGTCTGAAGCCGGATTTAAAACGGTTTGGATAAAAGAGAACAAAGCTTCCCGGCTGCCCAATACGGGCAGGATTTCATTATCGGGATTGAGGCTCAAACCATCATAACGGCGGGCAACCCATTCGGTGCAGGCTTGGCGCAGTTCGGGCAGGCCTGCGGTCAGCGGATATTTTTCCAGTTCGTGCAGGGAGGCGGTCAGCGCGTCGGTGATGACTTTGGGCGTCGGATGTTTCGGCTCGCCGATTTGCAGATGAATGGGCGTAATGCCTTCGGGTGCATCAATGCCTTGCATGGCTTCACGCAGGCGGGCGAAAGGATAGGGTTTGAGATGGTTTAATAATGGGTTCATGATGTTTCTGCCGATAAATTAAGGCAATAATCTTAGCATTTTTTAGATGGATTGGGACAAAAAGGCCGTCTGAAAACAGGGTTTAAATGTTTTCAGACGGCCTTTTGAATATTGATGTGTTTATTTGGCAGGGATGACGGGCAGGGAACCGTTCAAGAGATAATGAATGGTTTCTTGAACCGTACGGATGGCGTTGCCAAAAGGCAGCGGGTCTTTACCACGGAAAAACAGGCCTTTATCGACTTCGCCGCGGAATGCCGCGGAAAGT
Source organism: Neisseria sp. P0007.S010 (assembly GCF_051962875.1). Taxonomy (NCBI): domain Bacteria; kingdom Pseudomonadati; phylum Pseudomonadota; class Betaproteobacteria; order Neisseriales; family Neisseriaceae; genus Neisseria; species Neisseria sp. P0007.S010. The sequence continues at coordinate 205,435 of NZ_JBQCUX010000001.1, read as the reverse complement.
TGGATGTCGATACAGAATTGACCGGCTTTGGCCAAACCGTCGCGCAAACCGCAGCTGGTCAGGCAGTTCAGGCCTTGTGTGCAACGGCGCGGATCGTTTTTGGCATTGGCTTGCAATTTGGCCTCGCGTTTGATGTAGTTGTCGAGGAATTTGGTGCGCACGCCGCGTGCAGGCAAACCGGCAACAGACATGAATTCAACCACTTTTTCGGTTTCCGCACCGGCCAGCGTTTTCTTGAAGTTGATGTGGGCATCGCCTTCTTCGGTTACGGCAAATGCGGTACCGATTTGAACGGCGGACGCGCCCCAGTTTTTCAAGGCTGTTTTGACTTTTTCAAAGTTTGCCATGCCGCCGGCGAGTACCAACGGGATTTTTTCGCTTTCCAAGCCCAAGTTTTTGAATACTTCAAATGTTTCTTCAATAACGCGTTTGAACTCGAATTTGGCATCGTTCACGCCGTCAACGGTTGCCGCACCCAAGTGGCCGGCTGCGTGGGCAGGGTGTTCGATAACGATGGCATCGGGCAAGATGCCTTTTTTCATCCAACGTTTCAAAACGATATTGATACCGCGTGACTCGGACAAAATAGGGAAAAGGGCGACATCTTTGTGGTAGCCCTCGGCCATTTCAGGCAGATCCAAAGGCAAACCTGCACCCATCACAATCGCGTCTGCGCCGGATTCGCAGGCCTGACGGACGTAGGCGGCATGGTCTTTTACGGCTTTCATGACGTTGACGGCAATCATGCCTTTGCCTTCTGAATCGGCTTTGGCTTTTTTGATTTCACGGTCAAGCGCGATGCAGTTGAGGCGGGTGTATTTTTCTTCGCTGGAATCGATTTTTGATTCGGCCAGCAAATCTTCGTGCAAGTGGCGCAAATCGACGCTGGCGATGGTACCCACGCCGTTTTCGCGCGCAACCGCGCTGGAGAGTTTTGATGCGGAAACGCCTACACCCATACCGCCTTGTACAACGGGAATCAGTGATTTGCCACGGATAATCAATGGGTCAAAGTTGTTTTGCATGGATGCTCCTTCATAGATTCTGGATGGTGCCGTCTGAAATCCTATGAAATGGATTGGATAACGGACTGATGTGTATATAAATAAGTGTGTTTTTCGCCGCCGTTTTTCAGACGGCATGAGGCGTGTTTTTAAAATTTTAGGAATTATACTCTAAGTTAATGTAAAAATTAGAGTATTAATACAGTTTTTTTGAAGGAAAAATTGAAAAGTCTTGTTAATAAAGGAATAAATTTTATGATGCGTTGGATTGAGGGGGAGAAATTGCAAACAAAATCTACAAAGAAAAAGGCTGTCTAAAATTTCAGACGGCCTTAAGTATGGGAATCAGACGGATGTCAGATTACATTTGTTTTTTAGCAGCATCAATGGCGCGTTGATCAGGGTTGATCAAGATTTCAACGCGGCGGTTTTGTGCGCGGCCTTCAACAGTAGCGTTGGAGGCGATTGGTTGACGGGAGCCGTAACCGAAAGTGCTCAAACGGGTGCTGCTTACGCCACGGGATTGCAGGAAGGTAGCGACAGATTCGGCGCGGTTGCGAGACAATGGCTCGTTGATGGCGTCGTTACCGGTGTTGTCGGTGTGGCCGTTGATGGTCAAAGTCGTATCAGGATATTGAACCAAAGTTTGCGCGGCAGCAGACAAGGCGCTTTGAGCATGGCCGCTCAGGGCAGCGCTGCCGGTAGCGAAGGTTACGTTTTCAGGCATAACCAGTTTGATTTGGTTGCCTTGACGTTCAACTTCGATGTTGGTGTTGGCCAGGCTTTGACGCAGTTTTTTCTCTTGGTAGTCCATGTAACCGCCGATACCGGCACCTACTGCACCACAAGCCAATGCGGAGTTACGCACGCCTTTGCCACCGTGGGTCAGTGCGCCGACGATGCCGCAAACAGCGGCACCGCCCAATCCGTACATAGCGGTTTTGCTGGCGGATTGTTGGCCGGTAACAGGATCGGTCACACAGCCGGTAAGTGCCAAAGGAATTGCAGTAGCAATAACGGTCAGGGGTTTCAAGAATTTCATGTCGTATCCTCTTTTTAGATGACGGCTTAAGCCGTCTGAAAAAATGAATAAAAACTGCGTGGGTCATTACGAATTAATGATACCGAATATCTGAAACGCAAAAGAACGGGTTTAACCCGATATTACGCAAATATTTGCCAGTTAACATAATACTGAAACATTTCTGCATTTTTCTGACTATTTGGTTGTTTTGCAGTCAGATGAAAAGTAAGTTTCTTTACGATTTTTTCCGGTTTTTCTTTTTACGGCGATACCAGCTGACAAATGCCCATTTCAATCTGACTTTGACATCGTATCCCACCGAGCCTGCACCCAGTATGAGCAAAACGGCGGAAACGGGCAGGGCGAAATGATGGCCGACCAGATGATAACCCCATGCGCCAACCACGCCGCCCAGCAAAAACGACAGCATCAAGCCGCTTAAAAGCCACATTTTCGGTTTGTTGACGTGGATGTGCGGCAGGCGCGGATGATGCTGTTTGGAGTAATAAAGCGCGCGTGAAATTTCAATGCCCAAGTCGGTCGCCGTACCGGTCATGTGGGTGGAGCGGATGGCGCCGCCGGAAAGAAGCGTGATAACCGTATTGTGCATACCCATAATAAAACACAATAAAAACAATGCCAAAGACGGCATAATAAAATCAGAGCCACCAAAATCCCATTCCATCGCGGCAATACCGAACCAACCGAATATCAACAGATAAACTGCTTCCAGCCACATGGAAAAACCAAAGCTGCCACGGAAACGCATTTGCTGCGTCCACAAAATCACCCAGCCCGAATGCGCGGCTCCGGCAACAAAACACAACACGCTGATTGTGGCAATAATGGCCACACTCCACTCTTGAAGATACAAAACATCTGCCAACAGCGACATTGAGCCGGTAACGTGGGAGGTATAACGTGAGAATGCGAAGTAACCGCCGGCATTAATCGCACCGGCAAGAAAGGCCATGATGTAGCCCAGCCGTCTGAAACGGGCATCGGAAATATTGTGTTCGTGCAGATACGGGCGGTCTGCCTGCCAAAACGGCGGCGTGTGTTGCCTATGGTGGCGCGGTCGGTAAGAGTGGGGCCGTTTGTCGTCGTTCATTGGATTGAGGGTAGGAGCGAGCATTTATATTGGGTGTATTTTATATGCAACTGCCTGCTGCCAAGAACAAATAATATGAAAGTGTCCCCAAGTTGCCACACTTGCCCATTACAAGATGAGGGCGTACATTAATAGCTATACATGACTATAAGGAAACATCCGATGAATCCTATCCGCCTGACTTTATTGATTGGTGCTGCCGCATTACTTGCCGCCTGCGCCACCACGCCTGAGCAAAAAGCCGCACGCGCCCAAGCGCAGAAACGCTATGAGCAGGATCTTCAAGTACATCTTGCTGCCCAATGCGATCAGGAGACTGCCGCGCTGATCCGCCGCAAATTTGACGAAGAAGGCAAACCCGGTGCCGCAACTGCGGAACAAAAAGCCTTCCGCCTCAAATATATCGACAAAGTTTCCGATCCGATGTTCCAAGCCTGCTACAAAATGGCATGGCAAAACTATATTTCTCAAGAACAGCTGCGCGAAGCCCGTTACTATCGTTATTACGACGATTGGGGCTATCCGTTTGGCCGTTATCCTTGGTGGTGGTAAGGTATTAACAAACTTTAGGGCCGTCTGAAAGCATATATTTATTGGTTTCAGACGGCCTAAGGTTTATTGAAACGGCAATAACGTTTACAATAGCCGCCTATTCAAACACAATACCCACCACCCATGAACATCTGGCTTGGACAGCGACACGCGCCCAAATTTCCTCAAGGAGCCGCCGTAACCATCGGCAACTTCGACGGCGTACACCTCGGGCACAAACACATTCTACAAAAACTCAAACGAGAGGCAGACCAGCGCGGTCTGCCTGTTGTCGTTGTTGTTTTTGAGCCTCAGCCCAAAGAATTTTTTGCGCGCAAAGCCGGGAAAAAGCTGCCTTACCGCATCAGCCCGCTACGTACCAAATTGCGCCTTTTGCGTGAAACCGGCTGTGTGGATGCCGTTTGGGTCTTGCGTTTCAACCAAGCTTTCTCCGATATGAGCGCACAAGCGTTTATCGACCAGCTTTTGCGCCAAACGCTCAACACGCGTTATTTGTTGATTGGCGACGATTTCCGTTTCGGTGCCGGCCGTGAAGGCTGTTTTGAACTCTTGGCTCAACAGCCCGATATGCAAACCGAGCGCACGCCGTCTGTTATCGTTGAAGACATCCGCACCAGCAGTACCGCCGTCCGCCAAGCCCTTTCAGACGGCAAGTTGGAATACGCCAAAAGACTGTTGGGCCATGATTACGTTTTAAGCGGAAAGGTCAAACATGGACAAAAACTCGGCCGCACCATCAATGCGCCTACCGCCAATGTCCAGCTTCCTCCGTATCATTATGCGCTAAGCGGCGTATTTGTCGTTGAGGCAGACGGCACATTCGGCACGCGCCGAGGCGTTGCCAGCTTTGGTTTTAACCCTACTGTCAGCAACAACCGCTCGCAAAAACTGGAAGTCCATCTGTTCGATTTCAACGGCGATTTGTACGGCCAACGCATCTTCGTCCGCTTCCTGCACAAACTGCGTGACGAGAAAAAATTTGAGAGTATCGAAGCATTGAAAACCCAAATTTTGCAAGATATGGAAGATGCGAGGGTTTGGGAAGCATAGAAACGCTTCTAGAAGCTTATAAAATCAAGACAATTGGGCTACAATAAGTCCTTTGAATTTTTTCAGACGGCCTGTTCTTTTTAAAATGAGCAATCAGGCCGTCTGAAACCGAAATACCGCAACAATAGAGATCAAAAAATGACCGATTACAGTAAAACCGTAAACCTGCTCGAGAGCCCGTTTCCAATGCGCGGCAATCTTGCCAAGCGCGAGCCTGCATGGCTGAAAAGCTGGTACGAGCAAAAACGCTACCAAAAACTGCGCGAAATCGCCAAAGGCCGTCCGAAATTCATTCTGCACGACGGTCCTCCGTATGCCAACGGCGACATCCACATCGGTCATGCCGTCAATAAAATTCTCAAAGACATCATTATCCGCAGCAAAACCCAAGCCGGTTTTGATGCGCCTTATGTACCGGGTTGGGACTGCCACGGTTTGCCTATCGAAGTAATGGTAGAAAAACTGCACGGTAAAGACATGCCGAAAGCCCGTTTCCGCGAATTGTGCCGCGAATATGCCGCCGAACAGATTGCCCGTCAGAAAAAAGACTTTATCCGCCTAGGCGTGTTGGGTGACTGGGACAATCCTTATCTGACCATGGATTTCAAAACCGAAGCCGATACTGTACGTATGCTCGGCGAAATCTACAAATCCGGTTATCTCTACCGCGGCGCGAAACCGGTTCAATTCTGCTTGGACTGCGGCTCTTCTCTGGCTGAAGCGGAAGTGGAATACAAAGACAAAGTATCGCCTGCGATTGACGTCGGCTATCCGTTTAAAGACACTGCCGCGCTTGCCGCCGCATTCGGTTTGTCCGGCATCGAAGGCAACGCGTTTGCCGTTATTTGGACAACTACGCCTTGGACTTTGCCTGCGAGTCAAGCTGTTTCAGCTGGTGCAGACGTGGTGTATCAACTGATTGATACGCCTAAAGGCAAATTGGTATTGGCCAAAGATTTGGCAGAAGATGCGCTCAAACGTTACGGCTTTGCTTCAGACGACCTGAAAGTATTGGCAGAAACCACAGGCGACAAGCTGGAAAACCTGCACATGAATCATCCGTTCCTCGAACGCGATATTCCCATGCTCAACGGCGACCACGTTACCACCGATGCTGGTACCGGCTTGGTGCATACTGCGCCTGCGCATGGTCTGGAAGACTACGCTGTCTGCAATAAATACGGCATTGAGCTTTACAACCCTGTAAATGCCGAAGGCAAATACATCAGCGAAACCCCTCGTGTTGCTGGCATGCGCGTTTGGGAAGCCAACCCCGTCATCCTGCAATGGTTGGAAGAAACCGGCAACCTTTTGGCAAGCAGTAAAATCGAACACAGCTACGCACACTGCTGGCGTCACAAAACGCCGTTGATTTACCGTGCGACCGGCCAATGGTTTGTCGGTATGGACAAAGCCGGTGCAGACGGTAAAACCTTGCGCGACAAAGCTATCAAAGCCGTTGATGACACCGAATTCTTCCCGTCATGGGGTCGTGCGCGTTTAGAAGCCATGATTGAAGGCCGTCCTGACTGGGTGGTTTCACGCCAACGCTATTGGGGCACGCCGATGACTTTCTTTGTTCACAAAGAGACCGGTGAATTGCATCCAAACTCTGCCGAGTTGTTGGAAAAAGTTGCCCAAAAAATCGAAGGAAAAGGTATCGAAGCGTGGTTCTCTCTTGATAAGAGCGAACTCTTGAGCGCGGAAGATTGTGAAAATTACGACAAACTTTCCGACACGATGGACGTATGGTTCGACTCCGGCTCGACCCATTATTCCGTCTTGAAACAACGCGAAGAATTGGAATGGCCGGCTGACTTGTACCTTGAAGGCAGCGACCAACACCGCGGCTGGTTCCAATCGTCTATGTTGACCGGTTGTGCCTCATCAATGGGCCGTGCGCCATACAAACAGCTGTTGACCCACGGTTTCGTAGTTGACCAAAACGGCCGCAAAATGTCGAAATCCATCGGCAACGTCGTCGCGCCGCAAGAAGTTTACAACGAATTCGGCGCAGACATCCTGCGTCTGTGGGCGGCATCCACCGATTACAGCGGCGAATTGGCGATTTCCAAAGAAATCCTCAAACGCGTAACTGAAAGCTACCGCCGTATCCGCAATACCTTGAGCTTCCTGTTTGCCAACCTCAGCGACTTCAATCCTATTGAAGATGCTGTGCAACAGGCAGATATGGTGGAAATCGACCGCTACGCCGTGGTATTGGCACGCCAGCTGCAAGAGCGTCTGGCAGGCGATTACTATCCGCGTTATGCCTTCCACTTCGCCGTGAAAGACATTGTTTCTTTCTGCTCGGAAGACTTGGGCGCGTTCTACCTCGATATCCTGAAAGACCGCCTCTACACCACCAAAGCAGACAGCCATGCACGCCGCAGTGCGCAAACTGCCCTGTATCACATCACACGCAGTTTGGTTCTGCTGATTGCGCCGATTTTGTGCTTTACCGGTGAGGAAGCATGGGACATCATCGGTGGCGGCGAAGAAGACAGCGTCCTCTTCCATACATGGCATGAGTTTCCATCTATCAATGAAAAAGCCGAAGCCGAATTGGTGAAAAAATGGACGGCGATCCGCGAAGCACGCGAAGCGGTAACTGCCGCCATCGAGCCTTTGCGTACGGATAAAACTGTCGGTTCTTCATTGCAAGCCGAAACCGAAATTACGGCTCCGGAAGAAATTGCCGACTATCTGAACACTTTGGGCGAAGAATTGCGTTTTGCTTTGCTGGTGTCTAAAGCTGAAGTGAAAGTAGGTAATGAACTTGCTGTAACCGCTAAAGCCAGCGATGGTGAAAAATGCGAACGCTGCTGGCACTACACCCACGATGTAGGCGCAGTTGCAGGCCATGAAACCATCTGTAAACGTTGTGCCGACAACGTTGACGGCAAAGGCGAAGACAGACATTACGCTTAATGGTTTGGTCTAAATAAAGGCCGTCTGAAAACTTTGGAAATAGGTTTTCAGACGGCCTTTGTTTTCGTATAGCGAATAGATTTTGAAGGGTAATTGGGATTTGTAGTTTTGATAAATAGATATAGTCAGTATAGGTATAGTGGATTTGACGTATATTGAGAAATATATTCTCGTAGAAAGCACTTTTCAAAGGGCCTTACTTATCCGTGGGGTATGGATGTATTTTGAACCTTCAAATAGCCTCATATTTACATTTTCTCATTGAACGGAAACTATATTTCTCTTTCGTTTTATCCAATATAAAAGGCCGTCTGAAACAAGTTTTCAGACGGCCTTTAGTTATTCTATTGCTTAGTAGAAATTAGCGGGCAGAGCAAGAAGTTTCTACTTTGTTGCCGTATGGGTCAGTGAAGCCGAAGAATGCTTCGCTGCCTTTTTGATGCCATTCAGCGCCTTTGCCGAACAGGCCTTGGTTGGCAACATAGCGTTCGCCTGAACCTGCAACGGCAGAAGACAGGGTGGCAACTTTGTCATCCAGACGCAGTTCAACTTGGTTGGTGCTCAGGTTGCGGACTTGTACAGACAGGCCGTTTTCGCAGCTGAATGATTGAACACGGCCATGGTTGTGCATGTCATGATGTTGGTGGCCATATTCGTGTGCATGATTGTGCTCATGACGTTGACCATGGTCATGGCGATGGGCTTCAGGTGCGGCGCAGGCAGCGAGGCTCATGGCGGCGGCAATTGCAAGCAGGGCTTTTACTTTCATTTTTGACTCCTATGGTCAGTGTTTAAGGAAGAATGTAGCGGCATGTTATAAATATCTTTATGGCTTCACAATAGGGATAACCATTATTTACTTTTTCTTCCTGTTTTCGGGAGTATGGCAGGATTCTTTGTAGTTTTGATATGAATGATTAATGCCGTTTGAAAAAAAGCCACACTTGCGCTAGAGGTAAACGAAAGTGCGGAAAATTCAGAGAGTTACATTGAAAGAAGGATAGAACAGCTTAACGCTGGCGTGCTTTAAAACGGGGATTGCTCTTGCAAATGACGTACACTTTGCCTTTTCGGCGGACAATTTGGCAGTCACGGTGTCGTTTTTTTGCAGTTTTCAGGGATGAGAGGACTTGCATCATTTATCCTTTCTGAAAGAAGACATCATGGATTGGTAACGTTGGTTGAACTTGCTGGCGCGGCCTTCGACATTAACGTTGCGTTGTTTGCCTGTGTATACGGGGTGGGATGCGGAAGAGGTATCAAGAGAGAAGAGGGGATACTCTACTCCGTCTTTCCAAACCATGGTTTTTCCGTGGGTATTGGCACATGAACGGATGAGCCATCCTTGGTCTGCACCGCTGTCGTAAAACAGGACGGTACGATAGTTGTCTGGGTGGATATCGGGTTTCATTTCTTTCTCCAGTGAGAGTTATAGTATAACATTATACTCTTAGAAAAAGAGCAGGCAAGTGTTTTTTGGTTTTTCTTTATCACGGGGTTGCGGCATTTTGATAAAATATGCGGTTTCAGACGGCTTTTTTTTCATGAGGCCGTCTGAATATTTTGTTTTCTGATGATAGGGATATGATGTATTTGCATAAGGGTTTCAGATTGGGTGGTGCGGTAAGTAAGGTTGTGCCGATTATCCATGTATTGTCCAAGCTGGGGCTGTTGTTTTCACTGCTGTTGGCTGTGCCGACACTGATGTCGTATTTTTATCACGACAGCGCGTTTTTCGTGTTTGCCTACACGGCTTTAACGGTATTGCTGGTGTCGTGCGTTACTTGGATGCTGACTTTGCGTTTCAACCGTGAATTGCGGCCGCGTGACGGATTTACCCTGGTATTGATGCTATGGCTGGCTTTTGCCGTCGTGGCGGCGATGCCGATTTATTTCTATATGCCGTCCATGAGTTTCACCGATGCGTTTTTTGAAGCGATGTCGGGGCTGACGACAACGGGGGCAACAGTGATTTCCGGCTTGGATACGCTGGATCCATCGGTCAATTTTTGGCGGCACATGCTCAACTGGCTTGGCGGTATGGGTATTATCGTGCTGGCTGTGGCGATTTTGCCGATGTTGGGCGTGGGGGGGACGCAGCTCTTCAAAGCGGAAATTCCGGGTATGGATAAGGAAAGCAAGATGGCTCCCCGTATTTCGCAAGTGGCCAAACGGCTGTGGTTTGCCTATGCGCTGACAACTGCTGCGGCTTTTGTATCCTTGCATATTGCCGGTATGGGTTGGTTTGATGCCTTGTGCCATGCGATGTCGGCAGTGGCCTTGGGCGGTTTTTCGACACATGATGACAGCGTTGCCTATTTTGATTCTGTGGCAGTCGAATGGACGTTGATGTTTTTTACTGTCTGGGGCGGTATCAATTTTGCCAGCCATTTTACTGCGCTGGGCAACCGCTCTTGGCGGGTGTATTGGAAGGATGAAGAATGCCGCACCATGCTGCTGGTTTTGTCGGGCAGTATTTTGATTTCGGCATTGTATCTGTGGCAGCAGGACGTGTACCAAAGCCTTGGCGAAGCTTTGCGTTTTGTCAGCTTCAACTTTGTGTCCATAGGATTGGCCAGCGGTTTTTCCAATACTGACTTTGCTCAATGGCCGCTGATTGTGTCGTTGTGGATGTTTTTCCTGTCGAACGTCTTGGCAAGCTCAGGCTCTATGGGGGGCGGTATTAAAAACGTGCGTGCGTTGGTATTGTTCAAATTCAGCTTGCGCGAAATGTTGATTTTGCTGCACCCGCGTGCGGTTCGTACGGTAAAGGTCAACAACCGTTCCATTCCGGATCGTATGGCGCTGACCGTCATGTCGTTTATCTTTATTTATTTTATGACGGTTATCGTATTCAGCTTTTTACTGATGGCGGCAGGCTTGGACTTTTTATCCGCCTTTACGGCAGTCATTGCTTGTATTACCAATGCAGGGCCGGGCTTGGGTGCAGTCGGTCCGTCGCATAATTATGCTGCGCTGAGCGATGTGCAGAAATGGCTATGTACGGCTGTGATGTTGTTGGGACGTTTGGAGATTTTTACTGTTTTAATTTTGTTTACTCCGGCGTATTGGAAGAAATAAGTGTGAGAAAAAGGCCGTCTGAAATTTCAGACGGCCTTTTTATAATGGCTGGGCTTAAGCGTATTGTTTGAGCAATTCTTTGAATTGTTCGCCAGTTTCAGGGTGTTTCAAACCATAAGCCACGGTTGCTTCAAGGTAACCCAATTTGCTGCCACAGTCGTAGCGTTTACCTTCAAACGCATGAGCTAAGACAAACTCATGGTCAAGCAGGCGGGCGATACCGTCTGTCAGTTGAATTTCGCCGCCGGCACCGCGAGGCAGGTTGGACAAGAAGTCAAAAATACGCGGAGTCAGGATATAGCGGCCGACAACAGCAAGGTTGGAAGGCGCTTCTTCCGGTTTGGGTTTTTCAACTATGTTGGTGATACGCTGATAGCTTTTCAGCTTTTCAACTTCAACGATACCGTAAGAGCCTGTTTGAGAAGGATCAACGGTTTCAACGCCTAAAATGCTGTTACCGCTTTGGTTGTACACATCAACCATCTGTTTCAACGCGCCTTTAGGCGTGTCAATCAAATCGTCTGCCAAAATAACGGCAAAAGGCTCGTTACCAACGGCAGCCTGCGCGCACAATACGGCATGACCCAAACCCAATGCTTCAGTTTGACGGATGTACATGCAGGTAATGTTGGGAGGCAGGATATCGCGAACGTGCTCCAACAGCTTGTCTTTTTGACGCAATTCCAATTCGGTTTCCAACTCGTATGCTTTATCGAAGTGGTCTTCGATACTGCGTTTGTTACGGCCGGTGATGAACACCATTTCAGTACAGCCGGCCTCAACCGCTTCTTCAACTGCATATTGAATCAGAGGTTTGTCTACGATAGGCAGCATTTCTTTGGGGCTGGCTTTGGTTGCAGGCAAGAAACGGGTGCCCATACCGGCAACGGGGAAGACGCATTTTTTAATGGGTTTCATATTATTATCCTATTTTAACTGTGGGTTTATACCCCAAAAAGTGTAAAGATGTAGTCGTATGTAATGATAATACCACATGATAAAGTATCAGACGGTCTGAAAAGGAGGATTAGTCATAGATACTGTCTTATCCCAGCAACGTCAGTAATTCTTCTTCGCTCAATACGGCCACGCCCAAAGTTTGGGCTTTTTCCAATTTACTGCCTGCGGCTTCTCCGGCGACAACGTAGTCGGTTTTTTTGGATACGCTGCCGGAAACTTTACCACCTGCAGCCTCAATCATGGCTTGGGCTTGGTCGCGTTTGAGCGTGGGTAAAGTCCCTGTTAATACAAAGGTTTTTCCTGCTATGGTCTCATTGATGCCGTCTGAAATCGTTTCATCTTGAAGATTAGATAGCGTTTGAGCAAAGAAAGTTTTCATATTTTCAAGCAGGGCTGCGTTTTGCGGTTTACTGCGCCATGTTTGCCAATCGACAGGCAATGCTTTGTCGGTTTGCAAACCTTCTATGTTTTGTCCGGCAAGCTCCCACAAGGCCAGCGCTTTGGTTTCGCTGATTTTAAAATCAGGCAGGCGGGCAATCCAGCGTTGCGGCTCGGCATGGCGCAACGGCGGGATAGTGACAGCCTGGCTTTGTGGGGCAACACCTACAGCCAGCAGCTCGTCTATCATTGCCTGTTGCGCTTCTTGGGCAAAAAAGTGGGCGATGGAGCGGGCAACCACCGTGCCGATATCGGGCAGGCAGGCGAGGATGGGTTCGGGGGCATGGCGGACGTGGTCGAGCGTACCGAATGCCTGCGCCAGCGTTTTGGCGGTGCGTTCACCGACGTGACGGATGCCGAGGGCAAAAAGGAAGCGCGCAAGTTCGGGCATTTTGCTGGCTTCTATGCCTGCAAGGATGTTTTCCGCCCATTTGGTCGGCTGTTTTTTACTGGTTTTGCTAAGCAGGGCATTGCCGGTCTCGCTTTCAAAGTCTTCAATATCACTGTTTGATGGTTCTTCCTCATTAGTCGATGCTTTATCCGCTGTTTCCTTCATTTTTTGCAGGGTTGGAATATCGAGGCGGTAGAGATCGGCGAAATGACGAACCAAATTTTGTGCGACCAGCTGCTCGATTTGTTTTTGTCCAAGTCCGTCGATGTCCATGGCTTTGCGTGAGGCAAAGTGGATTAAACCTTGCGCGCGTTGTGCTTGGCAAAGCATACCACCGCTGCATCGGGCAACCGCTTCGCCTTCTTCGCGTTCGATTTCGCTGCGGCAGATAGGGCAATGGGTAGGCAGGCGGTAGGGTTTGTGAAGCGGTTCGGCTTGTGTTTTAGAAGGTGTTTCGGCAAATAAATCGTCTTGCAGGCCGTCTGAAACAGCAATGTTGATCTCCTGCATTGGGCGGCGTTCAAAAATTACGCGCACCACCTCGGGAATCACGTCTCCGGCACGGCGCACGACAACTGTATCGCCAACGCGCACGTCTTTTCGAGATACTTCGTCCTGATTGTGCAGGGTGGCGTTGGTAACGGTAACGCCGCCGACGAATACAGGTTGCAGGCGGGCGACGGGGGTTACTGCACCGGTGCGCCCGATTTGTACATCAATGGCTTCGACAATGGTCAATGCTTCTTCGGCAGGGAATTTGTGGGCAATGGCCCAGCGCGGCGCACGGGAGATGAAGCCGAGTTCGCGTTGTTGTGCCAAGCTGTTGACTTTGACCACCATACCGTCGATTTCGTAGGGTAATGTAGGGCGTTTTTGCTGCATTTGCTCGTAAAACGCTAATACTTCGTTGATATTTTTGAAACAGCCGAAATTACCGTCAGGCAGGCTGAAGCCAAGCTCTTTACAGTAGCTCAGCTCTTGCAGGTGTTCTTCTGCGATAAAACCGCCTTGTTGTCGGGCGATGGAATAGGGGAAGAAATGCAGTTTGCGCTGTGCCGTAATGCGCGAATCGAGTTGGCGCAGACTGCCGGCGGCGGCATTGCGCGGATTGGCGAAAGGTTTTTGTCCGTTTTCAGCCTGTCGTGCGTTTAAAGCGGCAAAATCGGCTTTGAGCATCAGGACTTCGCCGCGTATTTCGATAAGCTCGGGGATATTTTCTCCATGCAGGCGAAGGGGGATGTTGGATACGGTTTTGACGTTTTGGGTAACGTCTTCACCTGTGGTGCCGTCGCCACGGGTTGCCGCTTGAGTCAATACGCCGTCGCGGTACAGCAGGCTGATGGCCAGACCGTCAAATTTAGGTTCGATAACGTATTCCGGTTTTTCTCCGTTTAATCCGCCACGAACGCGCTCATCGAAAGCATACATTTCGGCATGGTCAAAAACGCCATTTTTATCTTGTGGCGAGAAGGCGTTGGTCAGCGACAGCATCGGTACTTCGTGGCGTACTTCGGCAAAGCCTGCTAAAGGCTCGCCACCGACACGTTGGGTCGGGCTGTCGGGCAGTTTCAACTCAGGGTGATTCAGCTCCAATGCTTCAAGCTCGCGGAACAATTTGTCGTATTCGGCATCGGGTACGCTGGGCGCGTCTAGGGTGTAGTATTCGTAGGCGTAGCGGTTGAGGAGGTCGGTCAGGTATTTGATACGTTGTGCGGTCGGATTCATGAGCAATCGAAATAGAGTTTTCAGACGGCCTGATGATAGAGAGGCCGTCTGAAAATCGATGAATATTGAAGATGAAGGGATTTTACCTGAAAAAAGCGGATATGCCGTTATTGCATATCCGCTTTTTGTTTGGAAAAGTTTAGGAGAACAGGCGCAGGGCTTGTTTGCTGCCGGGTTTGATGCCGACTTTGAGCATTTCTTCCTGACGTGCCAAAACGTAGTTGCGTACGTCTTTGAGCCATTGGGTGGAAACTTCTTCCATTTGGTCGTTAACCAAATCCAAGCTGAGTTGGCCGGAGAGTTTGACTGCCAAGTCCATAAATTTGTCGAAAGTTTTTTCGCCGGCAGGAACATGCGGAATATCCAAAAGCATGCTGAAGCCGCGGTAGGCTTGGTTGTCCAACAGAGGATTGGTAAACGGTCTGTTGTCCAAAGTATGGATGGAGAACAATTGAGGATTGTTGTTGTCGCCGAAGTGGAACGCGCCGTCTTCACCGAATTTGAAGCCTGTATCTTCCACAGCGGCACGCAACTCTACGCCGCTGATGTTGGAATGGGAAACCAAGTGAATGGCGATGGTTTGGTCAACACGCGCACAGAATTGGTCTAGTGCTTGCGCGACTTCGGTGAACGCGTCCAAGTCGGTATGCAAAACTTTGCCGTCCATCAGTTGGGCAAAAGCATCAACCTGTTGGTCGAAGTGTTGCAACTCTTCACGTGCGGCCAAACCATTGCGGCTGACAGCTTGCAGGCCCATGACGAAGCCTTGGTAGTAAACGCCCGGAATCGGCTCGGCAACGCGGAAATGGTCGTCCATGGTGCAACCGATGATTTGGAAGCGGTGGGTAGCGGAAAGGCGCGGCAGGGCATGCAATTCTTGGGCTTGCTTCAGGGAGATGTAGGCCATGTAGTCGAAGCGCGGGTCAAACCAAGGCAGCTCGACTTGAGACAATTCGTCCAAGCTGATCAATGGTACTTGTGCCACAGGTTCGGCTGCGGTTTCTACCGGAGTGGAAGCGGCTTCGGCTGGGCTTACGGTCATTTCGTTGTTTAAGCCGATAACGGTGTGTTGGACTTTTTCTTCTGCAGAAAAGTCGTCTTCCACGGTCAGTTCGACGTCGGTTTTAAGTTGGGCAGGGTGGGCCAGTTTAGCTTTGGCCGCGTAGATTTCATCTTGCTCTTGCAGGTTGCGCAATGCCTCTTCGTTTTTTTTGTTTTTCTTGATAAACAAACCTTGGCCGCCGGTTTCTTTGCTGTCGCGGACGTGTTTGGTTTTGCTGGTCAAAAGTGCATCCTTATCGGAATGGCCGAATTGTTCGCGCACTTGTTTGCGGTATTGGTTTTCCTGGTACATGTTGTAACCGATGACCGCCAAAAGGGCGGCGAGGGCTAAGACGATGAAAATCATGGAGTAATCACTTTTTAAAAAGGCAGCATTCCGTCTTTTTCAGGGTGCGGAATCTTGCTGCGTGGGCAGTTCGTTGGAGCCGGACTTTATGCGTCCGAATGAATAGCTGAATTATAACGAAAATAAACGGTTGTGACAGCATTATGTCTGCCAATCAGTGTTCAGGCCGTCTGAAAGTTATCCGCGCCGGACGGGAAAACCTGCTTGTTGAAGGCGTGGCCAATCGAAGAAATGTCCGGGATCGGTTTTCCTGTCCGGCGCGATGTCCTGATGACCGGTAACGGCCTGAATCGGATAATGCTCGGAAATGGCGGTCAACAAGGCTTGCAGGCTGGTGTATTGTGCTTCGGTAAAAGGCTCGAAATCGCAGCCTTCCAGTTCGATACCGATGGAAAAGGCGTTGCATTTTTCTCTGCCTTGAAACGACGATATACCTGCATGATAGGCCATGTCGTCGCAGGAAACAAATTGGACGGTTTCGCCCTCACGGCTGATGAAAAAATGGCTGGAGACGCGCAGGGTGTGGATGATGCTGAAGAAAGGATGTTCGTCAGGGTTGATTTGGTTGGTAAACAATTTTTCCACTGCCCCTGTGTTGTACTCAAAAGGAGGGAGGGAAATATTGTGGAGAACAACCAATGAGATGTCTTCATCCGGTTCGCGCGGGCTGAAATTGGGTGAGTGAGTTTGGCGTGCATTCAGCCAACGGCCGTTTTGCCAAGTGTTTTTTGAAGAGGAATTCATGGTTTCAGACGGCCTTTCGGGATAGGAAAACATACGTTGGGGAAGGTGGCAGGCTTGGTGGACTTGTTTTCGGTTATACTGTCGCCCGACACGTTCACAAACCAAGAATCCTACCATGCTGAAAAAATTGTTGAAATGGCTGGCCGTATTTTTGACGGCATTTGCCGCTGTGGTTGCTGCATTGTTGTTTGTTCCGAAAGACAACGGCAAACCATACCGTATTACCATTACCAAAAACCAAGGTATCTCTTCCGTCAGCCGCAAACTGGCTCAAGACGGCATCGTTTATAACCGTTATGTGCTGGTAGCCGCCGCATATGTGATGGGCGTACACAACCAACTCAATGCCGGTTCTTACCGTTTGTCTGCCAAAGTATCGGCTTGGGACATTTTAAAACGCATTAAAAAAGGCCGCCCTGATTCGGTCAGCGTGCAAATTCTAGAGGGTGCGCGGTTTGCCCAAATGCGCCGTATTATCGACAATACTGCCGATATTGCCCATGATACGCGCGGTTGGAGCGATGAAAAACTGATGGCTGAAGTAGCACCCGATGCCTTGAGCAGCAATCCTGAAGGACAGTTTTTCCCGGATAGTTACGAAATTGATGCCGGCGGCAGCGATCTTCAAATTTACAAAATCGCCTACCGTAAAATGCGGGAAAACCTGCAAGAAGCATGGGACGACCGTCAAAGCGGCCTACCTTATAAAAATCCGTACGAAATGCTGATTATGGCGAGTCTGATTGAAAAAGAAACCGCGCATGAAGACGACCGCGCCCATGTGGCCGCCGTATTCGTCAACCGCCTGAATATCGGCATGCGCCTGCAAACCGACCCGACCGTGATTTATGGCATGGGCGATGCGTATAAAGGCAGAATCCGCAAAGCCGACCTGCAACGCGATACGCCTTACAATACCTATACGCGCAGCGGTCTGACACCGACGCCGATTGCGCTTCCCGGCAAGGCCGCGCTTGAAGCGGCGGGTCATCCGTCTGATGAAAAATATCTGTATTTCGTCTCAAAAATGGATGGTACGGGCCTGAGCGAGTTCAGCCACAATCTTTCTGAACACAACGCTGCCGTACGCAAATATATTTTGAAGAAATAAACCGAATAGGCCGTCTGAAACATTTATAATCCCAGTTTCAGACGGCCTTTAAATTGACGATATCCATATGAAACCCAGATTTATTACCCTTGATGGTATAGACGGCGCAGGCAAGTCCACCAACCTCGCCGTAATGAAAGCATGGTTTGAGAAACACCAACTGCCCGTATTGTTTACGCGCGAACCGGGAGGTACTCCGGCCGGAGAAGCATTGCGCGAAATCCTGCTCAACCCTGCCACCCAAGTCAGCCTGCGTACCGAAACCCTGTTGATGTTTGCCGCCAGACAGCAACACTTGGAAACCGTCATTCTGCATGCCCTGAAAAACGGCACGCATGTCGTTTCCGACCGCTTTACCGATGCAACGTTTGCCTATCAAGGCGGCGGACGCGGCGTTCCCTTGCAAGATATTGCCACGCTTGAGCATTGGGTGCAGGGTGATTTCCGCCCAGATTTAACTTTGCTGTTGGATGTGCCTTTGGAAGTGTCAATGGCGCGCATCAACCAAACGCGTGAGAAAGACCGCTTTGAACAAGAAGAAGCCGAGTTTTTCAATCGGGTGCGCGAAGTATATCTGCAACGTGCTAACGAACAGCCGGAACGCTATGCCGTCATCGACAGCAGCCAAAGTCTGGACTCAGTAAAAAATCAGATTGAAACCGCGCTAGACAGTCATTTTAGATTGAATGTTTAAGTTTAAATAAAATGCCGTCTGAAAGAAGGGTAGTGTGGCGAAGAAATATTATTACAGAAGTTTTTAGGTATAAAACCAAATAAAACGAAACATCAAAACAAATGTAATAAATATCGGTATGCGCCACCAAAAGAACATGATAAAATTACGGCCTCTTACAAAGCCGGTCTGTTAACAACCCGACTTTAGAAATTTTAAACGTCTGAAGCAGCCTGTTTCAGACTTGTTCGCTGTAAAATCTCTCTCGCAAACAGGATCGATAAATGGAAAATTCATTAAAAGAAGCCGCCCTGCAGTTCCACGAATTCCCCGTGCCGGGCAAAATCTCCGTTACCCCAACCAAATCTTTGGCTACTTCTAAAGACTTGGCGTTGGCGTACTCTCCGGGCGTAGCCGCTCCTTGTATGGAAATCCATGCCGATCCGCAAACTGCCTACAAATACACTGCCAAAGGCAACTTGGTTGCCGTGATTTCCAACGGTACAGCAGTGTTGGGTTTGGGCAATATCGGCGCATTGGCCGGTAAACCTGTAATGGAAGGCAAAGGCGTATTGTTCAAAAAATTCGCCGGTGTTGACGTATTCGATATCGAAATCGATGAAAAAGACCCGCAAAAACTGGTAGACATCATCGCTTCTTTGGAACCGACTTTCGGCGGTATCAACCTCGAAGACATCAAAGCGCCTGAGTGCTTCTACATCGAACGCGAATTGCGCAAACGTTGCAAAATCCCTGTATTCCACGACGACCAACACGGTACCGCCATCATTACCGCTGCCGCTGTACTGAACGCTTTGCGTTATACCGGCCGCAAAATTGAAGAAGCGACTTTGGTGTGCTCCGGCGCAGGTGCTGCAGCGATTGCCTGCTTGAACCAATTGCTGGATTTGGGTCTGAAACGTGAAAACGTAACTGTCTGCGACTCCAAAGGCGTGATTTACAAAACACGCGAAGACAAAGACCGTATGGACGAGTCCAAACAGTTCTACGCCATCGAAGACAACGGCCAACGCGTATTGGCTGATGCCGTTAAAGGTAAAGACATCTTCTTGGGTCTGTCCGGTGCAAACCTGCTGACTCCTGAAATGCTGAATACCATGAACGAAAAACCAATCGTGTTCGCTATGGCAAACCCAAATCCGGAAATTCTGCCTCCATTGGCAAAAGAAACCCGTCCGGATGTGGTCATCGGTACCGGCCGCTCAGACTTCCCGAACCAAGTAAACAACGTATTGTGCTTCCCATTCATCTTCCGTGGCGCATTGGATGTCGGCGCGACCACCATCAACGAAGAAATGAAACGCGCTTGCGTATACGCTTTGGCTGACTTGGCAATGGAAGAAGTAACTGAAGAAGTGGTTGCCGCTTATGGTAAGAAATTTGAATTCGGCGCGGAATACCTAATTCCTACTCCATTCGACTCCCGCCTGTTACCTCGCGTTGCTTCTGCTACCGCTAAAGCAGCTATGGAAAGCGGCGTGGCTACCCGTCCAATCGCTGACTTGGATGCGTACGCTGCTAAATTGGCTGCATGGGAACTGTAATTCAGTAAATAGTGCTTGATTGAAAAGGCCGTCTGAAAGTTGTATTTCAGACGGCCCTTTTGTTTATTGGGTATTTTAGAAATGGCTTAATGCAGTAATTGTAATAAAGAATACGATAATCTGCTGGTTCAAAATCGACGTGGGAATATGGATTGTTTTCTAAGATAGGTTTCTTATTTTTGAGCGGCTTTGACTTTGCAGGGTTTGTACGGGATTAAATACAATATTTTTGCCAGCTTTTTTAAACAACTTATCGGCGACCCACGCTACGCTCGCTATGGTTTATACCTATTTAAAGCTGGTACCATTTCTTCGAAATCACAAGAAATAATTGTGATAATATTTGCATGGTTTAAATATTCTAAAAAATTATTAATTTTATTGATACATTCATCAATATCATATTGATTTAACATAATTATCTCTATGATAAATGGAAAATATAAAAAATTATCTTTAAAGTTAAAATTACGTTTTTCATCAAATTCATCATTATTAAAAAAATAAATATCTAACATTTCAGTTTCTATATATTTACCATTTATTAATGGTGATTTAAAGAAATTTTCAATCGCTGCAGAGATTAGATTTTTATCTTGACTACTAATAAATAATTTACAAAAATCAGAAATCATAAATTTTCCTTACTGAACTTTAATATAAGGTGGATTGTCAAATTTTCCACCTTATCAGGCCGTCTGAAAACGGTTTCAGACGGCCTGAGTTAATGAAACGGTTTATTTTTGCCAATAGGTTTTGACGTTGACGAACTCGTACAGCCCGAATTCTGATAGCTCGCGTCCATAGCCGGAAGCTTTGACGCCGCCAAAGGGGAGGCGCAGGTCGCTGCTGGTATGACGGTTGATAAAGACAGAGCCTGCTTGGATTTTTTCGGCGTATTGCCATGCATTTGCTGTGTCCGCTGTGTAGATACAGGCGCCGAGGCCGAAAGGTGTGTCATTGGCAAGTGCGACGGCGTGATCCGGATTGTCGGCGCGTAAAATCATGGCAACTGGGCCGAAGACTTCTTCGTGCCAAACGCGGCAGTTTGGATTGACTTGATCCAATACCGTGGCAGGGTAAAACCAGCTTTCTCCCTCAGGAATATAGCCGCCGCTCAAGCATTGCGCACCGTGTGCAACCGCATCTTGAACCTGCTCGTGCACGTTTTGACGCAGGTCTTGGCGGTGAAGCGGGGCAAGGGTGGTATTCGGATCTTTGGGGTTGCCGGTTTGCAGTTTGGCGCACTCGGCAAGGAAAAGCGGGATAAACTGTTCGGCAATATCTTGGGTAACAATGATGCGTTTGGCGGCATTGCAGGATTGTCCGGCATCGCGGAAACGCGAATAGCAGGCATCGATGGCTGCACGTTGCAGATCGGCATCAGGCAGGATAATGAACGGATTGCTGCCGCCCAGTTCAAGGACGGTTTTTTTCAGATGTCTGCCCGCATGGGCGGCCAGCAAGCGACCGGTATGGGTCGAACCGGTAAATGCCATGGCATCGGTATCTTCAATGGCTTGAAGCGTGTCTTCATGGCTTAACCATGCGCCGATAAGCGGCAAACCTTCGGGGACAAGGCTGAATAGGGTTTCGCTGACGCGGGCGACACTGGGCGCAGGTTTGACCGCGCAGGCATTGCCTGCACAAAGGGCAGGGATGGCAAATCGTAAAATCTGCCAAATAGGATAATTCCACGGCATGACTGCCAAAACAACGCCCAAAGGCTCGAAGCGGACTTGGCTGAGGCTGGCTTGGGTAGCGATGGTTTTATGGGCAAGCAGTTCGGGGGCAAGACGGACGTAGTAGCGGATAAGCTCGATGGATTTGCTGATTTCGGCACGGCATTCGTGCAGGCAGCGTCCGACTTCTTCGCAAACCATTTCAGCGAGGCGTTCTTGGTTTTTGGTAAGGCTGTTGGCAAATTGCTGTAAGAGGGCGGTGCGCTCGGTAATGCTTGATTGGGCGAAGGTTTGTTGAAGGGTTTGGAGGCGGTTTAATTCGTCGGTAAACTCGGTATAACTTTGCGCCGGTCGGCGGTAAATGGTTTCACCGGTAAAGACATGGGTGCTGTGAAACATGGCTAGGCTCCTTTGTTTTTATGTTTTTATGAGGCCGTCTGAAAATGTTTCAGACGGCCTTTTATTGTGATAATTGTACTTCAAGCGACCAGTTGGGGGAAAATGGATTTTAAGCCGGCAACAATAATCTCTACGGAAATGGCGGCAAGCATCATGCCCATGATGCGGTTGAGGATGGTCAGGCCGGTCGTGCCCAAGCGTTTGCTGATGCGTCCGGCAACGATCAGGATGAGATAGCAAATCAGGCTGACCAGAAAGCCGGAGATGATAATTAGGGCAATATCGCTGTAATTTTTGGCAGCAGAGGAGTAAATAATGACGGTAGAGATACCGCCGGGGCCGATGGTAATCGGAATGGCAATGGGTACGACGGCAATGGCTTTTTCATTGCGGCGGACTTGTTGCGCACTTTGATGTTCTTCTGAATGGGGATCAATTTTGGGTTTGGCAGGATTATCGTTGCCGTTCATTAAGGAGATGGCAATTAGCAAAACCAGAATACCGCCGCCGACTTGGAAAGAGCCGACGCTGATGCCGAGTACTTTCAATAAGATACCGCCGCTCAGTGCAAAGACGATGATTACGATGAAAACAGCCAATGCGGCAGTACGCGCGATTCTGCGCTTTTCTTTGGTGCTGTGGTTTTGTGTCAGATCAAGATAAATTGAGAGCGCGCTGAAAGGATTAATCAGCACGAGAAATGCCACAAGCAGCTTGCCGATTTCTACACCCAGTTCCATATTATTCCTCGCTTTCAGTTAGGTCATCGTTATCCGCATTACGGCGGCGGTTTTTGTGTTCGTTGGCAATACCCATCAGCAGGGCGAGCACCACCATGATGGAAAGCGTAGCCGTACCGCCGTAGCTGACCAAGGGAAGGGGGACGCCTACGACGGGCAAAATACCGCTGACCATGCCCATGTTTACAAAGGCGTAGCAGAAAAAGGTCATGGTCAACGCGCCTGCCAGAGTACGGCTGTAAAGGGATTGAGCTTGCGCGGCAATCCACAATCCTCGTGCCAGAATGATGAGGTAAACCAGCAGTAAAAGCATATTGCCAATCAGGCCGAATTCTTCGCCGAATACTGCGAAAATAAAGTCAGTCGTTGATTCGGGAATATAGTCCAAATGGGTTTGCGTACCGTTGAGCCAGCCTTTACCCCATACGCCTCCCGAGCCGATGGCAATCATGGATTGGATGATGTGGTAGCCTGCGCCCAACGGGTCTTTGGTTGGGTCGAGCAGGGTGAGGACGCGGGTTTTCTGGTAGTCGTGCATGCCGTAATTCCACAAGAGCGGCAAAGCGGCCACAAAGGCAATAATAGCGGCAAAAATGGCTTTCCAGGGCAATCCGGCAAAAAAGATGACAAAAATGCCCGAAGCCATAATCAGTGCGGCTGTACCCAGATCTGGCTGTTTCAAAATCAGGGCGACAGGAACAAGAATCAGAACGAGGGCGACAATATAATGTATCCATTTCAGACGGCCTTCATAGCGTTGGAAATACCACGCGACAGTCATGGGAATACCGATTTTCATAATTTCGGAAGGTTGGATACGGGTAAAGCCGAGACTCAGCCAACGGGTCGAGCCGTTGACGGTAACGCCGGCGACTTCGACGCCAATCAACAGTAATACGCCGACAATGTAAACAGGCAGGGCGACTTTGGCAGCCGTTTGCGGCTTGAATACGGCGATAATCCATAACAGGGCAAAGCCCAAAACGGTATGGATGGTTTTGTTTTCCAATTGGCCGAACTCTTGCCCGTCTGCAGAATAGAGCAGGAACAGGCTCATGATGTAGATGGCGAGCATGGCAAAAAACAGCCAAGGGTCAATCGGGGCTGCAATGGTGGATTTGAAATTTTTCCACGCTGATGTGTTATTCATGATGAACCTCCGGCTGTGAGGCAGGGCTTGTCGGCGTCAGTCCGTAGGCAGATTGGAAAATGCTGGTAATAGGCTGATGCTTGTTCGTTGTTTCAGTTTTGGCTAAATCTGACTCAAGGCCGTCTGAAAACTGTTGCGGCTTGACGTGAAACATATAAAAATCAGTTATTTCACGGGCCAATGGCGCGGCATACGCACCCCAGCCGCCGTTTTCCAAAATAACGGCAATGGCGATTTCAGGTTTTTCCAATGGCGCAAACGAGATAAACCATGCGTGGTCGCGGTGTTGTTCGCGCAGGGCTGCGGCGTTGTAGCGTCCGCCTTGTTTGATTTGTACGACCTGGGCCGTACCGGTTTTACCGCCCATCGTATAAGCGAGTCCGCCACCGATACGGTGTGCCGTGCCGCCCGGTTTCAATACCTTTTCCATTGCGCGTTTGACGTATTCGAAGTTGTCGGCTTTGAACGGAATTTGACGCTCGGGATTAGGGTTGATGCGGGTAATTTTGCGTGCGCCGAAGTCCAATACTTCTTTGACCAAATGCGGCTGATGAACGACACCGTCATTGGCAAGAGAAGCTGTGGCATGTGCCATTTGCAAAGGCGTGTAGGCATTGTAGCCTTGGCCGATACTGACGGAAACCATTTCGCCGGCACGCCATTCTTTCGCGGTAGGGTCGGAAGATTTGGCAAAGCGTGTGGCTTTCCATTCGCGGCTAGGCAAAACGCCTGCGTATTCGCTGGGCAGGTCAATGCCGGTTTTTTGGCCGAAACCGAATTGCGCCAGATACGGAGCGGCTTTATCGATACCCATTTCGTAACCCAAACGGTAGAAGAAGGTATCTGAGGATACTTGAATGGCTTTGCTCAAGTTGGCCGAGCCGTGACCGCTGCGGACGGAGTCGCGGAAGATATGGCGGCTGCCGGGTATGCTCCATGCGCCGGGAGCGGGGACGATGGTGTTTTGAGTGATTTTGCCGCTTTCCAACAAGGCCATGCCCATAAAGGGTTTGAATGTAGAACCCGGCGGATAAAGGCCTTGGGTAACGCGGTTGATCAAAGGTTTTTTCCAATCGTCATTCAGCATTTTCCAAGTGTCGCTGTCGATGCCATCAATAAAGAGGTTGGGATCGAAGGAAGGTTTAGAAACAAATGCCAAAACAGTACCGTCTTGCGGATTGATGGCCACCAATGCGCCACGGCGGTCGCCTAAAATGCGGTCGGCTTCCTGCTGCATACGGATATCCATGCCCAGGCGCAAGGTTTGCCCCATTTGGGACGGAACATTTTTCAATACGCGGACGATGTTGCCGTAAGCGTCTTTTTCGACTTCCTGATAGCCTGGAACACCATGAAGCTGGTGTTCGTAATATTTTTCCAAGCCGGATTTGCCGATATGCGTACTGCCGCGGTAGAGGGCGGTCAGGCCTTCTTCTTCCAGCATTTCTTTGTCTTTGTCGCTAATACGGCCGATATAGCCTAAGAAATGGGAGGTCAGCTTGCCGTAAGGATATTCGCGGAATGTGCGTGAGTTGACCTCTACGCCTTTGAATTCGCGCAAATGCACGGATAAACGGGCGGCCTCTTCATCGGTCAGTCTGAGTTTGAGTGGGATATTTTCAAATTTTCTATAGCTTTCGCGGTATTTTTTGAAGCGTTTTAAATCTGTCGGCGTGATATCGACGTATTTTTTCAATGCTTTAATGATATCTTCCATCTTGCCTTCAATGCGGCTGGGAATAACTTCGAGTGAAAAGACAGGATAGTTTTTGGCCAAAAGAACGCCGTTGATATCGACGATTTCGCCACGTACGGGCGGCGTTGGAATCAGGGTGATGCGGTTGCTCGATGCTTGGCCGGAAAACTCGTTGTGTTGAGTCACTTGCAGGTAAAAGAACCGCGCCAGCAAGATGGAAAAGAAGATGACAATCAGGATAAAGGCAACGAGCAGGCGCAACAAAGCATCGGCTTGTGCTGCCTGAGCGGAAGGTTTTTTGGTATGTTGATCACCGGAAAGACGGCGTGGAAGAGTCGGTTTCATCTTTTCAGCGGGAGCGGTAAATACGGGTCACAATCAGCATCAGCTGGCTGAGTATCGGCCAAAGCAATGCGCCGACAAATGGGGCAACAAAGCCTTGCAAAGTGATGACCTGATGATTAAGGAACAAACGGGCAACAGTTAAGACGGCCTGATTGAGAAGCAGCGCAGCCAATACAGCGGCCAATTGCATAATGTGGCCGTAAAGCATGATTTGGCGGCGGTTTAAAATGAAATAAGTCATCACGACGT
Source organism: Neisseria sp. P0007.S010 (assembly GCF_051962875.1). Lineage (NCBI taxonomy): Bacteria > Pseudomonadati > Pseudomonadota > Betaproteobacteria > Neisseriales > Neisseriaceae > Neisseria > Neisseria sp. P0007.S010. The sequence continues at coordinate 179,406 of NZ_JBQCUX010000001.1, read as the reverse complement.
AAGACAGGGCGTGCAATCCTAAAGTTGCGGCGGTTGCGGCATCGACAATCAGACCGATGGCAAAAGCCAGTCCCATGCCTGCGCGTTGCGGTTGGTGCAATGTCCAATACAGCAACATCAGTGCCGTCATTTCAGGCAGCCAAAAGAATCCGTCAAAGGAAAACGGCATAAAGTCCAGTATCATCATCACAATGAGACTGGCCGCCATGATGTGTAGCGGTACTGCACGGTAAGAATCGTCAAAATCGTTCATGAAATCAGCGTGGGGAAGAAGGGGCGGAAGAAAGTACCAAGACAAAACGGCTGCTGCGTAAAGCGGCCAAAGGCGTCAGTTGCGTATCGTAATAAGGTGTTCCCGATGCGCGGACAACCTTGCTGACGTTTGCAACGGGAATCCCTGCCGGATAAGTACCATCCAAGCCGGAAGTCAGCAGAATATCGCCGGGTTTCAAGTCTGAACCGGTTGGGAAATAGCGCAAATCCAAACCGTTGCCATTGCCGTATGCCAAATTGCGTTCGCCGGTGCGGCTGACGGCTACGGGGACAATGCTTTGTCCGCTTGAGATCAGTTCAATTTCCGCGCTTTGTGTGTGGACTTGTGTCAACAGGCCGATCAAACCGCTTTGATCGATGACCGCATCGCCAACTTTCAAGCCATCTTGACTGCCCTTGCCGATAATCAGTCTTTCGAAAAGAGGATCTTTACCATTGGAAATGACTTCCGCACCGATAACGTTGTGAATGCCTTTTTGTTGCAAACCGTATAGTTTCTTCAATTCGCGCAATTCGTCGGTATTGACTTTATCTCGCTGCAAATCGATTTTCAGACGGCCATTTTCTTCCAGAAGTTGGCGGTTTTGTTCCAAGAGCTCGGATTTAGACTGGGAGAGGTCGGCAAAATATTGATAAAGTTGAACAGGTTGATTCGCTAGCCATTGAACAGGATAGAGCATAGGCATGACTGCCGCACGTACAGGCTGCATTAATGAAAAGCGGTAATCGGCCACCATCAGACCGGCAGCCAGAGCGATATAAACGACAAAACGAGGCAACAGCTTAGAGCCTTTTGCCTCGTCAAAGCGCAAAGAAGAGTGTTCCACAATCATCTACCTTATGGGTTTTCCGTGAATACGGTATCCCATTTGCCGATATAGTCCAAAGCCTTACCGGCACCATAGGCAACGCAGTTCAGAGGTTGGTCGGCAATACCGACGGGCAGGCCGGTTGCGTCGGCCAAGACAGTATCGATACCGTGCAGAAGCGCACCGCCGCCGGTCAGCATAATACCGCGGTCGGCGATGTCGCCGGCCAATTCAGGCGGAGCCTGTTCCAAAGCTAGACGAACGGCACGGATGATTTGATTTACCGTTTCACTCAATGCTTCACGGATTTCATCTGAAGTAACTGCCAAGGATTTAGGCGTACCTTCGGCCAGATCGCGGCCTTTAATGCGCATGGCTGTTTCGGTTTCAAAGCCCGAGGCAGAGCCGATTTGTTTCTTCAATTCTTCGGCTGTAGCTTCGCCAATCAAGACACCACGATGGCGGCGCAGGTAATGGATGATACTTTTATCGAATTCATCGCCGGCTGCGCGGACAGAAGCAGAATAGGCCATGCCGCCCAGTGAAAGAATACCGATTTCAGTCGTACCGCCGCCAATATCGACAATCATCGAACCTGCCGCATCTTCAATCGGCAAGCCCGCGCCCAAAGCGGCGGCCATCGGTTCTTCAATCAAATGCACGCTTGCCGCGCCGGCGGCAAACGCCGAATCCAAAATTGCTTTACGTTCCACTTGGGTAGAGCCGCCCGGAACACAGATAACCACACGAGGCGGAACCAAAGACCGTCCTTCGGTGGCTTTTTTAATCAACATACCCAGCATACGCTCGGTAATCACAAAATCGGCAATCACGCCGTCCCTCATCGGGCGGACGATTTCGATATTGCGCGGCGCACGGCCCTGCATTTTTTTGGCTTCCGTGCCCACTGCCATAATTTTACTTTTATTGCCTGCGCCGGATTGAATCGCAACCATGGACGGCTCATCCAAAACAATCCCTTTGCCGCGTACAAAAATCAGCGTGTTGGCCGTGCCCAAGTCGATGGCAATATCATTGGAGAGGAAACGAGATAAAAGACGAAACATAGGATACCTGAAATTCCGGCCCAGCACGGATGTGTTAAGCAGTATTTAAAATAAGAAAAACAGGTACACGGTTTTAGACGGATAAATGCGCCCTTAAAAGGCCGTCTGAATCAAAACACCATGCCAACCTGTTTGGTTTTCGGTTATAATTCTTCGCTTCATAGAAGACGAAATGCAATGATACCCCAAACCCAAGAGGCATTGCTATCAGACAAGGATTTTTTATGGCTTTAAGCTTAAATGATGTGGAAAAAATCGCAAAACTCTCGCGCCTCACTTTAACGGATGAAGAAAAAAACAAAACGCTTGCCGAGTTGAACGACATTTTCGCCATGGTTGAAAACATGCAAAGCGTCGATACCGACGGCATCGAACCCATGGCGCATCCGCACGAAGCCGCTTTGCGCCTGCGCGAAGATAAAGTGACTGAAACCGATCACGCCGCAGAATATCAGGCTGTTGCTCCTGAAGTGCGCAACCGCCTGTATATCGTTCCTCAAGTGATTGAAGAATAAGGTTTCAGACGGCCTTTGCTCATCTGCAAACTCCTATTGCAAGGCCGTCTGAAAGGATATTCTGTTCAGACGGCCCGATTTATTGATTTAAACGGATGTTTTCAATATCTGTTTTGAAAGCAAAAACTGTTTTATAGAAAGTACGGCACAATGACCGCTTACACGCTCAAACAAGCCAGCAGCCTGCTGCAATCCAAACAAATTTCCGCAGTCGAATTGGCGACCGAATATTTGGCCGCTATTGCTGCGAAAAACCCTGCCATCAATGGCTATGTAACCATCGATCAAGATAAGACCCTTGCTGAAGCCAAAGCAGCCGATGCGCGTATCGCGGCCGGTAATGCAACGGCTTTGACCGGTGTGCCTGTTGCTTACAAAGATATTTTCTGCCAAACAGGTTGGCGCAGTGCATGCAGTTCCAAAATGTTGGATAACTTTGTCTCTCCTTACACTGCCACAGTGGTGCAAAACCTGTTGGATGCCGGCATGGTTACTCTTGGCCGTACCAATATGGACGAATTTGCCATGGGTTCGACCAATGAGACATCATTCTACGGCGCAACCAAAAACCCATGGAATCTTGAACATGTTCCCGGCGGTTCGTCAGGCGGTTCGGCTGCCGTGATTGCGGCGCGTTTGGCACCGGCTGCGTTGGGTTCGGATACCGGCGGTTCTATCCGTCAGCCTGCGTCGCATTGCGGCATTACCGGCATCAAGCCGACTTACGGTACGGTTTCACGTTTCGGTATGGTTGCTTATGCTTCCAGCTTTGATCAAGCCGGCCCTATGGCGCAAACTGCCGAAGACTGCGCGATTTTGTTGAACGCAATGGCCAGTTTTGACGAGCGCGATTCCACCAGTTTGGAACGTGACAAAGAAGACTACACCCGTGATTTGGACAAGCCGCTTAAAGGTTTGAAAATCGGTTTGCCTAAAGAATATTTCGGCGAAGGTGCGGATGCCGATGTTCAGACGGCCTTGCAAAGCGTTATCGATTTGCTCAAAGTTCAAGGCGCGGAGACTGTTGAAGTTTCGTTGCCGCAAACATCATTGTCGATTCCCGCTTATTACGTTCTCGCCTCTGCGGAAGCAAGTACCAACTTGTCCCGTTTCGACGGCGTACGTTATGGCCATCGTGCAGCGCAGTTCGGTGATTTGGAAGAAATGTACAGCAACACCCGTGCCGAAGGTTTCGGCAGCGAGGTCAAACGCCGTATCATGATCGGTACTTATGTATTGAGCCATGGTTACTACGATGCTTATTACCTGAAAGCGCAAAAACTGCGCCGTCTGGTTGCCAATGATTTTCAGACGGCCTTTGGTCAATGTGATTTCATTTTGGCGCCGACTGCGCCGACTGCCGCGCCAAAACTTGGCAGCGACATTCATGACCCTGTCCAAATGTACTTGTCCGATATTTACACCATCGCCGTGAACCTTGCTGGTTTGCCTGCACTGACTCTGCCTGCTGGTTTCAGCGCAAACGGCCTGCCGATTGGTGTGCAATTTATCGGCAACTATTTCTCCGAAGCCAAAATTTTGGGCGCCGCACATCAGGTTCAACTGAACAGCGATTGGCATATCAAAGCGCCGGAATAATGTTTTAGGGCCTTGATGATTTAAGGCCGTCTGAAAATAAACCATATAAAAGCGCCTGAATGTATTGAGGTGCTGCATATTGTAGATATTTAAAAATTATGACAGCCACCGACTTCATTCAAATCATTGGGACAGCCGCGTTTGCCATTTCCGGCTATTTGGTCGGCTACAACAAGCGGTTGGATGTACTCGGTGTCGTCATTACTGCGTTACTGACGGCTGTCGGCGGCGGCATGATACGCGATGGCTTGGTCGGCCGGATTCCGCAAGTATTTTTGCAAACCGATGCGTTGATTGTTGTGTTTGCCACGCTTGCCATCGCATGGTTGATAAGGGTGCAACGTTATCGCAGCACCTATTTGGCCGCTGCTTTTATTATTGCCGATGCCATCGGTTTGGCAGCGTTCAGTATTACCGGTGCACAAATCGGTATGGCCTTGCAGCTCAATCTATTCGGAGTTATTTCTTTGGCTTTTGTGACTGCTGTTGGCGGCGGTATTGCGCGCGATATTTTGGTCAATGATGTGCCGATGATTTTGCGCACCGACCTTTACGGCAGCGTAGCCATTTTGATTGGCGGGCTGATTTATCTGTTCGGACATTTGGGCTGGATTAATATTTTTACGTTAAACCTGCTCTTTGCCGGCGGATTGTTGTTTCGCCTGACTGCATACCGTTTCCATTGGCAACTGCCCGGTTTCCAACGCCGCAGGAAATAAACTTATCTTACAGACGGCCTAATTATGGATTTCTTATTCAGGCCGTCTGAAAAACGAATCACTCATTTAACCGATTAACTTTTTTTCGACAGAAAGACCCTTATGACTTGGGAAACCGTAATCGGACTGGAAATCCACGTCCAACTCAACACCCAATCCAAAATCTTCAGCGGCGCATCCACTGCATTCGGTGCCGAGCCTAATGCCCACGCCAGTGTGGTTGAGTGCGCGTTGCCGGGCGTATTGCCGGTAATGAACCGCGAAGTCGTCGAAAAAGCCATCAAACTCGGTTTGGCTTTGGATGCGAAAATCAATCAGAAAAACGTGTTCGACCGTAAAAACTATTTTTATCCTGATTTGCCAAAAGGCTATCAAATCAGCCAGTTGGATTTGCCGATTGTGGAACACGGCAAACTGGAAATCGTAGTAGGCGATGAGGTTAAAACCATCAATGTTACCCGTGCGCACATGGAAGAAGATGCGGGTAAATCCGTACATGAAGGTTTGAACGGTGCCACCGGTATCGACTTGAACCGTGCCGGTACGCCTTTGTTGGAAGTTGTCTCCGAGCCTGAAATGCGCTCTGCAGCCGAAGCTGTGGCATATGCTAAAGCGTTGCACGGTTTGGTGACTTGGCTGGATATTTGTGACGGTAATATGGCGGAAGGCTCGTTCCGTGTTGATGCCAACGTTTCTGTACGTCCAAAAGGCCAGGCCGAGTTCGGTACACGCCGTGAAATCAAAAACCTCAACTCTTTCCGCTTCTTGGAACAAGCCATCAATTATGAAGTGGAAGCGCAAATCGAAATCTTGGAAGATGGCGGTAAAGTACAGCAGGCAACCATGTTGTTTGACCCTGAAAAAGGCGAAACCCGTGTGATGCGTTTGAAAGAAGATGCGCACGATTACCGCTATTTCCCAGATCCGGATTTGCTACCGGTCATTATTTCAGACGGCCAGTTGCAAAAAGCCAAAGAGCAAATGCCTGAATTGCCGCATGAAATGGCGGCGCGTTTTGTTGCCGATTACGGTGTGTCTGACTATGATGCGCGCCTGTTAACTGCCAGCCGTGCTCAAGCTGCCTATTTTGAAGAAGCGGCCAAAGCCTGCAGCCAAGGTAAATTGACGGCGAACTGGATGAACGGCGAGCTTGCCGCCACCTTGAACAAAGAAGGTTTGGAATTGGCTGAAAGCCCGATTACGGCTCCACGCCTTGCCGAGTTGGTTGCCAAAGTTGCGGACGGAACATTGAGCAGCAAACTGGCGAAAAAAGCTTTTGAAGTAATGTGGGTCGAGCCTGAAGCAGGTATTGCCGAAATTATCGAGAAACATGGTTTGCAACAAATTACTGACACTGGTGCAATTGAAGCGATGGTGGACGAAGTGTTGGCAAATAATGCGAAAGCTATTGAACAATTCCGTTCCGGTAATGAGAAAGCCTTGAATGCGATTGTCGGTCAAGTGATGAAAGCAAGTAAAGGCAAGGCCAACCCGGCTCAAGTTCAAGAGCTGATTAAAGCTAAATTAGCTTGATAGATAGGACAGGCCGTCTGAAAAATAGGTCTTATTTTTCAGACGGCCTTTATTTTTGATTCTAAAACTATTCTAAAATACCATGACACATACTATTACCTTATCAGATGAAATCACATTTACGGCAAACGATGATGAAACCGTTCTTGCCGCTGCGACCCGTCAGAATTTAAATCTGCCCCATTCTTGTAAAAGTGGCGCCTGCGGACAATGTAAGGCCGAGTTGATGAGTGGTGAATTTGAAATGGGCGATCATATTGATAAAGCCATCAGCGAAGAAGAAAAAGCGCAGGGCAAAGTGCTATTGTGCTGTACTACTGCGAAGAGTGACCTGAAAATCAATGTGCCGGGGTTTAATCCGAATGCTTTGTCGGTGCGCACTTTGCCTGTACGCATCGAAACGATTGAAATCAAACATGATGTTGCTTTGTTGAGATTGGCTTTACCTAAAGCGCCGTCATTTGCATTTTATGCCGGACAATATATTGATTTGCTGCTTCCCGGCAATATCAGTCGTAGCTATTCAATCGCCAATTCTCCTGACCAAGAAGGTGTTTTGGAGCTGCATATCCGTAAACGTGAAAATGGCGTATGTTCGGAAATGATTTTTGGTGCCGAGCCTAAAATCAAAGAAAAAGGCATTGTCCGTGTTAAAGGCCCATTGGGTACGTTTACTTTGCAACAAGACAGCAATAAACCGATGATTTTGTTGGCAACGGGTACAGGTTACGCACCTATCCGCAGTATTTTGCTTGATTTGATTCATCAGAATAGCGAACGTCAGGTTCATTTTTACTGGGGGGCACGTCAGCAGGAGGATTTGTACGCATTGGAAGAAGCAGAAGCATTAATAGGCCGTCTGAAAAATGCGAAATTCTCGTCTGTTCTTTCTAAGCCTGATTCCGATTGGAAAGGGGGGAGTAGATACGTGCAAAATGTTGCCGCACAAAATTATCCTGATTTGAGCCAATATGAAGTTTATGCTTGCGGGTCACCAGCCATGACGGAGAATGCGCAAAGTTTGCTGACTCAAAAATGCGCTTTACCGGAAGATGCCTTCTTCTGTGATGCTTTTTCACCGGCATAGTGATGTGTATACAGGATTTATATGTTTGAATGCAGGTGTTAAGAGTAGAATTTGATGGCAATCTGTTTGAAAAAGAGTGTGTTTTTGCACACTCTTTTTTCTATGTGGTAGTTATTGAACAGATGCTTATATAGCTATTTTGTTTTTAAAAATTGAATTGATTATTTATCATAAAGAAAAAGGCCGTCTGAATATTTCAGACGGCCTTTGTTTTGAAGCAAGTATTAGCTACCAATCAGTTTCAAACGTTGACCAGGGGTCACAGTACGGGTATTGCGGTTCCAACGACGAATATCATTAACATCAACATTGAAACGGCTGGCAATGGTGTTCAAAGTATCGCCTTTGCGTACAGTGTAGGAAACGTTTTGAATCGGGTTGCCGCGGACTTTTGCCGGAGCAGCTGTAACACGGAGGATTTGGCCTTTTTTGATATTGTTGCCTTTGATGTTGTTGGCAATAATCAAATCGGCTACGCTTAAGTTGTAACGTTTGGAGATGTTAAACAGCGTATCGCCATCTTCCACACGGTGTGTGCCTGCTGCAAGTGCTGCAGTTTGTGTGTTTTGTTGACCACTTACACGGGCAAGACGTGCATTGATTCGGCTTTGTTGTTTAACGGTATTGGCTGCGATACGTTCTGTACGAGCGTTTTCAGCAGTGACAACAGTTTGAACTTGTTTGGTTTCAGGAGTCGCTTCAGCAACAGTCGCTGCAGGTTCCTCTGCAGGTCGGCTTTGTACCAAAGCCATCAGGTCATCATGCTCTTCTTGAACCGGCGCAGCAGCAACAGATTCAACTGCTGGAGAAGGGGCTACATTGTTTGCGGCAACAGTCGGTGCAGTCAAGTCGGCAGGGATAGCCGCTTTGGGTGCTTCTGCAACATTTGTGGTAGCAGGCTCAATAGCAGTATGGACCATGGCTACAACTGGGGCGGTCATTTCTATACTTGCAACTTGAGGCTGCTCTTTGGTTTCTGTTACCGCTACGGAAGTAACGTTTTCAGTTTTGCTGTGTGCAATAAAGTCAACCGGTTTAGTGGACTGAGGAACAACAGGTGCAACAATATTGGTCACGGTAGTTTGAGCGACTTTAACCGGTTCTGCTACGTTGGAAGCAATAATCGGAGACATGGCCGGCATATTGGATTGGTAAGTATCCGGCGTATTGTCTTTGTCAATAAAGTTAATAATGTCTTGGCTTTGGATAGCTGAGTTTTTAGCCACTAAAATGCTGCGGCCTTCAGAAATGGCGCTACCGCTCAGGCCATTGAGGCGCTTGAGTTCGGCTACGCTCATGCCGGTATCGTTGGCGATGGCATTAAGTTTTTTGTTGCCCAAAGAAGTATAAATATCCCAAGACATCAGGGTATCTGGATTGGCATTGCGGTAGTTCTTCTCAAATGCGGAAACCGCAGAAACCGGTAATAACAGACGACGATTATTTTTAGGGATAAATACCGGGGCATTGAAACCTGGGTTGAGTGCCAACAGTTCGCTTTCGCTGATGTTTGCAAAACGAGCGATTGTGCTGTTATCAATAGGTTTGTCGATGCTGACAGATTTGAAATACGGCTGATTGCTGATTTCGCTGATATTCATGCCGAAAGTTTGCGGATTGGCGACGATATTGCGGACGGCCAAAAGTTTGGGAACGTAGTTGCGTGTTTCGTTCGGCATACGCAGGTTTTCGTATGTCGGCTCCAAACCTTGCGCGCGGGCACGGTTTACGGCGCGACCGACGTTACCTTCACCCCAGTTGTAAGCGGCAAGGGCCAAAGACCAGTCGCCGAACATATTGTGCAAGTATTGCAGGTAGTTTAATGCGGCATCGGTAGCAGCGTAAACGTCGTGGCGGCCGTCATACAAAGGCGTTTTTTCCAAGCCGAAGTGGCGGCCGGTAGCCGGCATAAATTGCCACAGGCCGGATGCGCCGACGTGTGATTTGGCTTTGGTTACAAATGCGCTTTCAATGAAAGGCAGCAAAGCGATTTCGGCGGGCATATTGCGTTTTTTAACTTCATTGGCAATATGGTACATATAAGGTTTGCTGCGGGAGATGGTGCGGTCGAAATATGCACTGTTTGCAGCAAATTTGTTTTCATGGCGGCGAACCAGTTCTGTGTTGACTTCGTTAATACGGAAGTCTTTACGTAAGGATGCCCACAAGCTACCAGAGCCGAAGGTTTGTGCTTTGGCTTGGTCGAGCAGGGAAGAGTTGAGGCGCATCATTGCCATGCCGACTTGGTTGGGCGTAGCGTTTTGCGCGTAGGCTGTGGCGGAAACTGCCGACAGGCTTGAAACGGTCAGAACGATGGTTTTTAGTTTTGCCATAGTAAATAGAGTTATCAAATATATAATAAAATTTTGTCCCTTCGATGGTATCGTTTCAGCATTCAAACGTCAAGTCGGGCAGGGAATTTGCGTGTATGATGTGGTCGTGGTGTTAAAATTCTGTCACACAAGTCGGGATGCATAGGGGAGCATTTAATGGAAACTTTTTTTATGCAAACGCCAATGGGGCAATATCTTGCTCAAAAAGAGGAGGATTTTTTCAGACGGCATTTGCAATATTTGAATGGCCAAGTGGTGGTTCAATTGGGCGGCATATGGCAGAGGCCGTCTGAAAATATGATTGTGGTGCCGCACGATGTGCGGATGGATGCTGAAATGTTGGCATTTGAAACGCATTCCGTGGATGTGTTATTGATGCCCCATCTTTTGGAAATTTCAACTGCCGATTTGGTGTTGCAAGAAGCATTTAGGATATTAAAACCCGAGGGTAGGTTGATTTTGACGGGGTTTAACCCTAAATCTTTGTGGGGGTTGAGCTCGTGGTTTGATGGCAAAAGACTGCCTATGAAATCTCAATGCTTGGCTCTGGCTGAGTTGAAACGAAAAACTGCCGCTATTGGTTTTGAAATGGAATATGGGCAGTTTATGGATTATCTGCCTGCTGTGAATTCATCATCTGCTTTGAAATTTTGGCAGTTTATGGAAAAGGCAGGGGATAGGTGGTGGCCGCAGTGTGCGGCGGTGTATGGTGTGGTTTTAACAAAACATTTGATTGGTGTCCATCCTTTGCCTGAATTGGAATCTGCATTTGATGGCAATACGGTTGCTTTAAGTACGGCACGTTTGGCCGAATAGTTTTCAGACGACCTATATATAATGATGGATAATGATGAATTTGGAGAATAATGATGCCTGAATTACCTGAGGTGGAAACGACTTTACGCGGAATCGCGCCGCATATTGATGGCAAAAAGATAGAAAAAGTCATTATTCGCCAGTTTAAATTGAGATGGCCTATCCATCCGAACTTGGCGCAAATTTTGGCCGGGCGCAAAGTTTTGGCATGCAACCGGCGTGCGAAGTATTTGATTGTTACTTTTGAAACGGGTATTTTACTTATGCATTTGGGTATGTCCGGCAGTTTGCGGATTTTTACCGCCGATGATGAGCGCATCGCCACGCCGGATAAACATGATCATTTAGATTTTGCATTTGATGACGGTACCGTATTGCGTTATCACGATCCGCGTAAATTTGGTGCGGTGTTGTGGTATGAGGGTATTGCCGAGCATCATCCGCTGTTGGAAAAACTGGGGCCGGAGCCGCTCTCGGATGATTTTAATGCAAATTACCTGTATCAGAAATTGAAAAACCAAAAGCGTGCAGTCAAATTAGCGCTGATGGATAATGCAGTGGTGGTTGGTGTCGGTAATATTTATGCGAATGAAAGTCTGTTTAAGGCAGGTATTTCGCCATTGCGTCCGGCGAATAAGCTGACCAAGAAAGAATGCGTATTATTGGTGGAAACCGTTAAAGCGGTTCTGCAAAGGGCGATTGCAACGGGCGGCAGTACGCTGCGGGACTTTGTCAATAGCGATGGCAAAAGCGGCTACTTTCAGCAGGAATATACGGTCTATGGCCGCCACAATGAGCCTTGTGTCCAATGTGGCGGGTTGATTTTTAAAGAAACTTTGGGGCAGCGTGGAACATTTTATTGTCCAAATTGCCAGAAATAGTTTCAGACGGCCTTAAATGTCAGAGGCTGTCTGAACATAATGAACACAATACAGAAGAAATTTTATGTCTAAACAAAAAGCTCCTTTTTTTAAACGTCTGAGCCGACTTTGCCGTTTGGCGGCTTGGTTGTTCCGAACCGGTCGGAATTTGCGTGCCATCGATGGCAATAATGCAGAGGAACGCAATCATGCGGTGGTTGTTTTGGGAAAAGGCGCATTGGATGCTTTGGATATCGAATTGGAAATCGGCGTACCGCCTCAAGGAAATGTGAGTGGTACTTTGGTGGTAGCCAATCATGTGTCTTGGTTGGATATTTTTGCCATGAGCGCCGTTTATCCGAGCAGTTTTATTGCCAAGCAGGAAATCAGCGGTTGGCCGGTTTTGGGAAAAATGGGTAAAAATGCCGGCACGGTGTTTATCAACCGCAATTCCCGCCGAGATATCGAGCCGATTAATCAGGCGATTTGTGCAGCATTGAAAGCAGGGCAGAATGTCAGCTTCTTCCCTGAGGCGCGTACTTCTTCCGGCTTGGGTATTTTGCCGTTTAAAGCTGCCCTGTTCCAATCGGCTATTGATGCGAAAGCGCCGATTCAGGCGGTAACTTTGCGATATTATGATGACGAAGGACAACGGACGGTTCTGCCATCCTATGCGGAGGTAAACCTGCTTCAATCTTTATGGCGCATTGTTTCTATGAAGAAAATCTGTATCCGCTTGGATTTCTCGCCTCAGTACAAATCGACAGATATGCCTGATAAAGACCGCTATGCTTTGAAGGATATTGCGGAAACAGCCATCGGTGAAATTGTGGCTTCGGATTCTCCCGTTCAGCCCTTACCTAAAAAATAATTTCAGTCAGGCACTTGTTTTATTTCAGATAGCCTTCATTTAGAGGAATAGCTGTTTTCGGTTTAATTGAATTGATAGTTTGATGTAATTAATATTATTTGAACTATAAATTATACAAATCGATGGGCCTGCATTAGAATGCAAGCATTGATTCATTTCTCAAACCCGAATTTTTAAGGAGCTTAAAAATGGCTTTGCAAGATCGTACCGGTCAAAAAGTACCTTCCGTAGTATTCCGCACTCGCGTTGGCGACACTTGGAAAGATGTTTCTACTGATGATTTGTTCAAAGGCAAAAAAGTAGTCGTGTTTTCTCTGCCTGGCGCATTTACTCCAACTTGCTCTTCTTCTCACCTGCCACGCTACAACGAATTGTTTGGTGCGTTCAAAGAAAACGGTGTTGACGCAATCTACTGCGTATCTGTAAACGACACTTTCGTAATGAACGCTTGGGCTGCTGAAGAAGAAGCCGACAACATTTACATGATCCCTGATGGCAACGGTGAATTCACTGAAGGCATGGGCATGTTGGTTGGCAAAGAAGACTTGGGCTTCGGCAAACGCTCTTGGCGTTACTCCATGCTGGTTAACGACGGCGTGGTTGAAAAAATGTTTATCGAACCTGAAGAACCAGGCGATCCTTTCAAAGTGTCTGACGCTGACACTATGTTGAAATACATTGCTCCTGACTGGAAAGCTCAAGAGTCTGTTGCCATCTTCACCAAACCTGGCTGCCAATTCTGCGCTAAAGCTAAAAAAGCGCTGCAAGACAAAGGCTTGTCTTACGAAGAAATCGTATTGGGCAAAGATGCAACTGTTACTTCCGTACGCGCTATTACCGGCAAGATGACTGCTCCTCAAGTATTCATCGGCGGTAAATACATCGGCGGCAGCGAAGACTTGGAAGCTTACTTGGCTAAAAACTAATTGCCTGTATGCTTAAGACGGCTTGAAAAAGCCGTCTGAAAGACCCAAATATAGAGTTATTCAGACGACGTTTGCAAATCGGCGTTCTGAATAACTCTATATTTACAAATAGAATTTGAGATTATTGTTTTAAATCGATATTTAGGTATTGACTATTAATTTTTAAATTTTGATAGTTTATGAAGTTTAGGCCGTCTGAAAACGGATAACCTGATGGCAATATCGGTTTGGATATAGACAGTAAGGATAAAATATGAAAAAGATTCAAGCAGATGTGGTAGTGCTGGGTGGCGGTACAGCCGGTATGGGCGCATTTCGCAATGCCCGACTTCAAACAGACAATGTTTACCTGATTGAAAACAATGTATTCGGAACAACTTGTGCGCGTGTCGGCTGTATGCCGTCCAAATTGCTGATTGCGGCTGCGGAAGCGCGCCATCATGCTCTGCATACTGATCCGTTTGGCGTGCATTTGGATAAAGACAGCGTAACGGTAAACGGCGAAGAAGTCATGCATCGAGTGAAGTCCGAACGCGACCGTTTTGTCGGTTTTGTAGTCAGCGATGTAGAAGAGTGGCCTGCCGACAAGCGTATTATGGGTACGGCAAAATTTGTTGACGAACACACCGTCCAAATCGATGACCACACTCAAATTACTGCAAAAAGTTTTGTGATTGCCACAGGTTCGCGCCCTGTGATTTTCCCTCAGTGGGAAGTTTTGGGCGATCGCTTGATTGTGAACGATGATGTTTTCTCTTGGGATACCCTGCCTAAGAGTGTGGCCGTATTCGGTCCTGGCGTAATCGGCTTAGAGTTGGGTCAGGCTTTGCACCGTTTGGGCGTAAAAGTTGAAATTTTTGGCGTGGCTGGTGCCATTGGCGGTATTTCCGATCCTGTTGTCGCTGAAGAAGCCAAAACCGTTTTTGGTGAAGAGTTGACTTTGCATTTGGATGCCAAAACCGAAGTCAAACTGGATGCTGAAGGTAATGTTGAAGTTCATTGGGAACAAGATGGCGAAAAAGGTGTGTTCCATGCCGAATATGCTTTGGCTGCCGCCGGTCGCCGTCCGAACGTAGACAATATCGGTTTGGAAAACCTGAATATCGAAAAAGATGCGCGTGGTGTGCCTGTTGCCGATCCGTTGACCATGCAAACCAGCATTCCGCACATCTTCATCGCAGGCGATGCGTCCAATCAATTGCCTCTGTTGCATGAAGCTTCCGACCAAGGCAAAATTGCCGGTCACAATGCCGCTATTTTCCCGAATGTTGAGGGCGGTTTGCGCCGTAGCGTAATCGGCGTGGTATTCACCAGTCCGCAAATTGCCACTATCGGTTTGAAATATGCGCAAGTTGCGGCAAAATATCAACCTGATGAGTTTGTCATCGGAGAAGTTTCCTTCCGAAACCAAGGCCGCAGCCGCGTTATGTTGGTAAACAAAGGCCATATGCGTTTGTATGCTGAGAAAGCGACCGGCCGTTTCATTGGTGCGGAAGTTGTCGGCCCTGCTGCCGAACATTTGGCACACTTGATGGCTTGGGCGCATCAAATGAAGATGACGATTCCGCAAATGCTGGATATGCCGTTCTACCATCCGGTTATCGAGGAAGGTCTGCGTACTGCATTGCGTGATGCCGATGCAAAATTGAAACAGGCTTGATTATTTGATGGAATAAAGGCCGTCTGAAACTCGTAGTGAGGTTTCAGACGGCCTTTTTTTATGCTTGGAAGCTGTTAAATCAATTCTAAATCCGGACCGGCATTTTGTGCACGACGGCTTCGTAATTGAATATCTAAGCGTAAATCATGGGCGGAGTCGGCATTTTTAATAGCGTCTTGATAGCTGATATCGCCGTTTTCATATAAATCATACAAAGCTTGGTCAAAAGTGATCATGCCCATGCCGGTTGATTTTTTCATCATTTCTTTGATGTTGTGGACTTCGCCTTTTTGAATCAAGTCGGCAATAATTGGCGAATTGAGCAAAACTTCAACCGCCGCCACACGACCCCGTCCGCTTTCACGGGGAATCAGTCGTTGTGAAATAAAGGCTTGCAGGTTGAGTGATAAGTCGGTCAGCAACTGGGTACGGCGCTCTTCGGGGAAGAAGTTGATGATGCGGTCGAGTGCTTGGTTGGTGCTGTTGGCGTGCAGTGTCGCCATACACAAATGGCCGGTTTCCGCGAAGGCAATCGCGTAGTCCATGGTTTCGCGGTCGCGGATTTCGCCAATCAAGATAACATCCGGCGCTTGGCGCAGGGTGTTTTTCAGCGCAATCGGCCAATTTTCGGTATCTACGCCGATTTCACGTTGGGTGATGATGCAGTTTTTGTGTTGGTGGATAAACTCAATCGGGTCTTCAATGGTAATGATGTGGTCGAAGCTGTTTTCGTTTCGATAGTCGATAAGGGAGGCGAGGGAAGTGGACTTGCCCGAACCTGTACCGCCGACAAAAATAATCAGGCCGCGTTTTCTGAGGGCAATGTCTTTCAGAATAGGGGGCAGATTGAGCGTTTCAAATTTCGGTATATTGCTGGTAATGGAGCGGAACACCAAAGCAGTTGCACCGCGTTGAACCATGGCATTGACACGGAAGCGGCTGGTATCGGGCAGGCTGATGGCGAAGTTGCATTCGTTGGTGGAAGAAAATTCTTCGATCTGTTTGGAAGACATAATCGAAAAAGCGATTTCCATACATTTTTCAGCACTCAGCGGCTCATCGCTCAGTCGCGTAATTTTACCGTCCACTTTCATGGCCGGCGGGAAATTGGTGGTAATGAAAAGGTCGGAGCCTTTGTATTTGTTCATATGGCGTAGCCAAGCGAACAATTCTTCTTTTGCGCCCGGAGTATTTTCGTTAAACATAAGAATTTAGGTATTTAAAATAGAGTTATTTTATCTATAGTAATTATAACAGAGGCAATCATTATTTGCTGATTGCTAGCTAGAGCATCAATCTGTTTTAAATTGGGTGTCGTTCTGGGAATATAGCAGATTTTTCAGTATCCCTGTGATTTTAAATTCTGCTGTTATAATGTTGCCCGATTAGTGAATGGAAAGGTAACGAGATGTCAGTACAAACAATTGCCGTGGTCGGCGCAATGGAACAGGAAATCGAGCTTTTGCGTGAAAGCATGACCAATGTCAAGCATGTGTCCTTCGGTAAATTCTCGGCGTATGAAGGTGAATTGGCCGGAAAACGTATGGTATTGGTTTTGAGCGGTATCGGTAAAGTCAATGCGGCGGTTTCGACTTCTTGGGTCATTCATCAGTTTGCACCGGATTGCGTCATCAATACCGGCAGTGCAGGCGGTTTGGGCAAGGGCCTGAAGGTCGGTGATGTGGTCATCGGCGAAACTGTGGCGCATCACGATGTTGACGTAACGGCTTTTGGTTATGTTTGGGGACAAGTACCGCAACTTCCTGCCGTGTTTGCATCGGATTCAAACTTGATTCGCCAAGCAGAAAAGGCGGCGCAAGTGTTTGACGGAGCGGCTGTCACGCAAGGCCTGATTGTCAGTGGCGACCGTTTTGTGCACAGCAGCGAAGGTGTCGCGGAAATCCGCAGCCATTTCCCAGAAGTAAAAGCAGTGGAAATGGAAGCTGCGGCGATTGCGCAGACTTGTTACCAGTTGGAAGTGCCGTTTGTGATTATTCGCGCGGTATCCGATTCGGCCGATGAGAAAGCGGACATCAGCTTTGAAGAGTTTTTGAAAACGGCTGCCGTCAGCTCGGCGAAGATGGTAACCGAGATTGTCAAATCGCTATAAAATCATGCAGAAACGTTGAATTTCCGTTAGAATACGGAACGATTCAACCTTATTCTAAGGCCGTCTGAAAACCGAATCCCTGTTTTTTCAGACGGCCTTTCCGACTTTAATTGCATTTATCTTAATAACAATATGAAAAACATACGGAATTTCTCCATTATTGCCCACATCGACCACGGTAAATCGACGCTTGCCGACCGTTTTATCCAATACTGCGGCGGTTTGGATTTGCGCGAAATGAGTACGCAGGTGCTCGACTCCATGGACATCGAAAAAGAGCGCGGTATTACCATTAAAGCGCAAACCGCCGCGCTCAACTATAAAGCACGCGACGGGCAGGTGTATCAGCTCAACCTGATTGATACTCCGGGACACGTTGACTTCTCTTATGAAGTTTCCCGTTCGCTGTCAGCTTGCGAAGGCGCGCTTTTGGTGGTCGATGCGTCCCAAGGTGTAGAAGCGCAAACCGTGGCGAACTGCTATACCGCGATTGATTTGGGCGTGGAAGTTGTGCCCGTTTTGAACAAAATCGACTTGCCTGCCGCAGAACCCGATCGCGTGGAGCAGGAAATTGAAGACATTATCGGCATTGATGCCGTTGGTGCGGTGCAATGTTCTGCAAAAAGCGGTATTGGCGTGGAAGACGTTTTGGAAGAAATCGTTGCCAAAATCCCTGCGCCGACCGGCGATGAAAATGCACCGTTGCAAGCGGTGATTGTTGATTCATGGTTTGACAACTACGTCGGCGTGGTCATGTTGATTCGTGTGAAAAACGGCACCATCAAGCTGAAAGACAAAGTGCGCTTTATGAGCACCAAGGCGGAAACGCAGGTTGAGCAACTGGGTGTATTCACGCCGAAATCGGTTCAAAAACAAGAACTCAAAGCCGGCGAAGTGGGCTTTTTGATTACCGGCGTGAAAGAATTGGGACAGGCAAAAGTCGGCGATACGGTTACTTTGGTTGCCAACCCTGCCTCTGAGCCGCTGCCCGGTTTCCAAGAAGTACAAAGCCAAGTATTTGCGGGCCTCTATCCCGTGGAAAGCCACGACTATGAAGCCTTGCGCGATGCTTTGGAAAAATTGCAACTGAACGATGCTTCGTTGAAATTTGAACCTGAAGTTTCCCAGGCATTAGGCTTCGGTTTCCGTTGCGGCTTCTTGGGCCTGTTGCATTTGGAAATCGTGCAGGAACGTTTGGAGCGCGAGTTCGACATGGATTTGATTACCACCGCGCCAACGGTGGTTTACGAAGTCGTGTTGAAAAGCGGCGAGAAAATCGAAGTCGAAAACCCGTCCAAACTGCCCGACATCGGCAGCATCGAAACCATTCTCGAGCCGATTATTACCGCGACCATTCTTGTGCCGCAGGAATATGTCGGCAACGTCATGACTTTGTGTAACCAAAAGCGCGGTGTTCAGGTCAATATGCAATACATGGGCCGTCAAGTCATGCTGACTTATGATTTGCCGATGAACGAAGTTGTAATGGATTTCTTCGATAAGCTTAAATCGACTTCGCGCGGCTATGCTTCGTTGGATTACCATTTCAAAGAGTTCCAACCGTCTGATTTGATTAAGCTCGACATCATGGTCAACGGCGAAAAAGTCGATGCCTTGAGCCTGATTGTCCACCGTCAAAGCGCCGTTCACCGCGGTCGTGAGCTGGCAGCAAAAATGCGTGAACTGATTCCGCGCCAGATGTTTGATATTGCCGTACAGGCCGCCATCGGCAGTCAGATTATCGCCCGTGAAAACGTCAAAGCCCTGCGTAAAAACGTTTTGGCGAAATGTTACGGCGGCGATATTACGCGTAAGAAAAAACTTCTTGAAAAACAAAAAGCAGGTAAGCGCCGCATGAAACAAGTGGGCAATGTGGAAATCCCGCAAAGCGCATTCTTGGCGATTCTGCAAGTGAGTGATAAATAATGAGTATAAATCTGACTTTAGGCGCAATCGTTGTACTGCTGGCCGGCTTGGTCCTTAACTTCAAAAGCAGTAAAGAGCGTCAGGAAAACGGCGAATGGAGCTCCGGCCTGCAATGGAGTTATCTCCTGTGCATGGTCGGCGTATTCGGTATTTTGTCCGAATTTATGAGCTTTACCGCCGTATTGCTGGTGTTTGTCGTGTTCACCGGTATTGTTTGGGCAATTCATAAAGGCCGTCTGAAAAAAAGTGAGGCCGGCGAAGACAATGCGCATTTTACCGACTACATGGGCGGTTTTTTTCCCATCATCTTGGTTATCTTTGTCTTACGCAGCTTTATTGCCGAGCCGTTCCAAATTCCGTCCAGCTCCATGCGTCCGGGCTTGGTCAAAGGCGATTTTATTTTGGTGAACAAATTCTCTTACGGTATCCGCCTGCCGATTTTGAATAAGGTCATTATCCCTGTCGGCAATATTGCCCGAGGCGATGTCGTGGTGTTCAATTATCCGCTCCAGCCTGAGATGAATTACATCAAACGTATCGTCGGTATCCCGGGCGACGTTGTGGAGTACCGTGATAAGGTTTTGACTGTTAACGGTGAAATTATTCCCGAAAAACCAAACGGCAATTATCAATACGCAGATGATACCGATCCGTCTATGATTCATACACTTGAGCGTTTTCAGACGGCCTTAAACGGCAAAAATTTTGACGTTATCAAAGAGGCCGGTCAGCCTTCCGTATCTATTGCCGTATTGAACAAATACACCTCCGAAGTAATGCCTGAAAGCAATTACTCGCTTGAAACAAGCGGTTTGGAAAATTGCGAATACGCAGAAGACGGCAATGGCTTTATCTGTAAAGTTCCCGAAGGCCGTTATTTCGCGATGGGCGACAACCGCGACAACAGCGCCGACTCCCGTTATTGGGGATTTGTTGATGACAAACTGATCGTTGGTAAAGCCTTCTTTGTTTGGATGAACTTTGGCGAACTCAGCCGTATCGGTACCAGCATCCAATAAGCAATAAACAGATTAAAAGGCCGTCTGAAATTTTTCAGACGGCCTTTTTTGTATCTATTTTTTGTCTTTTAACGAACCCAAATAAATTGCCAATAAAGTCAAAGTGGCGCCACTCCATTGGACGATATTAATCGGTTTATCCAACCAGAAATAATCAATCAACATGGCGGCGACTGGTTCGGAGAGCAGTAGTAGGCCGGTCAGTGACAAGGATAAAAGCGGGATGGTGTAAGCAATTAATGCCCAAGCGAAGCATTGCATGACGATGCCGTAGATGGAGACAAGAATCACATCGTTTAAAGTTTTGGGGTAGAGATGGGCGGCATCGAATAGTAGAGATGGGATGACCAGCGCCATTGCACCGCCGAAGCTTAAAATCATCATGAGCGGAAACAAACCGACTTTTTCCTGCTCATGGGTTTTGCGTACGAAAACCATAGACAGGGTCAGCATGGCACCGGATACTACGCCGCTGACAAATCCCCATGCGGCATTGTCGTTATGACCGAACTCCGGGCTGCCGATCAAGGCTACGCCTATGGTGGCCAATATCAAACTTAAAATTTGTAAGGTACTTAGGCGTTCCGAATAAAAGAAGAAGCCGATGGCGGCTAAAAAGAAAATCTGCAGGCTGTTGAGCAAGGTGGAAATGCCGGGGCCTACGGCGTGAATGCTTTCGTGCCAAAGGGCGAGGTCGAATGCGAGGAAAACGCCGGATAAGATTGCGTAGCCAACCGTTTTTCTTTTCGTGGGCATTTTTTGTCTGAAAAAACGCCCGAGCAGGAAGAATATGGGGGCGGCAATCAGCAAACGCCAGAATGCGATGGCGTAAGAGCCGACATCGACAAATTTGACGATCAAACTGCCCAAGCCGAAGACGACGCAGCCGACGACCAATAGGGATGCTGCATAATTTCCCGAACGTGTCTCCATCGGCTTCTCCATCAATCAAATGAAGACGATTATTCCATAAAAGATGGATGAGGCGCTAATGATAAATAGTGGTAAGCCAAGATAAAGGTTTATGATGAAAGGCCGTCTGAAAGCTGTTTCAGACGGCCTTTTGATGATTTTTTGGCTTGATTTAGTATGGTTGTAGTATAAAATCGTTTTACGCCGTGTTTTCAGACGGCCTGATCAGTTTTGGTTTTGAGAAAAGGATATTGGAAATGGCAAACCCTATTCGTGCGTTTCTGGATTATGTGCCGTCGGTTGATGAGTCTTGTTTTATAGATGAGACTTCGGTTGTGATTGGCGAAGTGTCGCTGGCGGAAGATGTATCCGTTTGGCCTTATGCCGTATTGCGTGGCGATGTGAACAGCATTTCTATCGGCAAGCGCAGCAATGTGCAGGACGGCAGCGTTTTGCATGTGTCGCATAAGAATGCGGCGAAGCCTGACGGTTCACCTTTGATTATCGGCGATGATGTGACGATTGGGCATAAGGTCATGCTGCATGGCTGCCGAATTGGGAATCGTGTGTTGGTGGGCATGGGCTCGATTATTTTGGATGATACGGTTGTCGAAGATGATGTGATGATAGGCGCGGGCAGTTTGGTGCCTCCGCGCAAACGTTTGGAAAGCGGTTTTTTATACGTTGGCTCGCCTGTGAAACAAGTGCGTCCGCTGACGGATGAGGAAAAGGAATTTTTGACGTATTCGTCCGCGCATTATGTCCGCCTGTCCGGCCAGCATAAAATTTCAAAATAAGGAAAACCAATACAATGAACGCAATTTATCTGGCTTCGGGCAGTCCGCGCCGTCGTGAGATTTTGGAGAATTTGGGTTTCACGGTACGCCGCCTTCCTGTGGATATTGATGAAACCCCTAAAGAAGGCGAAGCAGCAGTAGAGTATGTGCGCCGTATGGCCTGCGAGAAAAATCAGGCGGCAGTGGCGCAATGGTTTGCTACTCATGATCAAGAGCCTGAGTTTGCTGTATTGACGGCGGATACGACGGTGGCGGATGGTGCGGCTATTTTGGGTAAACCTGAATCCGAGGAGGATGCGGTCGATATGCTGGAACGCTTATCCGGACGGACGCATCAAGTGCTGACGGCTGTATGCGTTTACTGGCGAGGCGTGCGCCATGATGTGGTGCAGACGAGCGAAGTGCGCTTTAAAACGTTGACGGCTGAGGAGATTGCAGCCTATGTTGCCAGCGGCGAGCCGATGGATAAAGCCGGTGCGTATGGGATTCAGGGCTTGGGCGGCGTATTTGTCGAGCATTTGCAGGGTAGTTTTACCGGCGTGATGGGTTTGCCGGTTTATGAGACCGCGCAACTACTGAAATCTTTGGGTTTGGAATCGCCTCCGTTTGCTTAAAATTAGGCAAATGCCGTCTGAAAGCGTGCCGACAAAAACGCCTGTTTCAGTTACAATACTGCCTTAAACAGCTTGCTTGAAGAAAGATATGAAAGAACATAAGGCCCGGAAACGCTTCGGGCAGAATTTTTTGCAGGATACGCGGATTATTAGCGATATTGTCAATGCGGTCAGACCGCAGCCTGATGATATCGTGATTGAAATCGGCCCGGGCTTGGCCGCCATTACCGAGCCTTTGGCGAAAAAACTTAACTGCCTGCATGTTTGCGAAATCGACCGCGACATCGTACGCCGTCTGAAAACCTTGCCGTTTGCAGATAAATTGGTGATACACGAAGGCGATGTATTGCAGTTTGATTTCAACAGCATTGAAGGCAAGAAAAAAATTGTCGGCAACCTGCCGTACAATATTTCCACGCCACTTTTGTTCCGATTAAGCGAAGTGGCAGACGATGTGATCGATATGCACTTTATGCTGCAAAAAGAAGTGGTCGAACGCATGGTGGCGCAGCCGAAAACCAACGACTATGGCCGTCTGGGCGTGATGCTGCAATATTTCTTCGATATGGAAATGTTGATTGAAGTACCGCCTGAATCCTTTGATCCTGCGCCGAAAGTAGATTCGGCCGTCGTGCGCATGATTCCGGTGAAACACCGCATCGGTAAAGCGGAAGATTTTGAACATTTTGCCAAACTGGTGAAACTGGCTTTCCATCAACGCCGCAAAACCATACGCAATAATTTGAAGGAACTTGCCGGCGATGATGATTTGCAGGCAGTCGGTATCAATCCGCAAGATAGGGCAGAACACATTGCCGCTGAGAAATATGTGGAATTGAGCAATTATCTGGTTCAAAAGGCCGTCTGAAACAGTGATGGCAATTTTTAAGCAACCTCCTATTCAATGGGGGTTTCTGGGTGATTCATATTTGTGGCGCGAGTTGGCGCAGTATTTTTCCGGTAAGGATATGCCGCCTGAGCGGCACCGTTTTGAAGCAGCAATTATCGGCGCAGTTTGAGTATTGACCGGGCATCGTCTCGATAGGGAAGAGCAATTTAAAGTCAATCGGTACAATAAAGGCGGAATCTCCGGCAGCATAGTCAGTTGCCGCTTTTGGCTGGAAACGGCCATTCCTTTGCTTTGGCAGCGGTAAACGCAACTCAAGCCCCGAAAATTTTGGTAGTTTGGAAAGAAATAATGATTAAATTCAAAAATGTACACAAACATTTTAAAGATTTGCACGTTATCAACGGTGTGAATCTGGAAGTCAAACAAGGCGAAGTGGTCGTTGTATGCGGCCCTTCAGGCAGTGGCAAATCGACGTTGATTCGTACGGTAAACCAACTCGAGCGCATTGAAAGCGGCGAGATTTGGGTAGACGGCATCAATGTTGCCGATCCGAAAACCGATTTGAACAAAGTGCGTGAAGAAGTGGGCTTTGTGTTCCAAGGGTTCAATCTGTATCCGCATTTGACTGTCTTGGAAAATATTATTCTTTCTCCGATGAAAGTGAAAAACCAAAGCCGTGAAGAGGCGGAAAAGAAAGCGATGGAGCTTTTGGAACGTGTCGGCTTGGCGCATAAAAAAGACGCGCTGCCCGGCCAGCTTTCCGGCGGTCAGCAACAGCGTGTGGCGATTGCACGCGGTTTGGCGATGGAGCCGCGTGTGATGTTGTTTGACGAGCCGACTTCCGCACTTGATCCTGAAATGGTCGGCGAAGTATTGAAAGTGATGAAAGACTTGGCGGAAAGCGGCATGACCATGATGTGTGTAACCCATGAAATGGGTTTTGCGCGCGAAGTCGCCGACCGTGTGATTTTTGTCGATAAAGGCCAGATTTTGGAAGACGAAACGCCGGAAGAATTTTTTACCAATCCGAAACACGAGCGTGCCAAACAATTCCTGCAACAGGTAATGACACATTAAACTCGGGCCGTCTGAAATTTCAGACGGCATGATCGGTTTGAATGATTTTGAAAGTTGAAAATAATGTATTTTGTTGACCGTACTGCTGTCGTGCTGAAACCGACCGCCCGTTTTTTGGAATGGCTGAAATCCGCCGATGAAAATATGCCTGACCTGACCGTCGAGCAACTGCGTACCAACTGTTCCGTATTCCTTGTGCCGCAATTTGATGAACCCGAATCCGTCATTTCCTATTTTGACGAACGTTACCAGCAGATTTTTGAAGCCGAATTGGCAGGCTGGGACATTGATAAAAGCAAATGGCCGCAAGACATGAGTTTGAAGGCTTTTTGGGAATTTTTCGATACCGAAATCCACGATATGGTTTTGGATATGGAAGAGGCGGAATTGAACATTACGCCTGTTTTCGACAATATGATGTAAAGCCGTGAGAAGTTTTCAGACGGCCTTAAAGCCTTCGCGTTCTTTGAAAATTCTGATTGTCTTCTTACACCTTTCGGCGTTGGCCTTATGCCTTGCCGAGTTTTACGGCTGGATGATGTGGCTGGGGTTGGCGGCGTTGGCCGGTAGTTTTGCCTATGCTTGGCGCAGCGTTAATTTTCATGCTCAAAATGCGGTCAGGAAAATCATCATCGACCGCCAATACCGTGCGACGGTTTACTTGAATGGCGAGGAAGAGGGAAGAAGCGCGGTTTTGCAAGACAGCAGTATGTTGACGGTTCATGCTTTGTTTTTGCAATGGAATGTTGACGGAAAAATAGTCAAACACTGCATCTTGCCCGATATGGCCGACCGTGATGCCTACCGCCGTCTGAAAGTATGGGCACGCTGGTGTCGGGAAAAAGAAGACAAAGCAGAACTTGCGGCAGATATGGATTAAACGGCTGTTTCAGACGGCCTTTTGAAGCGATAAATACAATGAAAACATTACAAGACTGGCTTTCTCATTTGGAGACTGCCCATAGTTCTGGCCTTATCGATATGGGTTTGGAACGTGTGGGAGAAGTGAAAAAACGCATGAATTTGGTGCCGCAATGTCCTGTCGTCGTGGTGGCGGGTACAAATGGCAAGGGTTCCGTATGCGCCTATTTGTCGCATATTTATAAAGAAGCCGGTTTTAAAGTCGGTACGCTGACCAGTCCGCACCTTCTGCGTTACAACGAACGAATCGCCATCAACACTCAGCCGGTTTCAGACGACCTGATTGTTTCCTCATTTGAGCGCATCGAAGCGGCGCGCGGCGAAATTTCTCTGACGTATTTTGAGTTTAATGCTTTGGCTGCCGTCGATATTTTCATGCGTGAAAATGTGGACGTAATGATTTTGGAAGTTGGTTTGGGCGGACGGTTGGATGCTGTGAATGTATTTGACGGCGACTGCTCGGTTGTCACCAGCGTGGATTTGGATCATCAGGCATTTTTGGGCGATACCGTTGAGCAGGTCGGTTTTGAAAAAGCCGGAGTGTTCCGTAGTGGCAAACCAGCTGTGTGCGGTCAGAATCCTGCGCCTGAATCATTGGTCAAACACGCAGAAGAAATTGGCGCAAAACTGTTGATGGTTCAGCGGGATTTTGATTTTGCGTCAATGGAAAGCGTGCAGTGGAACTACCGCTTCCATCCGCAATCTTCAGACGGTCAAAGCCGTAACCGCAATTCCTTGCCGTTTCCTGCTTTGCGCGGTGCCTATCAGTTGTCCAATGCCGCGTGTGCATTGACGGTGTTGGAGTGTTTGAATAATCAGCTGCCCGTTGACATCGGCGCGATTAAACGCGGTTTGCTGTTGGTTGAGAATCCTGGACGTTTCCAAGTTTTGCCCGGCCGTCCGCTGGTGGTTTTGGATGTCGGCCACAATCCGCACGCAGCACGTGCTTTGCGCCGCAGCCTGATTAACCTTGCCTTTGCCCAAAAACGTACTGCCGTATTCAGTATGTTGTCCGACAAAGATATTGATGGCGTGCTGGAAATCGTTAAAGATCAGTTTGACGAGTGGAATATCGCGCCTTTAGATGTGCCGCGCGGCATGACGGTAGAGGCTTTGCAGGCTAAACTGACTGAACACGGCATCGACAATGTAAATGTTTTTGAAACTGTCGCTGCAGCCTATCGTGCTGCTTTGGCTAAAGCAACCGAAAATGATAGAATCGTTGTTTTTGGCTCATTCCATACTGTTGCCGATGTAATGGCTGTTTTGAAAGAACACTAACGAGGAAATTATCATGTCCGACAATAAACAAAAAGAAACTCCAAACGGATACGATTTAGACGGTTACGAACAACTCAAACGTCGCAACCGCCGTCGCTTGGTCTTGGCCTCCGGCTTGGTGGTGGCATCGGGTATGCTGTTCGGTCTGGCACTGACTTCCGGCGACGATAAAAATTCACCGTTTAAAGAAGCGCCTGTCGGTCAGAGCCAAGTCAAAACGGCTGATGAGCCCAGCAAGGCTGTTGTCCTAGAGCCGAATAAAGAGGATGTTGCGATGGCTGAAGAAGCAGCCCGCCATGCGGATGCCGAAGCGCAAAGCAAACCTCAAAATGCAGGCGACGAAGAAGACAATGCGCCGGTTGAAGTATTGAAGCCAAACCGTGAATCTGCTCCCGAAGATGTCGGCGAGCCGTTGGTTTTGATCAACGATACTTTGGATGACGGCAATATTAAAGGCTTGGAAGAGTCCGAACGTATTCAACGCGCCGAGGCTGCCAAACGTGAAGCTGCGGAGCGCCGAGCTGAAGAGCGCCGCCAACGTCAGGCTGAGCAACGTGCTGCTGCGGCCCGTAAAACACAAGCCCAACAGGAAGCTGCTGAGAAAGAAAACGCATTGGCAGCTAAAAAACGCGCACTTCAAGCGCGTGCTGAAAAAGCAGAGCGTGAAGCCGCTGCCGAACGCAATAAATTGGCACAATTGGAAAAAGCAGAGAAAGCCATTGCCGAGCGTAAATCTGCCAAAAACAGCAAAGACAGCGTAAAAGACAAGGCCGAACCTGCCAAGAAAGCAGAAGCCAAAGTTGAAAAACCAAAAAATGAAAAAGCTAAACCGGAAACGGCCAAAGCAGAAAAAGCCGATAAGGTAAAAACTGCAGAGAAGCCGTCTGAAAAAGCCAAGCCTAAAGCTGAAAAAGAAACAGCAGAAGCCAAGCCTGCGAAAAAAGCCGCCATTCAGGCAGGTTATGCTGAAAAAGAACGCGCACAAAGCCTGCAACGTAAAATGAAAGCCGCAGGTATCGATTCGACCATTACTGAAGTGATGACCGATAAAGGTAAGGTGTATCGCGTGAAATCAGCCAGTTATAAAAATGCACGCGATGCAGAGCGCGATTTGAACAAATTGCGTGTACATGGCATTGCCGGTCAGGTGACCAGTGAGTAATCTGCCTGTTGCCGATTTGTTGGCTGCCGCCGTCATCGTCATCTGCATCATTATCTCGTTGACACGGGGTATTATTGCCGAAGCAGGGGCGATGGTGGCGTGGGTGGTATCGTTTATTGCAGCCAGAACGCTTGCCGTGCCATTTGCCGATGTGGTCTTTAAATCGGTTGAGCCGCATTCTTTGGCGGTTGCGATGGGCTTTGCCGCCGTGTTTTTTCTGGCATGGCTGTTGCAGAAGCTGGCACGATCGCTGTTGAGCAGTTTGATGTCTGCTGTTGGTTTAGGAAGCATCAACCGTTTGCTTGGCGGCGTATTCGGTGCAGTGAAAGGTGTGATTTTGGTGACACTGGCAGTGATGGTTTTTTCACACACTGATTTGCCGAAAACGGAAGAGTGGCAAAGTTCACACACAATTCCATATTTTGAATCACTGGCCGATGCTGCGATGCCTTATCTGCCTGGAAAAGATACCGCAATGCCCCATCTTTCTGGTAAAATAGCTGAAGTTGAAGAATTGGATGATTGAGTTTGACGGATTCAGACGGCCTATGGGCCGTCTGAATCCGTTTTTATTTGCGTAAATTTAGCATCATATTGTCAACAATTTGAGCAAACTCATCTAAATTATTTTATAATGACAGCTTACCCATTTAATCTTCAAACTCGGAGAAGCACGATATGTGTGGTGTATTAGGTTTGGTTAGTCATGAGCCGGTCAATCAGATGTTGTATGATGGTTTGCAGATGTTGCAACACCGTGGTCAGGACGCAGCAGGTATTGTTACTGCCGAAGGCAATATATTTCATATGCACAAGGGCAAAGGCATGGTGCGCGAAGTGTTCCGCACCCGCAATATGCGAGACTTGGTCGGTAATGCAGGCATTGCACATGTCCGCTATCCGACTGCAGGCAATGCGGGCAGCAGCGCAGAGGCTCAGCCGTTTTATGTCAGCTCCCCATTCGGCATTGTTTTGGCACACAACGGTAATCTGACCAATACTGAAGAGCTGTATGAAAACGTATGCAACAAACACCTGCGCCACGTTAATACCAGCTCCGATTCTGAAGTCCTACTCAATGTATTCGCGCACGAATTACGCCGCGAAGTCTCTAAAAATACAGCCCCTTATCAACTTACCATCGACAATATTTTCAACGCCGTTTCCGAAGTGCACCGTTTGGTGCGCGGCGCATACGGCGTAGTAGCCATGATTGCAGGATACGGCATGCTGGCTTTCCGAGATCCTTTCGGTATCCGTCCGTTGGTTTTGGGTTCGCAAATTGACGAATCCGGCAAAAAATCTTATGCTGTTGCCTCCGAATCCGTTGCTTTCAATGCGCTTGCCTATGATTTGGAACGCGATATCCAGCCGGGCGAAGCCGTATTTATTGGTTTTGACGGCACGATTATTTCCCGTCAATGCAGCGATAAAGCCAAATTAAGCCCTTGTCTTTTTGAATATGTTTATTTTGCCCGACCGGACTCCGTCATCGATGGCGTTTCCGTTTATCAGTCCCGTATGGATATGGGTGTATCTTTGGCAGAAAAAATCAAACGCGAGCTGCCTGTCGATGATATCGATGTCGTGATGCCGATTCCCGATACCAGCCGACCCAGCGCGATGGAGCTTGCCGTTCATCTCGAAAAACCTTACCGCGAAGGTCTGATTAAAAACCGCTATATCGGCCGCACCTTTATTATGCCCGGCCAAGCAACACGCAAAAAATCAGTGCGCCAAAAACTCAGCCCTATGGAAACCGAGTTTAACGGCAAAAGCGTTTTGTTGGTCGATGATTCCATCGTGCGCGGTACGACCAGCCGTGAAATCGTTGAAATGGTACGCGCGGCAGGCGCACGCAAAGTCTACATTGCTTCCGCTGCTCCCGAAGTGCGCTATCCGAATGTGTACGGTATCGATATGCCGACCCGTGAAGAACTGATTGCAAACGGCCGCAGCGCGGCAGAAATCGCAGCCGAGATTGGCGCAGACGGTATCGTCTTCCAAAACTTAGAAGACTTGGAAGCAGTAGTCAAAGCACTCAATCCAAAAATCGAATCCTTTGATTCTTCATGTTTCAACGGTGTTTATCAAACCGGCGATATCGATGAAGTGTATCTAAACCGTCTCTCTACCGAAAAATCAGGTTGTGGCGGCTTGAAAGTTCATCCAAGCAAAATGGAACACAGCATCAGTATCAGCGATAGCGATGATGATGAAGAATAAAGTAAATTGACTTACAATAAAGGCCGTCTGAAAATTAATGTTCAGACGGCCTTTAATTATGCTATAGACACATTATGAGTACCGAAACCAAAAATTACATCACACCTACCGGTTGGCAGGCATTGAAAGACGAACTTTATCATCTGGTCAACAAAGAACGCCCGGAAATCGTCCAAATCGTTAACTGGGCGGCAAGCAATGGCGACCGCAGCGAAAATGGCGACTATCTTTACGGCAAACGCCGTATGCGCGAAATCGACCGCCGTATCCGCTTCCTAACCAAACGCTTGGAAGCTGCCGTCGTCGTCGACCCTGAAGCGCGTGAAGCCACGGACCAGATTTTTTTCAGCGCCACCGTTGGTTTATTGCGCGGAGACGGTCGTGAACAAACCGTCAAAATCGTCGGCGTAGATGAAATCGATACCGCTAAAAACAAAATCTCATGGATTTCCCCTTTGGCTCGCAGCCTGATTAAAGCGCGCGAAGGAGATGAAGTTGTCTTAGATACACCGGAAGGACGTGAGATTATAGAGATTTTGTCGGTGGAATATATTAAGATTGACTGATTATGCGTGAATAAAAGCTATTAAGGCCGTCTGAAAAATATACTTTCAGACGGCCTTTTATTGGTTGTATCTACGTTTTTAAGATTTTCCGGCTTTATCTCCGATTTTGCTTTCTTTGCCTTGAATCAGGTTTTGAATATTGCTTTTATGGCGGTATAACACCAATGCGGCA
This sequence comes from Neisseria sp. P0007.S010, assembly GCF_051962875.1. Classification (NCBI taxonomy): domain Bacteria; kingdom Pseudomonadati; phylum Pseudomonadota; class Betaproteobacteria; order Neisseriales; family Neisseriaceae; genus Neisseria; species Neisseria sp. P0007.S010. The sequence goes on along the minus strand of NZ_JBQCUX010000001.1, from coordinate 148,705 downwards.
ATGAATACGGTTGCCCATGCCCAAGAGGCGTGTGGCATCATGAAGAAAGCGAAGATGGGTGCGCAGACGGTGGCGACCAGTGCGGCGAGGGAAGATACTTTGAAACCGAACGCCATGACCAGCCAAATCAAGGCGCAGAGCAGGGCGGTTGCGGGGGAGAGGGCGAGCAAAACGCCCAATGCGGTGGCTACGCCTTTGCCGCCTTTAAAATTGAAAAATATTGGCCACATATGGCCGACCAATGCGACGATGGCAACCAGTGCTATCGTTGCATCAGACAAATTTAAAGCATCTTGCAGACAGCGCGCCAAGATGACGGCAACCAAGCCTTTTACTGCATCACCGAGCAGGGTCAGTGCGGCTGCTTTTTTCTTACCGCTGCGCAAGACGTTGGTGGCACCGGGGTTGCCGGAGCCGTAAGTGCGCGGATCGTCTATGCCGTAATATTTTGATACGATGACGGCAAAAGACAGGGAGCCGATAAGATAGGCGGCAATAATGGCGAGTACATTGAACATTTTGGGTGCTTTACTTAAAATGGGAACGGTTATTCTATCAAAAAAACGGACAGGAAAATGGATAAAATCTTTTTGTACGGCATGAAGGCCGATACTTTAATCGGCGTATATGATTGGGAACGCGAGCGTAAACAGACTTTGATTTTGGATTTGGAAATCAGTGTTCCCGAGCGTACCGGCACGAGCGACGATATCGGCGACACCATCCATTATGGCGAAGTATGCGAAGTCGTACGCCGCAGCCTTGCCGAACAGGATTTTTTACTGTTGGAAACTTTAGCGGAACATATCGCCCAATTGATTTTAAATGATTTTGGTGCGGTCAAAGTACGCGTACGTATTGTGAAACCGGGTATCTTGCCCGATGTGGCGCAGGTCGGTATTGAGATTGAACGCACTCGGGAATAAACCATAAATATATAAATTTTTAGTTTTAAATAAAAAAGAAAACGTCATGATTGAACAAATATTGGGAAGTATGTCAGGTATATTTTGGATTTTTCTGATCATTATTCCTTTGCTTTTATTAAAAGCACTGTTGAGAAATCCTAAAATAAAGGGAAGCATGGGGGAAATAGCAGTTCGTTCTGTAATTGGAAAAAATTTAGATGAGAAAACTTATTTTGAGTTTCACGATTTAATTATTCCATCTCGAGATGGTACGACACAAATTGATCATATTTATGTCTCAATCTTTGGGATATTTGTGATAGAAACTAAAAATTACACAGGTTGGATTTTTGGTAGTGAAAAGCAATCTAAATGGACGCAAATAATCTATAAACAGAAACATTATTTTCAAAACCCGTTGCGTCAGAATTATGCTCATATCAAAGCATTGTCAGAACTATTGCAATTTCCTGAGGAGAAGTTTCATTCAATGGTAGTTTTCTTAGGTGATTGTGAGTTGAAATCGAAAATGCCACCAAATGTTTGCCGTATTAGGCAGGCGGCGGCTTATATTAAGAATTTTCAGACGGCATTATTGCTTCCTCATGAGGTAGAGGCAATAGTTGCTGTATTGTCTTCAAGTGACTACCAAGCAAATAGTGAAAAGCTGCGAACACATACGGAGCGTTTGCAACAACGACATCAGCGGTAAATATTAGAAAAGGCATCCTCTGAGTTTATTTTCTGTAAAATTTCAGACGGCCTTTAATATTTTAATAATTTGGAAATGAGGTAAAAAATGGATTTGAAAGAAACTAAATTAAGCAGTGAGCCAATCTACGAAGGTTCTTTTGTTACCATCAGCCGCGATCGGGTTCGCCTGCCCAACGGCAACGAAAGTCAACGGGTTGTGATCCGTCATCCGGGTGCTGCGTGTGTATTGGCTGAAACGGAAGACGGTAAAGTTGTTTTGGTACGCCAATGGCGTTATGCCGCCGATCAGGCGACGTTGGAATTGCCGGCGGGTAAATTGGATGTGGCGGATGAAGATCCTGCCGAATGCGCTTTGCGTGAGTTGGCGGAAGAAACGCCATATGTCGCCGACAGTGTCAAACTGTTGTACTCCTTTTATACCGCAGTCGGTTTTTGCGATGAAAAAATGTATCTCTACCAAGCGCAAGGCGTGCGTTTGGGTAGCGAGTTAAGCAATGATGAGGATGAAATTACAGAAACTGTCCTGATGAGCAAGGAAGAGGTGCGCAATGCATTGGCAAACGATGAAATCAAAGATGGTAAGACTTTGATTGGTTTGCAGTATTGGTTGACTCAGAATTGATATGTTAAGTAGAAAATCCTTGATGGATTTCTGAATACTTGAGCCTGATATTTAGATAATAAGGTTTCATACAAACATGACCGTCTGAAAAAGCTTTCAGACGGCCTTGTTTTATTTTGTAGCCGGATTTTAGCCTAATAAAGCCGGTGCGAACCGTGTGATCGTGTCGCGTAAAACGATGAGTTTGCCGTGGAAGAAGTGGGACGAACCGGCAATGGTCACAACAGGCAGGCCTTGGGGTTCTGCCCATGTCAGGGCTTTGTTGATTTCGACGACTTCGTCTTCCGCGCCATGAATCATTAATGTTTTGGCAACATCGGGAACGTCGGATGGTTCCGGGCGGTCGGTGTAGTGATGGACGGCTGCGCCCATCAGCAACAGTAAATCAGGCGTGCGTTCTTGGGCGGCAAAGGTGGAAACGTAGCCGCCGAATGAGAAACCTGCCAGGACGAATTGCGGTGCATCAGGATGTTGCGCACGGGCGTAGTCGATAACGGCAATGCAGTCTTGCGTTTCGCCGCGGCCGTAGTCGTGTTCGCCTTCGCTATTGCCTACGCCGCGCAAATTGGGCAGGTAGCAATGGAAGCCGAGTTGGCTGAGGGCTTTGGCGGCGGTTTGGATGACTTTGTTGGTGTTGGTGCCGCCTTGCAGGGGATTGGGGTGGTTGATGACGGCAACGCCGCGGGCGGATTCTTGTGTGCTTGGCAGGTAGATGGTTTCCAGCAAACCGGCCGGGCCGGGGATTTGAATGATGTCGGGTTTGAGCATGAGTGTGTCCTTGTTTGTTTTTTCAGACGGCATGAAGCGGTTTACAGATAAAAATTCTTGCCGTTGTTTTGATTGTTGGCTTTCAAATCAGCAAGCATCCGTTTGAAGTCCAAGCCGTATTTTTCGCTTAATTTTTCTGCACGTTTTTTCAGGTTGTCGAGATTTTGTTCTTTAGGGCTGCTTTGGAACGCCATGACCGCTACGTTACCGTGGCTTTCGGCAGGCAGCTCGAGCACGCGGCCGTCAAAGACGTTGAGCAGGCGTTCGACAAAGCGTTGATAACGCTGGTCGCCGCTCCACCAGTTGGTGACAAATACACCGTCTGGAGAGAGGGCGTTGCGGCAGTCTTGGAAGAAGGGCTCTTCCACTAAAGCATCGATAATCTGTTCGCCGTCAAAACCATCTACCAAAATCACATCAGTATTGTGGCGGAACACTTTAATATATTCCGCGCCATCTGCCTCGATAATTTCAAAATTTTCGCCTTCGTGCGGCAATTCAAATAGGCTGCGCGCCACGGCGATGACTTGCGGATTGATGTCAATGGCGGTTTGCTTGGTATCGGGCAGGTAGCTGTCTATCCAACGGGCAAACGAGCCGCCGCCCAAGCCGATTTGGGTGATGTGTTTGGGCGGGGTTTCTGCAAACAGCAGCCAACCCATCATGGCGCGGCTGTACGACAACACCAGCTCGGACGGATGATCGACATTCATGGAGCTTTGAATGGTGTCGCTGCCCAAGTGCAGAGAACGGATATTGCCTTCTTCGGAAATGCCGACTTCGGGCAGATGGGATTTGGCTGGGCGTAGGCGGCGGTAAGGATGGCGGGGCGGCATGGGCAAAGACGGAAAGATGTAGAAGGTGTTATTTTAACAGAAACCATGATGTTTTGCGCTGGAGCGGTTTTCAGACGGCCTTTGAGCGTGTTGAATTAAGAGGTAAGGTATTATTTAATTTTCTTTAAAATCATTGGTTTTTATAATTTCATGAGTAACTTTGTTTTAAAATGCTTGCCAAGATGGGAACTTATCGGCATAATGCCGACTTCCTTGCCGGTATAGCTCAGTTGGTAGAGCACCTGACTTGTAATCAGGGGGTCCCGAGTTCGACTCTTGGTGCCGGCACCAGTTAAAGACTGATGGTGCCGCAAGGCATTTCAGTAAGCCGGTATAGCTCAGTTGGTAGAGCACCTGACTTGTAATCAGGGGGTCCCGAGTTCGACTCTTGGTGCCGGCACCAATTAAAAGCCCGATTGTGAAAGCAGTCGGGCTTTTTGCTTATGCTTTGATATTTTAAAAGCAGACCTTATAATACCGCGTTTCCATTTATAACAAAGGGCTGCCCGTCGGGCAGAACACACAACACCATGATTACCGTAAACACTTTGCAAAAAATGAAAGCAGAGGGCGAGAAAATCGCCATGCTGACCGCTTATGAATCCAGCTTTGCCGCGCTAATGGACAATGCCGGCGTAGATGTACTGCTGGTCGGCGATTCTTTGGGCATGGCGGTGCAAGGTCGTCAGTCCACTTTGCCGGTGAGCTTGCAGGATATGTGCTACCACACTGAATGCGTGGCTCGCGGCACTCAAAATGCAATGATTGTCAGCGACTTGCCGTTTGGCGCGTATCAGCAGAGCAAAGAGCAGGCATTTGCGGCGGCGGCCGAATTGATGGCGGCCGGCGCGCATATGGTCAAACTCGAAGGCGGCGTCTGGATGGCGGAGACCACTGAATTTCTGCAAATGCGCGGCATTCCTGTTTGCGCGCACATCGGCCTGACCCCGCAATCCGTGTTTGCATTCGGCGGCTATAAAGTTCAAGGCCGCGGCGATAAGGCGGAAGCGTTGCTTAACGACGCCAAAGCGCATGATGAGGCAGGTGCGGCAATCGTATTGATGGAATGCGTTCCTGCAGAGTTGGCGAAAAAAGTAACCGAAACCGTTTCTTGCCCGACCATCGGTATTGGCGCAGGCGTGGATTGCGACGGTCAGGTTTTGGTGATGCACGATATGCTCGGCATTTTCCCCGGTAAAACCGCAAAATTCGTGAAAAACTTTATGCAGGGCAAAGACAGCGTTCAAGCTGCGGTCAAAGCCTATGTGAACGAAGTTAAAGCAAAAACGTTCCCGTCTGTCGAACATACGTTTGCCGGATAAAATAAAAACCAGGCCGTCTGAAACTTATTTCAGACGGCCTTTTTGATGAATAAAAGCGTATAATCGGCGCGTGATTTCCGTTGATGAAACGGCGGAAAAGATAAAGGATTTTTCAAACCATGCAAATTATTCATACGATTAAAGAATTGCGCGAGTGGCGCAAAACTGCCGGAAAAGTGGCATTTGTGCCGACCATGGGCAATCTGCACGAAGGCCATCTTGCGCTGGTGCGCGAAGCAAAAAAACGTGCCGATAACGTTGTGGTCAGTATTTTTGTCAACCGCCTGCAATTCGGACAAGGTGAAGATTTCGACAAATATCCGCGCACGTTGCAACAAGATGCCGACAAATTGGCAGGCGAGGGCGTTGCCGTCGTGTTTGCGCCTGATGAAAAAGAGCTGTATCCGAATGTGGAACAGCGTTTCAATGTCGAGCCTCCGCACCTGCAAAACGAATTGTGCGGTAAATTCCGTCCGGGCCATTTCCGCGGCGTTGCGACCGTTGTGACTAAGTTGTTCAATATTGTTCAACCCGATACCGCCTGTTTCGGCAAAAAAGACTATCAGCAGCTGGCGATTATCAAAGGCTTTGTTGAAGACTTGAATTTCAATATCGAAATCGTCCCGGTCGATACCGGCCGCGCTTCAGACGGCCTGGCACTTTCCAGCCGCAACCAATATTTGAGCGAAGCAGAGCGCGCAGAAGCGCCACGCCTCTATCAAGAGTTGCAAAACATTGCCGCAGCCCTGAAAAACGGCAATCTGGATTACGCCCAGCTTGAGGCCGAATGTATCCGCCGTTTGACCGATGCCGGCTGGGTGGTTGATTACGTTGAAATCCGCCATGCACACAGCCTGGCAGTGGCTCATGTCGGTGATAAAGAATTGGTGGTGCTTGCCGCCGCCCGTTTGGGTACCACGCGCCTGATTGATAATTTGGAAGTGGCTTTGGCTTAAAACCAAGCTGCTGTTAAAGGCCGTCTGAAACCTGTTTTTCAGACGGCCTTTTGTTACAATAACGCTTTTGCGTTTCTAAGGCTTTTCCATGTCTAAACCCACCGTCTCCCCGATGATGCAGCAGTATCTCGCCATCAAATCGCAACACGCCGACAAGCTGGTGTTTTACCGCATGGGCGATTTTTACGAGTTGTTTTTGGATGACGCAGTGGAGGCGGCAAAGCTGTTGGACATTACCCTGACCACGCGCGGGCAGATGGACGGCGTGCCGATTAAGATGGCGGGTGTGCCGTTTCATGCGGCGGAGCAGTATCTGGCGCGACTGGTTAAAATGGGCAAAAGCGTGGCGGTGTGCGAGCAGGTGGGCGAAGTCGGCGCGGGTAAAGGGCCGGTGGAGCGCAAAGTCGTGCGCATCGTTACGCCCGGCACGCTGACCGACGCGGCATTTTTGGAAGACAAGGAAACCAACCGCATCGCGGCGGTGAACGCGGATAAAAAACACATCGCCATCGCGTGGGCATCTTTGCAAAGCGGCGAATTCAAAACCAAGCTGACGACGGCGGACAAACTCGCTGACGAGCTGGCGCGTTTGCAGGCGGCGGAAATCCTGTTGCCCGAAGGCAAAAACCTTCCTGACGGTTTTCAGGCAACCTCCGCCAACATCACACGCCTGAACTCATGGCAGTTTGCCGCCGACGCGGGCGCGAAATTGTTGACCGAATACTTCGGCTGCCAAGACCTGCACGGCTTCGGTTTGGACGGCAAAGAACACGAAGCCGCCGTCGGTGCGGCGGGTGCGCTGTTGAACTACATCCGCCTGACGCAAAACCTGATGCCGCAACACCTCGACGGCATTTCGCTCGAAACCGACAGCCAATATATCGGCATGGACGCCGCCACGCGCCGTAATCTTGAAATCACGCAAACTCTCTCCGGCAAAAAATCGCCGACCCTGTTTTCCATACTCGACGGCTGCGCCACCCACATGGGCAGCCGCCTCTTGGCACTCTGGCTGCACCACCCCTTACGCAGTCGCGCCCACATCCGCGCCCGCCAAGAAGCTGTTGCCGCGCTGGATTCACAATACGAAACCCTGCAAGGTCGTCTGAAAAACATCGCAGACATCGAACGCATCGCCGCCCGCATCGCCGTCGGCAACGCCCGCCCGCGCGACCTAGCTGTCCTGCGCGACAGCTTGTTTGCCATGTCCGAAATCGAATTGTCCGCCGAGGGCAGCAGTCTCTTAGAAACCCTCAAAGCCGTTTTCCCCGAAACACTGCCCGTTGCCGAAACCCTCAAAGCCGCCGTAATGCCCGAACCCGCCGTCTGGCTCAAAGACGGCGGCGTCATCAACCAAGGCTATTCCACAGAACTCGACGAGTTGCGCCACATACAAAACCACGGCGACGAATTCCTGCTCGAGCTTGAAGCGCGCGAACGTGAACGCACCGGTCTTTCCACCCTCAAAGTCGAGTTCAACCGCGTCCACGGCTTCTACATCGAGTTATCCAAAGTTCAAGCCGAACAAGCCCCCGCCGACTACCAACGCCGCCAGACCCTCAAAAACGCCGAACGCTTCATCACCCCCGAACTAAAAACCTTCGAAGACAAAGTTCTGACCGCGCAAGAGCAAGCATTGGCATTGGAAAAACACCTGTTTGAAGCCCTGTTGAAAGAAGTTCAGACGGCCTTGCCGCAGCTTCAGAAAGCAGCCAAAGCCGCGGCTGCCCTCGACGTACTTTCTACGTTTGCCGCCATTGCCGCCGAACGCGGCTTCGTTTGTCCTGAGTTCGCCGACTACCCCGTCATCCATATCGAAAACGGCCGCCATCCCGTCGTCGAGCAACAAGTGCGCCACTTTACCGCCAACCACACCCGCCTCGACCACAAACACCGCCTCATGCTCCTGACCGGCCCCAACATGGGCGGTAAATCCACTTACATGCGCCAAGTCGCCCACATCGTCCTCATGGCGCACACCGGCAGCTTCGTGCCTGCCAATTCAGCCCAAATCGGCCCCATCGACCAAATCTTCACCCGCATCGGCGCATCGGACGATTTAGCCTCCAACCGCTCCACCTTCATGGTTGAAATGAGCGAAACCGCCTACATCCTCCACCACGCCACCGAGCAATCCCTCGTCCTCATGGACGAAGTCGGTCGCGGCACTTCGACTTTTGACGGCCTCGCCCTTGCCCAAGCCATTGCCGAACATTTGCTGCAAAAAAACAAATCCTTCAGCCTCTTTGCCACCCACTATTTTGAGCTGACCAAATTGCCTGAAGCCCACGCAACGGCAGTTAATATGCACCTCTCCGCGCTTGAGCAAGGACAGGACATCGTCTTCCTCCACCACATCGAACCCGGCCCCGCCAGCAAAAGCTACGGTATCGCCGTTGCCAAACTCGCCGGCCTGCCCAACCGCGCTTTGAAGGCGGCTCAAAAGCATTTAAACGATTTGGAAAACCAAGCCGCCGCCAACCGTCCGCAGTTGGATATTTTCAGCGCCATGCCGTCTGAAAATGGGGCAGATGAGGAAGGGAAAACACAAGAAATTGAACCTGTTGATAATTTTCAGACCAATGAATTGGCTGAAGCTTTGGCGCAAATTCAGCCCGACAACCTCACGCCGCGCGAAGCCTTGGATGCCTTGTATCGCTTGAAAGATATCTGCAATAAGGTGTCGTAAATAACGTAAAGGCCGTCTGAAACAGGAGAAACATATAATGAGTTTTGCTGACATTACCGTGGTTGGTATTACCGGCGCAGATTCTTATACCGAGGGCACGATGTATGCCGTTGCCCGCAGCTGTGCCGAATTGCCAGGAAGCCGTGGATTGCTGATCAGCCCGAGCTGTCCGCAAGGTTTGCCGGAAAATATCCGACATCAGCCTTGCCGGAAATTCGGTTATCTGGAATACAATCTGTTTGTTTTGTACCAACTGATGTATTACATTGATACGGATTATTGTTTGATTGTTCAAAATGATGGCTGGGTGTTGAACGGTCAAAACTGGCAGGATGCCTATCGGGAATATGACTATATCGGCGCACCTTTGCCGATTTTGTTGGAAACTGAAGCTGACGGGCAGTTTTTCCTGAAGGGAACCGACCAATATTTGGCCAAACAACATCTGATTCAGACTTCTCCGAATTTGGACGAGCCGCAGAACGGCGGTTTCAGCCTGCGCAGCAAGCGGCTTTTAACCATGCCGCGACAACTGGGTTTAAATGTAGAAATCCGACCGCCTTTGCCGCCGAAAGACGAGAAAATTGCCGATATGGAATGGCTGGTACGGTTGCACCACGAAGATATGTTTTTGACGGCGCAACATCGTTATAGATTGCAGGACTTGGGTTTGAAATTCGCGCCTCCGAATATTGCTACACAATTTTCTTCAGAAGTACCGTTTATCAATCAAATGAGGAATGTCCCTTTAGAGCGTGTCTTTGGGGCGCATTGGATGGGCAATGTGGTCTTGACCGGCTGCAACCGTGTCCGGTTTGCCCAATTGAATGAGGATAAATTGGAAACATTCTCCCGTTTTTTTAGAAATTTGGGTTATGAATTAGAATAAATGAAGGCCGTCTGAAAGTTCAGACGGCCTTTTTTAATGGCTGTTAATGTTGATGATGGTGGGCATGGCGTGCAGCCGCGCGTTTGGTACCGACAGGCACAATCAGCGTTGCGTAAGTATTGTCTTTCTGACATACGCTTTTATCGCCGTAATCGGTCTCGTTCACGACTTTGATTTTCCACAAGCCGTCAATCAACGTAATCACATTGACCACGCCGTTTTTATCGGTTTTGCCGGAGAAGCCTTGAGGCTCGCGGTGGTCATGGGTTGATTCCAAGTCCATTTCGGCCAAAGTGTCCGAGCTGGCGGTAACGGTGGCTTTAACCAAAGGCTCGCCTTTGTACAGGACTTTGACCGGCAAAATGCCGCCGGCTTTGACTTCGTTCGGATTTTGCAGCGGAACCAGTTCCAGCTCTTGGCCGATAGGGCGGGTCAATACCGCTTCATCGACTGCGCCGTTGCCCACTTGGACAAAGCTTTTGCCGAACATTTGTGCCTGTTCGCAATAGGTGGCACCGGCCAGTTGTTTTAAGGTTTGCTGTTTCCAGCCATCTTTGTTTTTCGACCAGAAAGTAGGCTTGTAGGTTGCGCTGACCCAGTAGGAACCTTCAGGCAAAGCAGCTCTGGAAACGTATTGATAGTTTTCGCCTTTATTTACCAAATCAACGGTTTTCTTTGAGCTGTCGGTCAATTGCAGCGGTTTGAAAATATGCACGCGGTCGTCGGCGATTTTTTCGACATTGGGGAAGTCATGGCTGTAACCCAAATCTGCATACAGGATTTTACCGGCAGGCTGATGTGCCGGAGCGGCCACCCAAACATCGTGCGCCTGCGCCACTGCGCCCAATCCCAGCAATCCTAAAAGCATCCATTGTTTCATAGTTTCTACACTCCATTTTGTTGTTGAATGAAAGGCCTTGTATTTTGGCGAGTAGAAACATTACTCTTATTTGCATTTTTTGTAAATACAAAGGATTAGATTTTTTAATTATAAATAATTATTTATATTGGATTTTCAGACGGCCTGACGTATTGGGCAATGCTGTTTGCAACGTATGTTTATCTTGTATAAATAGCTGCTTTAATCTTTATCTGATTGATGTATATATAATTTATCGTAATGCTTATCTGTGTGGGCATTTTTTCCCAACTTCCGCCCGGATTGTATATAACCAAAACTGATAAACGCGAAAGCAAACATTATTTCCAGTTTGCATCCAATCCCGATAAAGTGCTCCCATATTTTTAACAGGAGCCGACCATGAATATCCGTACGCTTTCTTTTGCCGCTTTGACCGCCGCGCTGGCTTTGAGCGCGTGCTCGCCAAAAACCGAACAATCCGCCGACAATGCCTCTCAAGCTGCCGGAGGTAAGGGGGGCGAAGTTAAATTGCTGAATGTCTCCTACGATGTCGCCCGCGATTTTTATAAAGAATACAATCCTTTATTTGTCAAAGAGTTTGCCGCAAAAAACGGCGGGCAGTCGGTTGAAGTCCAACAGTCGCACGGCGGCTCCAGCAAGCAGGCTTTGGCTGTCGCCAATGGTTTGGCTGCCGATGTGGTGACCATGAACCAGACTTCCGATATCGAGCTTTTGGTGAAAAAAGGTTTGGTCAAAGCCGATTGGAACACACGCCTGCCGGATAATGCCGTGCCTTATACCAGCAACGTTGTTTTCTTGGTACGCAAAGGTAATCCAAAACACATCCAAGACTGGGGCGATTTGGCCAAAGACGGCGTGCAAATCGTTTTGGCCAACCCGAAAACCACCGGCAACGGCCGCTACGCCTTTTTGGGTGCGTACGGTTATGGTTTGAAAGTGAATAACGGCGATGAAGGCAAAACCAAAGATTTTGTGGCCGCATTGCTGAAAAACACGCCTGTGTTTGAAAACGGTGGCCGTGCGGCAACGACGACCTTCAGCCAACGCAATATCGGCGATGTTTTGGTTACCTTTGAAAATGAGGCCAACTACGTCAGCAAAAAGCTGACCCAAGACCAATTTGAAATTGTCTACCCAAGCTACACCATTCTTTCCGAAGCGCCGGTTGCTGTCGTGGACAGCGTAGTCGATAAAAAAGGCACACGCGCCGCTGCCGAAGCCTATCTGCAAAACCTCTGGAGCGAACCGGCCCAAGAGTTGGCCGCCAATCTTTACCTGCGTCCGCGCAATGCCGAAGTATTGGCGAAACACAAAGCCGATTTCCCTGAGATTGAGACGTTTAATCCGAATGAGAAATTTGGCTCGTGGGAAGAAATCATGAAAAAATTCTTTGCCGATGGTGGATTGTTTGACCAGCTTTCCAGTAAAAAATAAGGCTTGAATATAGAGGCCGTCTGAAACTTCAGACGGCCTTTTGTTACAATAAGCCTTTTCCTTATCCATCTTTTCCCATGTCTCAACGCAAAATCATCCATATCGATATGGACGCATTCTACGCTTCGGTAGAACTGCGCGAGCAGCCGCACCTGAAAGGGCTACCCCTCGTTGTGGCGTGGGACGGTACGCGGTCGGTTATTTGTGCCGCTTCTTATGAGGCGCGCAAATTCGGTTTGCACTCGGCCATGTCGGTGGCGACGGCGAAAAGGCTGTGTCCGCAGGCGGTGTTTGTGCCGCCGCATTTCGATTTGTACCGTCAAGTGTCGGCGCAGATTCATGCCATGTTTCGGCGTTATACCGATTTGATCGAGCCTTTGTCTTTGGATGAGGCCTATTTGGATGTTACCCGAAATTTTGAAAATATCCCGTACGCTAGCGAGGTAGCCAAACGTATTCGTGCCGAAATTTTTGAAGAAACCGGTTTGACCGCCTCCGCAGGCATCGCGCCCAATAAGTTTTTGGCCAAAATCGCTTCCGACTGGCGCAAGCCGAACGGGCAGTTTGTGTTGCCGCCGCAAAAAATCATGGCGTTTTTGGAGAGCCTGCCGTTGGGTAAGATTCCCGGTGTCGGCAAAGTCACGCTGAAAAAGATGAATGCCCTCGGTATGCAAACCGCCGGCGATTTGCGCCGTTTTGAGCGCGGCGAACTTTTAAACCATTTCGGCCGCTACGGCTACCGCCTTTACGATTTGGCACGCGGTATCGACGAGCGGCCGGTCAAAGCCGAACGCGAACGCCTGCAAATCTCAACCGAAATCACCTTGCCCGAAGATTTGTCTTTGGAACAGGCTTCAAGCCATTTGCCGCACCTTGCCGAAGACCTTTGGCGGCAAATCGAACGCAAAAACGTCGAAGCCAAAGGCGTTACCCTCAAACTCAAAACCCACGATTTCCGCATTATTACGCGTTCGCTGACGTATTCTTCCGTCCTTCCCGACAGTGCTTCGCTGCTTCAGGCGGCGCATACTTTGCTGCAGCGCATACCGCCGCAACGCGAAGATGCCTTCCGCCTGATCGGTATCGGCGTGAGTCATTTGTTGCCGAAAAACCAGCAGCAGACGCTTTGGTTATAAAGAAATAGAAAAGCATTCTTTCCGTTTGAAGATAGGGCGCTGGACAATATCGTTCCATAACCATATCGACAGCCGTTTTAACAGGCCGTCTGAAAATTATTAGGAACAACCAGCCATGTCTTTATTCCGCCCTCAATTCTGGAAAATCCCCGAAATCAGCGATGACGAACGCCGCCGCCTGCCTGAGTTGGCGGCTGCTTTGGAGCACCGTTTGCAAGACATTGCCGCACGCTATCCGCAAGCCGTCTTCGCATCCAGTCTTGCGGTTGAAGATATGGTCATTACCGATGCCGTGTGCCGTCTGAAACTGCCCATACGCATCATCACGCTCAATACGGGCAAACTCAATCCCGAAACCGCCGCGCTGATTGCCGAAACCAATGCGCGCTATCAAACCGAATTGGAAGTGTTTTATCCCAACCAGCAAACCGCCGATGAATTTGAAGAGGAATTCGGCACGACCGCCATGTACGACAGCGTCGAGTTGCGCCGCCGTTGCTGCCATATCCGCAAAATCGAACCGCTTAACCGCGCTTTGCACAACGCCCCCGCATGGCTGACCGGACAACGCCGCAGCCAGTCGGAAACGCGCAGCGAATTGAATTTTGAAGAGCTGGATACGGGTCGCAACATCGCCAAATTCAATCCTATTTTCGATTGGGAAGAGCAGGATGTTTGGGCATATGCGCACGAGCACCAAGTTCCGCTCAATGCGCTTTATCATCAGGGCTATCCCAGTATTGGGTGCGAACCCTGCACGCGTCCGGTCAAGTTGGGCGAGAATATCCGCGCCGGGCGATGGTGGTGGGAAAGCAAAGACAGTAAGGAGTGCGGTTTGCACAAATAATCAAAGGCCGTCTGAAAACGTTTCAGACGGCCTTTTTGACGATTTAACAAAATGATTTATCAGGAATTTGTTTTCCGCTCAACGAAAGTAGAGAGCAGGGCAGTATCGATGTCCCATTTCCAAATGCCTTGTTCCGAGCCGTCCATGCCGCGCAGGAAGAGGTAGCGGATGGCGATTTTAGGCAACGGCTTGCCGCGCAGGGCATAGTAGCGCGCAATGGCAACGGCGTAGATTAGGGCTTGCAGGTAGTAGTGATGATGCGCCACGGCTTCGTTCATCTCCTGTTGCGTGTAGGCGCTTGCATCGTTGCCCAAATGGTTGGATTTATAGTCGATTAAAACGACATTGCCGTCTGAATCTTGGCAAACCATATCGATAAAGCCGTTTAAATAGCCTTGCAAATCATGGAAATCAAGTAGTTGCGCGGCTTGGACGCATTCAGGCGGCAGGTTTGCTTCGCTTGAGGCAAACCAACGGCGCAAGTCGTCCAGTTTGAAATCGTCCATGTACAGGGTGAACCCCATTTCGGGCAGGCGTTGGGCCGGCGGAATCTGCGACAGGCTCTCGTTGATTAAAGGTGTCAGGCGGCAGGTGTCAAGCATGGCACTTACCGTTGGCAGCCATTTGTCTTCAAAGCTGTGGCGTTGCAGAACTTCGGCAATCATTTCGGATTGGCTCTCGGCAGAGGCGGCGAAGTCGAGTTTTTCCAACATTTCATGCAAACATACGCCGGCATTGGTGCCGCGGGGGAAATGGTGGATATCGAGGCCGTCTGAAAGTGGGGGCGGCAGGTTTTCAGACGGCATGGCACGGTCTGCGCTTTCTGCCGGATCGATGGCAGGTTGCAAAGGCTCGTGTTGTTCGTCGGTTGACTTGGTGTGCCGGCTCAAACCGGTAAAGCTGGTGTGGCGGATAAAGTCAAAATTGCGGCGTTTAATGCTATGTGCGCTCAAGGCTTGGTCTTGCTGGCGACTGTATTGGTAGACGGTTTCTGGCGGGGCTTCTTCCGTGAAGGCAAACTCCGTATTTTCGGGCGCGTTTGTGATAAAGCGTTGCCAGTTGGTTTTGAGCATTTCCACAACGTCTGTCGCGCTTTTATAGCTTTGGCTGACGCTTTCACGGCCGGCATCCGGCAAACCTTCGAGCAGATAGGCAAAAGGATTATTTGGCGTACAGTTTTTGTTGGCGGCAACGTAGATGTTGAGCTGTTCTTCGGCGCGGGTAAGGGCGACATAGAGCAGACGCAAATCTTCAGCCGTCTTTTCGTCGGCAAGATGGCTTAGTTCTGCTTCCGAGGTTTGCGATTTTGCCAGCAGCTCGGTTTCGTGGTTTTCAGTATGCAGGATTTTCCAGTTTTCTTTGGAATTGTCTTTGGTATCCCACGCGAAGGGGCAGTACACTAAAGGATATTGCAAACCTTTCGATGCGTGCATTGTAACGATTTTGACCAATTTTTCGTCGCTTTCAAGACGGATGGTTTGCGCATCTGACGGGAAATGGCCGCTGCGTGCACGGCTGATTTGTTCGTTTAACCATTTATGCAGGGCGGCAGGGTTGCGGCTTTGACTGTCTTCTTCGGCCAAAAGCTCCAGAATTTGGTAGTAGTTGGTCAGGCTGCGCTCGTTGCCGCCCTTGAGTAGGCGTGTTTCGATATCATGTAGGGCGGCAAACTGCTGCACGGCGGCAAAAATGCCACCTTTCCGCCATTTTTCCATGGCCTCGGCAGATGACTCCAGCCATTTCAGCAGCTGGTGTTCGTTGTGGTTGAGTTCGTAAATCTCTTTGGCGGTATAGCCGAACAAAACGCCGGTCAAGACAAAGCGCAGCCAGTCGGTTTGCCTTGGGTTGAGCCAAAAGCCGATCAGCGCGGACAGAGAGTCTGCCTCGGCAGAATCGAAAACGGACTGGCGCGACAGCAACACGCTTTGGATACGGCGCTGTTTCAGTTTCCCTGCAATCATCGCCGCTTCGTTGTTGGTGCGCACCAAGACGGCAATATCGCCGGATTCCAACGCGCGGCCTTTGAAGTTCAGACGGCCTTCGGCTGCTTCATTGAGCGCAAAGGCAATTTCATCGGCGCAATATTCGGCGGCACGGACGCGCAAAATCTCTTTGCCGGTTTGGTCGTCCGTATTGAGCCAGCGCACTTGGATGGCAGGGCGGTGTGGCGACAGCCGGCTTTCGGCGCGGCTGGCGGAGACATCGCTGTAATCGATGTTTTCCAATACGAATGGATGTTTTTTTTGTTTGAACAAGGCGCTGATGCCGTTAATCAGCTTGGCATGGCTGCGGTAGTTGACGGCGAGGGTGTAATGCCTGTCCGCATCTTGTGCGGCTTGCAGATAGGCGTAAATGTCCGCACCGCGAAAGCTGTAAATCGCCTGCTTGGGGTCTCCAACGAGAAACAGCGGGCAGCCTTGTTCGATAAAAATTTGGCGGAAAATTTCGTATTGCAGCGGGTCGGTATCTTGGAATTCGTCAATCAGCGCGATTTCCCAGTTTGCCGCCGCCGCTTTTGCCAACGCGTTGCCGTGTTCATTGGTGGTCAATGCCTGATGGACATCCAGCAGCAAATCGTCAAACACGCGCTCGCGGCGTGATTTTTTTTGTTCGGCAATGGATTGGTTGATGTAGGAAAGGAGGTCGAGTTGCAGGCAGATGAAGACTGCTTCTTCTGCACTTTCCATTGCCTGCAAATCACGACCGAGATTAGCCAAGGCTTGCAGCTGAATAATTTCCGGCGCATCGGCATCGGCTTTATATTCTTTTTTCAGTTTACTGTTGAGCGTGTCGATATTGAAGAGGCTTAATTTTTTTAGTGTTTCTTTGCTCAGGCGGGGCAGACGGTTGGATTCAGTGTTTGTTTTTAAATCGGTAAAAACATTTTCAAAGGTTTTTCTTTTGTAGGTTTGGCCGTTAAGTTTGGGCAAGATTGTCCAAAACGCTTTTTCCAAGTCTTCCAACTGGTTGCAAATTTTTTCCCATGTTTCTTGAAGGTTGGCTTGGGCTTCTTTCAAATCGCCTTCAGGCCGTCTGAATTTCAGATAGGGGCGGCCGGTATAGCTTTTGATTTCGGCAAGCATTTCTTCGGGCGTGCATTTCCGGTCAAAAACCAATTGTGCCAATGTGGCATCGGTTGCCACTCTCTGCCGCCAAAAGTCTTGCGCAGGAATCAGCAGCCTCTCGCGCGAGTCGTCCGACAGTTCGACATCCAAAGGCGCGCCGCACAAAAACGCGTAATCGCGCAAGACGCGCTGACAGAAGCCGTGGATGGTGTAAATCGATGCGTTGTCAAACTGGCTCAGGGCGGCTTTGAGGCGGAGAATCAGGCGATGGCAGCTTTCCTGTCCGTCTTGCTCGCCTAAAGCCAAAGGAATCAATCGATTGAGAAAGTCATCGGGGGATTTTTTCTCTTTTTCGTAATATTTGTTCAGGCCGTCTGAAATATGTTCCGGCTCGCCGCCCAAGGTTTGAATTTCGTTCAAAACCTGCAACACTTCGTCCAAACGCGCGCGCAAACGGGTTTTCAGTTCTGCCGTCGCCGCTTTGGTAAAGGTAACGACCAGAATTTTCTCGATGTCTTTTTTTTCTAAAACAATCAGTCGGGTAAAAAGCGCGGCAATGCCGTAGGTTTTACCCGTACCGGCAGAAGCTTCGATGAGGTTGGTACCGTCGATGGAAAGTGTGAGCGCGTCAAAAGGAAGGGCGGAAGACATGGTGGGAACGGAATAATATTAGCGAGGCATTATCATAACAGAGATAGTGTGTTGTTTTGCATTGATGATAAAAATGCCGTCTGAAAACTTTCTGTTTTCAGACGGCATGTCTTAATGGCTATTAAATGACTTCAATAGTGCATCTTAGTAGCGCAAACGGCGTCTGGCGTAGCTTGGTTGGCGAGGACGGTAGGTATAACGGTTCGCCGCAGGAGCTTTACTGTCGTCATAGTAGTACGCAACATTATTACCGTTAATGGTCGTATTGTTGACGCTCAAACCGGTTGGAGAGCCGGTAGTGATAACAACATTGTCGCTTTGGATGGTGTTTGCCGTATTGGTTACGGTGGCGTCGTTTTTACCTTTGGCGTTGATGCCGCCGTTTGGTTTGCCTGAAGCGTAGCTGCCGTTGACATTGACGGTCAGATTTTTTTCGTTAACGCTGCTGATCGCGCCGGAAGTATTGACTTTGTTGCCTTCTACTTCAACGGAGTTATTGGATACCAGGTTGGTACCGTGCAGGTTGACGTCGCCGTTGTTGGCATTGATTTTAATATCGTTGCCGGCCGCTACATTCGCGCCTGCGGCGGTAGAAGAAGCGTTATCGGTTTTGTTGACGCCGACAGAGCCGTTGACGTGAGGAACGGCAACACCGGTTTCAACATTGATTGTCGCCCCAGCGCCGATACCGACATTAACGGCTGTACCTTGGTTGGAGGCAGTATTGGCTGACTCGGTGAAGGTTACGCCGTTGCCTGCGGTAATGTTGACGTTGTTGTTGGCAGTAATGTTGGATGCGATTTCAGCAGAGTCTTTGGCGTTGATGACAACATTGGTCGCATTCATATCGCCTTTGACGGCGGTGGATTCTTTTTTGTTTTCATCAGCGTAGTTGACGTTCAGGTTGGCATTCACATCAACGGTTGAACCGTCTTTGGTGTATGCGCCGATAGTCAAAGAAGCGCCGCCTTGTTTGCTGCTGCTGTTGCTGGTGTTGTGGGCGGCAGTGTTGTGGTATGAACCTGCATCAATGTTGATCGCACCGGTAACATCGTATTTTGTACCTTCATCAGACACTTTGTTATTCGCCAAAACGATGGCATTGCCTGCGTTGATGGTGGTTACGGTTGCAGTGGATTCATTGTGGGTCGAAGAGTTGCCTTGACCTTGTGCAGTGATTTCACCGCCGATGCCTTTGTTGGTGCTGATGCCGGCAGAAACGACCAAACCGCCGCCGTTTTGTTTCACATCGGATTTTGCACCGCTGTGTGCCGCTGCATGGGTAACGTTTTTGGCAGACTCAACCACATTGCCTGTCGCATTAATCACGGTACCTTCTTGATTAATATTGCCGTTGGCAGTGATGGTGGTATTACCGCCGGTGTTGATGTTGGATACATGGGATGTATTCGTTACGGTGGTTGCATCTGTTTTGGTGCTGGTAATGCCGACAGATACGCCGATGCCTGCAACGTTATTTTTTTCGTATGCAGTAGCAGATACGCCCAAATCGGTTACGCGGCCGGATTCGGTCACAGTGTTGCTGCCTTTGGATGCAACAATATTTACGTCATTGGCTGCGGAAATGTTGACGGATTCTTCGCCGTTGATTTGGCTGCCGCTGACGGTAACGTTTGAGTTGGAAGACAACTGGGTGTTTTTACCGGTCAAAATGCTGCCGTTTAGGCCGACAGAGTGGGTGTCGGTGTGGGTATCGGTAAATTTGATACCCGCTTTGGCAGTCACGCTGCCGTTTTCTTTATTGGTTTCGATACCAGAGTAGCCTTTGATGGAATACTCGTTGACCTGTTTGTTTTCTACCGCTTTGGCAGCATCAATGGTCAAATCGCCTGCGGAAGAGAGTTGCAGTTTTTGTGCCGCAAACAATGCAGAACCGATCACATTGATGTCTTTGTTGGAAACAACGGTCAGGTCGGCATTGGAAACCAGGGTGGAACCGGTTACTTTTTCAATGCTGCTGTTGCTGCTGGTTTTAGAGGTAGTGATATTGAAAATCGTACCTTTACGCGCGCTTTGTGTGGAAGTATCGGTGCTGGTGGCGTTTTTAATATCAACATTGCCTGCTTTGGAGCTGACGAATGTACCGGCTTGGCCTTCAACGGTACTGCCGTAAACGTTGACGCCGTTTTTTGCACCCAAGACTACGTTTGAGTTGGCAGTAATGCTGCTGCCGTGCAGGTTTTCGGTACGGTTGTTTTGAACTTGGCTTTCACCGCCGAACAGGCCGCCCCAGTATTTTTTCTGGTCGTCGAGGCTGTTGGTATTAGTGGTGGTTTGAGTGCCCAAGTTAATCTTGTTGACATCGGTAACGATATTGCCGTTTGCCGCAATGCTTGCGCCGTAAGTGCTCAAATCACCTTCGGAAACCAAACCGATATCACCGGCTGCGGAGATTTTAGTTTGATGGGCGGAAGAGTTTTTTGAAGATTTTGTAGCGATGCCAGTTTTCAGGGCAGCAGTTTCATTTTTGAAGCTGACATAAGTCGAGCTGCTGTCGGTTTCGCTGTTGCTGCTCAATATGATGCCTTGTTGGGCGGCAATGCGTGCATCAGCAGCCGAGTTCAGTTCGGTCGCGTCTAATTGGACTTTGCCTGTGGTGGCAATATTGACAGGGCCGGCATTAATTTTGGTTTGATGCAGGCTTTCGTCAGTAGAGGAGCTCAGGTTGTTGTTGTACCAAAGGCCTTTGCTTTGAGTATGGTCGGATTCTATACGGTTGGTGGTTTTTACCGCGTTAGAATTGATATTGCCTGTGGCAGAAGCAGTCAGCGCGCCGGCATTGATGTTGGCTGCGCTCAGGTTAAGGCTACCGCTATTGTTCAAAGTCAATGACTCAGATGCATTGATATTGCTGGCGGTAAAGGTTTCCGTTTTGTTGCGGTCCGAACGGAAGTGCTGAACATTTTTTGCCTCTTTGCCGCTGGAAGATTTGTTAGCAGAATGGCTGTTAACCGTGCCTTTGATGTCGGTATCACGAGCAAATAATTCCATTTGTGCGCTGGTCAGATTGGCTGACTGGATGCTCAGGTTGCCTTTGCTGTCGATATTCAGGTAGCGGGTGCCGGTAATGGCGGCATTTTGAATGTTTTGTTTGGCGCGTTTGTCGGTCGCGTGGATACGGATGGTACCGGCGCGCATACTGCCGAAGATATGGCCGTCAAGCACCGGCGCATTTGAAGCAACGTCCAATGCTTCGATTTGTGCGGTTTTGTAGTCGAAGTTGCTTTTGCCTGAAGAAACGTTGATGGCATCGGCGGCATTGACGTTGGCTGATTTGCCGACAACAACTTGCGGCGCGAGCAGGTCAACTACGCGGTTGCCGCTCAAATTGCCGTTTACTTGCAGTTGTTTGCCATTGTCGCTGATATTAAAAGATTTCAACGTGCCGTCTGAAACGGTTGGCGTACCGACAACCAAGGATGTGCGGTTGGCATTCAGGATGCTGCCGCCGTTGTGGGTAATGCCGTTAGGGTTTGCCAAAACATAGTCTGCGGCAATACCGAAGATCTCTTGCTGACCTAAGATCAGAGAAGGGTTTTTGCTGACCACTTCGTTCAAGATCACAGATGCAGCCTGACCTTGGAAGTTTTTGTTGGCAGACAGGTTTCCGGCCAGTTGGGATTTACCAGCAGACAGGGCGTTATTCAAAACGGCACCGTGTTGGGAAACGTTGTACTTGTTATATTGGTTGTGAGAAAGACCTTGAGCCGTCGGTGCGGCAATGTGGACGATGTCAACATTGCGTTGCTGCTGTACCGAAGTTTGGCCGATGGCTTCGATATTGGCCGCTACCGCTGCATTTCCCAGGAATGCAAAGCACACGGCGACAGTTACTTTGCCGGAAGCTGAGAGCTTAGGCTGATATAAAGTGTCGATTTTCATGGATTTTAATCCTTATTTATCGTGATGGAGATTGAATCAGAAATCCCATATCGGGTATGAGATTTCTGTTGAGGAAATTTTGAATGTATTAACATTGTTATAAAATTTTTTACAATAATACCACCAGTACGGCCTTGTGTGCACTATTTCAAATGCAAATATAAACCGCCCATCTTATTGATATTAATGAAAAATTAATAATGTTAAGATGGGCGGTTTATATATTGGATAAAAGGATATATATTTACATAACTTTAAAATGGAATGCGCAAAGAAACGGTCACATGATCCTGTATTTCACTGTTTGATTGGTTGGGCATGCGCGCAAAACCTTTGCCATAGTCGGCAGAAAGTTGCCATTTATCCGCCTTGCCCAAATTCAAACCTGCAACCACACCCATGGCGCGTTGCGAACCTTCGTTATTGTTTTTGGCAACGCCGATGTCTGCACCCAGATAAGGCTCGATATAGATGCCGTGAGGCGTATTGCGGCGGAAATAAACGGTATTGCTTAACAGGACTGCGCTGTTTGCGCTCAAAGAAGTTGAACGGAAACCGCGTACATTTTGATGACCGACGACGTCCATTTCTTTGGTGGCAAACAAATCATGAGGGCTATATTGGGCATCGATTTGGTGATGGTTGCGCACGATCCATTTACCCAATGGGCGGTTTTGAATCAAATTGCTTTGCAAGGATACAGAGGTATAGCGCTTGTCGAACGGCGTATGTTCGGTATTTTTCGCAAACCCTTGTTCCACGCCGATATTGTTGAGCCAAATACCGTTTGGCAGGATGGTTGTATGCGACAGGCCGACTTGTGCCGAATAGATTTCCGGGCTTTGCAGTTCCAGTTTGCTGTCGGCAAATTTTGCAGTCTGTTTCACATAATCGATGCCGGCATAGGCGGAGGTAATGTGTTTTTGACTGCGTGAAAATACGCGGTCCGCTTTGATTCCTGCCGCTTTGGATTTGGAGCGGTAGGCATAGCGCGTTACGCTGGGCGTTAAGATGCTTTGCGATTGCGACGCGGCGGCGTAAGTGCTGAATGTCCATGCGCCATAAGGTACTTGGTAGAACATACTGCCGCCGCGACTGTAATGGCTGTCGTGATTGTTTAGATTGGTATAGCCGTTTAGATAAAGGGAGTCGCTCAATCCCAACGGGCTGCCGATATTCAGGCTGCCGCGAAGTGTCGTGGTATTGGGTTTGCTGCCTTTATTGTCGATGGTGACGCTGCCGCCCCAATGTTTTTGGGCATCGTTGTTGAGTTGGATGGAGGCGGTGCCGTCATCATGCGGATAAACATCGATGCTGACGTTGTTGCCGGCAACATGGTTTGCCTGTTCAATACCTTGGTCGAGGTATTGGATGTTTAGAGGTTTGCCTTGATGATCGGGGAAGAGGGTATCGACGTTGACTGTACGGGAGCCGCCGGTAATCTCACGGATTTTGCCTTCGATGACTGCCAATTTCAGGACGCGTTCAGACGTGGTTTCAAATTTGATTTGCGTATGCGGATAGCCTTGAGCGATATACTCGGCAACGATGTCCCGGTTCAGTTGGTTGATGTTGTTTTGATTGATGCATTTGGGTAACTTGGCTTCAATCTTTTGGGAATCGATAAGGGTAATGTCGGAAAGCTCGATACCGGTGTAATCCAAGCATTCGGTATTGTTTTCAGACGGCACCTCTTGTGCAACCGTGTCGTTATCTTGTTTTTTCTGTAAATCCCATGCCGACTGCTCGCGTTTTTGGATTTCGACCGAATGAATCTGATCGAGGTTGTCGCGGAAGTCTTTGTCGAATTGGTTGGGTACGTTTTTATCGATTTGATCAAGCGGATTCGGCGTATTGGCCGCATAGGCGTTCAGCGCGGAGAGAATCAATACGGGCAGGGGAAGAAGGCGGGATTTATACATGGTGTCGTAATTTTATAGGGATAATAATTGGGTTTATTTTATCGAAAATAGCTGCTTGGGGCGTATCAGTTTTTATCGTTGTCTGTAATCAGGGTTTATTAAGCAACGATGGGATAAATTTCTATGATAATACCATAAAATATTAAGGGAATTTAAATAACAAAAACCTGCCTTTGAAAAGGCAGGTTTTTTTCAGACGGCCTTTGAGCCGTTAAAGATTTTGCAAACGTTCGACAGAAGGTGCGTAGTAGTAAGCACCTGATACGGCTTTAGACAAATGTTTCAGCAGTAAGTCGGTTTTGCCGTCAGATTCGCCGAACATATTGAGCAGTTGAACTTCAATATTGTGCAGCGTGTTGCAATAGGAAGTGAACATCAAACCATGTTCGCCGCTGAGTTTGCCGAAGGGTAGGCTGCGGCGGACAATTTTCAGGCCAACGCCGTTTTCTTTAACATTGACGCGGCCGAGATGGGAATCTGGCAGGCGCACGTCTTTGCTGAATTCGTCATTGGTTTCTTTGCTGCGGCCAACGCTGGCTTCTTGTTCGGCAGTGGGAACGGCATCCCATTTTTTCAAATCGTGCAGGTATTTTTGCAGCAAAACATAGCTGCCGCCGGCATCAGGCTTGCCTTCGGGAATAATGGCGACATTGCGCACATTGTCATCGCCCTGCGGATTTTCCGTACCGTCGACAAAACCGTCCAAGCCGCGGTCTTCATACAGGCGCAGGCCGTGTTCTTCAGTGGCTACGCGGATGCTGTCGCCGAATGCGCTGAAAACAGATTGGGCCAAGGCGTAGGCGGCTTTTTGCTCGGTGGCTTGAATGTGGATATAGAGGTCGTGTTGGGTGGAGGGTGCGAGGCCGTTGCCCAATTCTGGGAAAGGTTTGATTTCGCTGCCTTCGTCAGTATGGCCGAACGATTGCCATGCGCGGCTGCCAAAGGCAATGGTCAAACCCAAAATATCATTCGGAAAACGGGTTTTCAGTTTAGCCAGAGCCTCCAAAGAAAGACGGCAGGCAGATTTGATGTCTTCATTGCGGCCGTCTGAAATGTCTGCTTCGATAAAAATACCGGCTTGTGCGTGATCAGGAATAATGGCTGATTGGGGATGGCTCATGATGATTCCTTTCAAAATATTATGGGTTTTTACGCGGGGGATTATACACTGAAAGTTTCAGACGGCCTAAAATCTGCCTTTTGATTTTTTAGGGCGGAAAGGCATGTTTGGCAAGATGTTTTTTGTGAGCGTCATTCTGTTGCAAGTGTTTACATTCGGGCTCGGGCGTTCGCTGCAATGGTTGTTTGCGCCTTGGATTGGCAAAGTCGGCAGACGTTGGCTGATGGGTATTTCCTATTTCATTACAAACGGCTTGTTGGTCGGTTTGCTGCTGGAGTTGGGACATATAATATTCCGCGCGATGGCGTTTTGGATGGTGATCTTGCTGTTTGTGATGTATGCCGCGCTGGCGACATTTATCCTGTATCTTTTGCTGCGCCGTTTTATGGCACGCCAACTGCTGTCACGAAGCCTGCGGCTGTTTGCGCCTTTGTTTGTGGCCGGTTTGCTCGGTTTTGGGATGTATAACGCCTATACGCCTGTTGTTCGCCATCAGACTGTATTCATCAATAAGAAAATGGATAAGCCGCTGCGTATCGGCGTGGCCAGCGATTTGCACTTGGGGATTTTGTTTGGCGCGCGTCAATTGGACAAGCTAACGGACATCATGAAGCGGGAAAAAGTCGACATGGTGTTGCTGCCGGGGGATTTGATGGACGATACCGTTGATGCCTACCTTAAAGAAAACATGAAACCGCATTTGCAGAAGCTGACTGCGCCGATGGGCGTTTATGCCACTTTGGGCAATCATGACTGGTTCCGCGATCAGAAGCGTATCAAACATGAATTGGAAGCGGCAGGTTTGACGGTTTTGGCCAATCAGGTTCTGGAAGTGAATGGTGTGTTGCTGGTAGGGCGGAGCGATGATTTGGATCGCAAGCGTCCCAGTGCGGAGCAGCTTTTGGAAGGTCAAAATACCCAATTACCGGTTTTATTGATGGATCACCATCCTACTTCAATCGAAACCCATGCCCGGCTGCCGATTGATGTGCAGGTCTCCGGCCATGTCCACAACGGCCAAGTTGCACCTGCCAACCTTATCGTCCGTACGCTTTATCGTCTTGCTTACGGTTATGAGGCGATCGGCAACGGCCATTTTTTCACCACTTCGGGCTACGGCTTCTGGGGCATTCCCCTTCGTTTGGGTTCGCAATCAGAAGTGTGGGTTATCGACATCAAGTCAAAGCATTGAAATAGAAATATAAACTTCAGGCCGTCTGAATTTTAGACGGCCTTTTTTATGAAAATTGGGAAAAAATATTAAAATTGGATTATAATCAATGTAAAAAATCAGCCACCGGTATGAGTGGCATCATAACTAGGGAACTCACTATGGGCATTATCAGTCTTGCACTTATTTTCGTATCAATCGCCGCCGTCTTATTGTATTTCAAACAACAGTTGAAAGACCGCAAAAAAGACTGTCGCGAATCCTTTGTCTCTTTGCGCATTGCGCTTGACTGCCGACATCAGGCCGTCCGTCATGTATTGGATGCATACAGCAAACACCTGCAAGAGCAGGGCATTGCATCGGATCGAAACGTTCAGCAGATGTGTGCCGAAGTCGAAACCGCATTGGCGCAAACTGCCAAAACATTTTCCGAATCCAAGATCAAACATCTGTGCGAAGCCGAAACAGCATTGAATCATGCGCTGAAAAAATTGCAAACTGCCGTCAAAGGCCTTTTGAAACAGTATCCTGATGAGAAATTGGCCGGTTTGATGGAAATGCTGGATGCAGCAGAGGCGGAAGTTGCATCGGCACGCCGCACTTACAACCGCAGAGCCGGAAGCTACAACCATCATTTAAACAAGCTGCCCAACCGCCTTGTCGCCAAGCCATTAGGTTTTGACAGGCAGGCAAGATTGGTTCATTTTACGGAAAACCAAACGCAACGCATGAGCAGCAATATGTTGGCTTAAAAAAATAAGCAGTTTGCTGAATAAGCGATAAACAAAAGGCCGTCTGAAATATTAATTTCAGACGGCCTTTTATGTGCTGTTAATGAAAAACACTTAGGCCTTGGCCAATTTATTGAGCAAAGCGGATCAGGCTGTCGGCAAGCTTATCGGCTGCAGTTTCATAACCTTGTGCAGAGAAGTGGACGCCGTCTTTGGCTGCCAAGCCTTGAGCCATCCAGTTTTTCATGCTGCATGCCCCGCCCATCGCATCCTGCCAAGACCAGAACATGATTTTTTCGTCATGGGCAACGCGTTGCTGCATTTGTTGTACTTCGCTGAGTAAGACTGGACGGTTGCCGCAGCTGCCGTAGGCAGTTTTCAAAGATTCCGGAGCGCCGAGGATCAGGATACCTGCGTTAGGCAGGGTGTTTTTGATTTGACGGATGTAATTGCGCCATGTCCGCTCGGTAGAGGAAATATCGAGGTTGCCGGAAAAGGCTTCATTGGTACCGTAGGCAAGGATGATTAAATCGGCTTTGGTTTGTGCCAAATCTTCCCACATGCCCGGCCGCCATTTTGACCATTGGGATAACTGCGCGCCGTTGATGCCCATGGCGGAAACGGTTACGCCGCGTCCGGGGCGTTCGATATTAATGAAACCGATTTGCCAAGGCATGCCGCTGCTGAGGGTCATTGGCAGGGAGGTATTGGTATGCAGCAGTTGCCAACCATTTTGTGTGGCAGGGATTTCGCGTCCGTTGACGGTCAGGGTTTGCTCTGACCAAACCGGTTTGCCGAAAATGGAGATTTGTTGCATATCCATGCTGCCGTCGGCTGCGCTTAAGGTAACGCTGCCGCCATCGGCGCGTGCTTCAATCCCGCCGAAAGAAAAATCGCTGTGTGATTTGCGGCTGCTGATGGTATTCCAACCGCTGCCGTTGTAACGGACGGTTGCCATGCGCTGGCCTTTGACGGTGTTGGGGTAAACCCAACCGATGCCGCCGTTGCCCCATTTTTGTTGCAAACGGCGGCGCAGGCGGTCGGTGAAATAGTCGCCGGCGGTGTGTGAGTCGCCGACTTGGATAATGCGGAATTTGCCGTCTGAAGTATTGTTGAGCTGTTGCAGTTTGTTCAGCCAGGCAGGGCGGTTGGAGTCGTAGTTGCTTAACAGGCCGTCATTGGAGGCGCAGGCGGTAATAGGGAGTGCGAGAAGCGTGAGGAGTAAGGTTTTATTAAATTTCATGGTTGTGTATCGTGTGTAAAATTAATTTTTTCCATAATTTTTCCGGCCAATAGCTTTTGGCCTTCTGCGGAAAAGTGAATGCCGTCCTTACTGCGGTAACGGATGATTTTTCCATCTACTTTGACAGAGTCGGCATATTCTTCTGCGCCATTGCTCAACAGTTTGTCGGTCGGCAGCCAAATGGCTTGAGGCGACACCGTACCTGACAGGATTTTGTCGAGGTAGCGCATCTGTTCGTTGAGCTTGGCTTTTTTCATGTAAGGAATGCCCAGCCAAATGACTTGGACATCATGTGTGGAGGCTGCATCAAGAATACGGCGGACGCGGTTGAGGTATTCTGCCTCCCATTCGGGGGAGGCGAATTTCAGGTATTTTTTACCCATCGGGAAATCCCAAGGGTCGTTGGGGCCTAAGAATACAACCAAAACGCGGATATCGGGTTCTTTTTGCAAAGTTTGTTCGATGGTTTTCGGCCAGTCGAAGAAATTGGGGTAGGACAAACCGGTACTTTGTTTGCTGAGGTTGACCGATTGTACGCCATATTCTTGCTTGAGGTGTTTTTGTACGAAAGGTGCAACGCCCTGCATCAGTGAGTCGCCGGCAAAGAAAACTTTGTTGCCTTTTTTCAACACGACCTGTGTTGCCGACTGATCAGCCTGATTGCTTGGCTCGCTGGCTGCGGTATCTGTATTGTTAGCCGCATCGGAAGCAGCAGAGTCTTTTTGATTGTCGGATACTTCAATGTTTTCCGTATTTTCAGACGGCCTTGTTGTTTCAATATCAGAGTCTTCCGAAACCAAAGCGTCTTCCGTTTCCAGTGAAGCTTTCAGGCCGTCTGAAAATTCGTAGGCTTTTTGTTGCCAATCCGCACCGATACGCCACCAAGTGTATTCGGATAAAGGCTCAAGCGGACTGTTCTCATGATAGGTCTGCTGCCAATAGGCATTGATAGAGTTTTGGGCAAACCACGTCAGCGCAACCGCACTGAGCAGAATCGAAACAAACAGGGAGATAAAGCGTTTCATGTTCTGCTCCTTAGAAGTTGGCGTAAATAAAGCCGGGAATGCCGGACGGGGCGAAGACGATAATCAGGGCGAGGATAAGTGTGATGGGAATAAACCACAGCCATGCAGGCAGTTTGTCCAAGCCTTTTACCGATGCTTCAAATGAGCGAAGCAAATACGGGTACAGCAAAAGCATCATCGCAAATGCACCCAGCAACATGAGGTCGGTCGGCAGAGGCGCGTTCCAACCTTTATCATTGGCAAATAATGCGCTGAACAGCATTTCCGTATCGGCAAGCGTTGCGCTGTTGAACACGACAAAAGCGAAACAAACGAAATGGAAAGTAAACAGCCAGGCAAGCGGTTTGCCGATTTTCAGACGGCCTAAGGCATTGCGGCCGACGATTTTATCGCCGCAGTTAAGGAACACCAACGCCGCACCGTGCAGCGCGCCCCAAATTAAAAAGCTCCAGCCATAGCCATGCCAAATGCCGGAAAGCAACATAGCAATCATCAGATTGAGCTGGGTGCGGCCGAAGCCTTTTTTGCTGCCGCCCAAAGGGATATAGATATAGTCGCGAATCCAAGTGGACAGGCTGATATGCCATCTGTCCCAGAAGTCGCGGATGTTGATGGCGCGAAGCGGCGCGGCAAAGTTTTTCGGCAGTTGGAAGCCGAGCAGCATGGCCAAGCCGATGACCAAATCCGAGTAGCCGGAAAAGTCGAAAAAGAGTTGGAAGGTGTAGCCATAAATCGCAGACAGAACGCCCCAGCCGTCGAACTGAGCCGGATTTTCAAAAACAGGCGATACCCAACCTTCCGCTAATACGCCGGCAAGCCACCACTTTTTGGCAATGCCCAACATAATCAGGCCAACCGCCAAAGCCGGATAAATCAGCTGGCGTGCTTGTTTGGTGCGGATTTGCGCCAATGCACCTGCTTGTTCGCCGTCTATGCTTTTAAAAGCGGTCGCACGGATAATCGGGCCGGATGTGATGGTGGGGAAGAAGCTCAGATGCAGTAGGAGCTCGTGCCATTCAAAACGGTCTCCCTTAGGCTCACGGTAGCAATACACCAAGTAAGCCAGCGATTGGAAAGTGTAATAAGACAAGCCCAGAGGCAAAAGGATGTCGATGACGGCGCTTTGTCCTGTATATTGCTGAATAATCGGGCGGAAAAAGTCGAAGTATTTGAAGAAACACAAAACAGTCAATGCCGCCAAAATACCGCAACCCAGCCAAAATTTGCGGATATGCTCGTTTTCAGAAAACATCAGCACGCTGACCAGGTAAACCACAGACGAGTAAACCAAAATCAGCGCGGCAAAGATGGGGTCGATACGGTAAAGCCAGCCCAGTCCGGCAACCAAAAGTAAAACGTTTTGAACTTGCGGCAAACGTGCAAATGCCCAGTACAGCGGCAAAAATACGATAAAGAATACCGCAAACTCAATAGACAACAACGGCATGACAATTCCTTGATGTGTTTAAACTTTCAAACTTTTCGATTGATTGTTATTTTTTGGCGTTAAGTTTGGCGCGGACGACTTCGACTACCGCAGGTAAAATCGAAATCACGATGATTGCCGCCATGACTAAGCCCAGATTGTTTTTGACGACGGGGATATTGGCGAAGAAGTAGCCTGCATAGGAAAACGACAATACCCACAACACTGCGCCGATAATGTTGTAACGGATAAACGTCGCGTAGTGCATATCGCCCATACCGGCGACAAATGGAGCAAACGTCCGCACAATCGGCACAAAGCGCGCAATGATGATGGTTTTACCGCCGTGTTTTTCATAGAACGCATGGGTTTTTTCCAAATACGAACGGCGGAAAATTTTGGAATCAGGATTGGCAAACAGTTTTTGTCCAAAATACTTGCCAATCATAAAGTTGGCCGCATCGCCTAAAATAGCGGCCGCCAAGAGCAGCAATACCATGACGTGGATGTTCATGCCGCCGATGGCCGCAATACCGCCGGCGGCAAAAAGCAGCGAGTCGCCGGGTAAAAATGGCGTTACGACCAAACCAGTTTCGCAGAAAATCACAACAAACAAAATCGCGTAAATCCACGGGCCGTATTGGGCGGAAAGGTGGACAAGGTGTTGGTCGATATGGAGGATGAAATCAATAAGGGTAGAAATCACTAGGGTTCCCCAAATAAAAAGGCCGTCTGAAAAAGAACAGACAAATGTTTCGGCGAGAAGTTCGACATTGTAAAACCAAAGCGGAATAAAACCAATGCCGTAAGCGCGTCAAGATATGTTTAGAAGTGCAGATATGTTGCAGGTATAGGTTTCAGACGGCCTTTATCCTTGATGGTGGACGGCAAAACAACGTAAAATAAAGCCGATTTCAACCTAACCGGTGCGCCTTTGTGAACCAGCTCATCTTCGATTTTGCCAGCCATGATTATCCCGGCTTCGACAAATTTCTGGGAACAGAAAATGCCGAGCTGGTGTATGTGTTGCAGCACAAACATGGGCAGTTTATCTATGTTTGGGGCGAAGAGGGCGCAGGCAAAAGCCATCTCTTGCAGGCATGGGTCGCCCAGGCGCTCGATGCCGGACGAAATGCCCTCTATATTGACGCCGCCGCCACGCCGCTGACAGAAGCCGCGCTGGATGCGGAATATCTTGCCATTGACCAAATCGAAAAGCTTAATAATGAAGAACAGGCTTTACTGTTTGCCATCTTCAACCGCTTCCGCAACAGCGGCAAAGGCTTTTTGCTTTTGAGTTCCGAATATACGCCGCAGCAACTCGTTATCCGCGAAGACCTGCGCACACGCATGGCGTATTGCCTGGTTTACGAAGTCAAACCGTTGACCGACCGGGAAAAAATCGATGCGCTTGTCAGCATGGCCGCCGCCCGTCAGGTAACTATCGATCCGGAAATCTTCGAATACCTGCTGAACCATTGGCGGCGCGATATGGACAGTCTGATGCAAATGCTCGATACCCTCGACAACTATGCCGTTATGATGGGCAAGCGTATTACTTTGCCGCTTTTGCGCCAGCTTTTAAAACAACAGGAAACCCAATGAAAAACCTTGCCATTTTCGATCTCGACAATACCTTGATCAATACCGATTCGGATCACTCCTGGCCGCAATACCTGATTAAAAAAGGCATAGTCGATGCTGCCGAAACCGAGGCGCAAAATGAAAAGTTTTACCAAGACTATCAAAACGGTTGTCTTGATATTGACGCCTTCCTCAAATTCCATCTCGCGCCTTTGGCCCGTTTCAGCAAGGAAGAATTGGCTGAGTTTCATCGTGAGTTTATGGCTGAATATATTGTTCCGTATATTTCCCCGATGCAGCGTATGTTGGTGCAAAGCCATCAAATAGCGGGCGATGAAATGTTGGTTATTTCTTCGACCAACGAATTTATCATTACTCCAATCTGCCATCTTTTCGGTATTCACAACATTATCGGCACACAGCTTGAAACCGGCGAAGACGGCCGATATACCGGCAACTATGTTGGTACGCCCAGCCTGAAAGAAGGCAAAATTACTTGGTTAAAACAATGGCTTGCCGAGCGCGGCGAGACCTTTGAAAGCTACGGCAAGGTTTATTTTTACAGCGACTCCAAAAACGACTTGCCGTTGCTGCGTATCGTGGACGAACCTGTCGCCGTCAATCCGGATGCCGAGCTGGAAAAAGAAGCCAAAGCAAAAGGTTGGCCGATTTTGAATTTCAAATAACGACGAATCAGGCTGTCTGAAATATTTAACCTAACCACAACCCTAATAAGGACTAAAACATGAAAACGACTAAACTCCTCGCCTCAGCCCTGTTGTTTGCCGCTGTATTCGGTACTGCACAAGCAGCCGATACCGAAACTCTGGAAGCCATGAAAGCGCAAAACGGCAGCGTTAAAACCGTTTTGATGGATGTCTTCACAACTCCTGCCGGTAATGTTGACCGCGTGAATATCATTCAATCCAGCGGCAATCCTGAAATGGACGAACGCGCAGTGAAAAGCGTTTCCAAATATCCTTATCCGAAACGCAAAACTGCATCTAAATATCAACACACCGTTACTTTTGAAACCAATGTTGAAGTAATTAACAACTGATTCGGACGCAAGGCCGTCTGAAAAACAGAAGGCGTTTTGATTGGGAAATTCCCTGTCAAAACGCCGTTTTATTCGTTAAACAAGTATAACCAAAATTGCCGTAAAACCACACGCTCCGGTGCTATACTAAAACAAATAAACCGCTTCATCACACATCATGTCTCCCCGTCCAGTTACCATTACTTCCTACAATATGCACAAAGGCATGTCCGCACTCAACCGCAAAGTGCAGGTCAACCGTATGGCTGACGCGCTGGGTGCATTGGGTTCGGACGTTTTGTTTTTACAAGAAGTCCAAGGACAACATCTCAACAGAAGCCGCCGTACCGACTTTCCCGATGCGCCGCATTACGACATCATCGGCGACAGTCTCGATTATCATCGCAGCTACGGTAAAAATGCCGTCTATCCCAAACGACACCACGGCAACGCCATTCTCAGCCGCCTACCGCTGAAAACGGAAAACAACCTCAACATCAGCGTCAACAAACTCGAACAACGCGGCCTGTTGCATTGCGAAGTCGTGCCTGAAGGTTGGGAAGATCCGCTGGTGTGTTTGTGCGTCCACCTCAATCTGCGCGAGCCGGACCGCCTTAAACAATACCGCACCATCAGCGATTACGTTGGCCGATATATTCGTCCGGAAAGCCCGTTGATTATCGCCGGCGATTTCAATGACTGGCGGCAGAAATCAGCGCGTGAGCTGGGCAGGGCATTAGATTTGAACGAAGTATTCGTCGATAATACAGGCAAACGCCCCAAAACTTTCCCTTCGCGCCTGCCCATCCTCAGCCTCGACCGCATTTACACGCGCAATCTTGATGTCATCGATTCTGAAATCCACAACAGTAAAGACTGGCAGCATTTGTCAGATCATCTGCCATTGAGTGTAACGGTTAGGCCGAATCGTAAAATGAATATGAAATCAGATAGAAAAATGTAAGGCTGAAATTTTTTAAAGCACTATTGGTAATGTATCGAAAGAAAAAGTTTTTTCAATCAGATATTTGATATAAAAACAGGCCGTCTGAAAAGTTTCAGACGGCCTGTTTAAGTTTATAAAAAAGCGCAAACCTTTTTATATCAAAAGTTTGCGCTTTAAATCTGGTGGAGGCGGGGGGAATCGAACCCCCGTCCGAAAGTCCTCTACAGAGCGTTCTACATACTTAGTTGTGTCTATTTAGAATCTCGTCCCCATCATGCCGACCAACAGGCCTTCAGAGAACCAGTTACCTTAAATCTCGTTTCCTGCCAAGTAACCCGACAGAAAACCAGTCAATGTAGAATGACGTTGCGGTAGCTTGCGCTACACAGCCCATTGACCAACTGCTGCAACGGCAGGCCTTAAGCGGCCAGTGCGTAAGTTTCGTCGTTTGCGACTATTTAAGTTCAGTGTTTTACGGGAAATCTGAGACCCCGGTATGCCCGCATCTGCTTTGCAACCCCCGTCGAAACCAAGATCGCCCCCAGATAGGAATAGTCGATTATACGCATGTCAGCAGGCTTTGCCAAGTTGCTGTTTGATTAAAAAGGCCGTTTGAACAGCGGTTTGCTTTTTCAGACGGCCTCTTTGTTTAGGTTTATTGATGGTAGTTTTGCAAGAAGCGTTTGAGTTTGTCCATGGCTTCTTCGATTTGATGAACGGGCGGCAGGGTAACGATACGGAAGTGGTCGGGGCGTATCCAGTTAAAGCCTGTGCCTTGGACGAACAAGACTTTTTCACGCACGAGCAAATCGTAGACGAATTTCATGTCGTCATGAATGCCGTACATTTCGGTATCGATTTTGGGGAACATATACATCGCGCCCATCGGTTTGACGCAGGAAACACCGGGGATTTGGTTGATCAGCTCCCATGCCTTATTGCGTTGTTCCAACAGGCGGCCGCCGGGCAGGATAAATTCGTTGATGCTTTGATAGCCGCCCAATGCCGTCTGAATGGCATGTTGCATCGGCGTATTGGCACACAGACGCATGGAGGAGAGCATGTCGAGACCTTCGATATAGCCCTTGGCATGATGTTTCGGACCGTTGAGCACCATCCAGCCTTGGCGGAAACCGGCCACGCGGTAGGCTTTGGAGAGGCCGTTAAACGTAATGGTCAGCAAGTCGGGGGCGAGGGCGGCAATGTGATGGTGTACGGCGTCGTCGTAGAGGATTTTGTCGTAAATTTCGTCGGCAAAAATAATCAGGCCGTGTTTGCGCGCTAATTCGGCGATTTCGAGCAGGATTTCTTTGCTGTACACCGCGCCTGTCGGGTTGTTGGGGTTGATGACGACGATGGCTTTAGTTTTAGGCGTAATTTTTGCTTCCATGTCGGCCAGGTTGGGGAACCAGTTATTTTCTTCATCGCATAGATAATGGCGGACGGTACCGCCTGCCAGTGTTGCGGCGGCGGTCCACAAAGGATAGTCCGGTGCGGGAATCAGAATTTCGTCGCCGTCGTTGAGCAGCGCCTGCATGGACATGGTAATCAATTCGGAGACGCCGTTGCCGATGTAAACGTCGTTGACGGTAACGTCGAGCAGACCTTTGGTTTGGTAGTAGTGGACGATGGCTTTACGTGCTGAATAAAGGCCTTTGGAGTCGCAATAGCCTTGAGAAGTCGGCAGGTTGCGGATGACGTCAACCAAGATTTCATCAGGCGCTTCAAAGCCGAACGGAGCCGGATTGCCGATATTGAGCTTGAGGATTTTGTTGCCTTCTTCTTCCAGTTGCAGGGCTTTTTTGTGAACTGGGCCGCGAATATCGTAGCAAACGTGATCCAGTTTGGATGATTTAGGGAATTTCTCCATGATGTGTGTTCCGTAAAATTGTTAACAATGGGATAAATGTACTCTTTTTGTGGGTAAATTAAAAGAGCTTCAGACGGCCAAAGCTTACTTATTGCGCGCTTCGGAACGGCGAACCGTCACGCTTTTGCCGCCTATGCCCCAGTTGTCCATATCGATTTCGTCGATGACGACGACGGTTGTCTCGGGATTTTTGTTGAGAACGCGTGAGAGTAATTCGGTGACGCCGCGGATTAATTCGGCTTTTTGCTCCGCACTCGGGGCTTCGCTGCCGCCGGTTACTTTGATGTTGACGTAAGGCATGGCTTTTTCCTTTTAAAATAGCGTTCACATGTTATCTTATTTTTATCGGGCCGTCTGAAATTTGATTGCAGGATTTTTCATTGCTCATGTCAGCTTTTACAAAGAATTAAGTTTTTTGGAATAGATTGTTTTTACAATGCGGTTTTATTTTGGATGGATATCGTCATGAACCGTTTTCTTCAGACTTTGATTGTGGCCGCACCGATGGTGATTGCCGCGCCTTATGTGGCGGCGGAAACGCATCCGGCGCAAAAGCAGATGCAGCAGAATATTGATGCTGTGTTGAAAATTGCACGCAATACTTCTTTGACAGAAGCTCAACGTGTGAAACAGGTTGAGCAGTATGCCAACCGTTATCTGGATTATGAACGTATTTCGGCTTTGGCTGTCGGCGCGCCATGGCGTGAATTTTCTGCCAAACAGAAAACCGATTTTATCCGTGCATTCAAAGATATGGTGATTGCGATGTACTCGCACTCTGCACTGATTGGTGCGGCGGATGCGAATGTGCGCTTGTTGCCGAAGATGACGGCAAACGGCAATAAGTTTGACGTTTTCTCGGAAATTCAAACCAAAAAAGGCACCAAGTATGAAGTAGCCTATCAGCTTTATCAAAGCGGCGGTGCGTATAAGATTTACAACATCCGCGTGGACGGTACCAGCTTGGTAACGGTATACCGCAACCAATTTGGCGAGCTGATTAAGAGCAAAGGCATTGACGGTACGATTGCGACTGTCGAAGCCAAGGGCTTGAAGAAACAATAAGGTAGATTGAGAAAAAGGCCGTCTGAATATTCAGACGGCCTTTTTGTGTTACGGGCTGATTAAGCACGTTTGCGGAATTCGCCGGTACGGGTATCGATTTCGACTTTGTCGCCGTTTTCGATGTAAGACATCACTTGGATTTCGGTGCCACCGACCAGACGCGCGGTTTTCATCACTTTACCGGAGGTATCGCCTTTAACGGCAGGCTCGGTGTATTCAACTTCGCGAACGATGATGGTAGGCAATTCTACGGAGATTGGGTTGCCTTCGTAGAAAGTAACTTCGCATACATCTTCCATGCCGTCAACGATGAATTTCAACGCGTCGCCGATGTTGTCAGCTTCGATTTCGTATTGGTTGAATTCTTCGTCCATGAAGACGTACATTGGGTCGGCAAAGTAGCTGTAAGTACAGTTTTTGCGGGACAGGATAACGACGTCGAATTTGTCGTCGGCTTTGTAAATGGTTTCAGAAGCGGCACCGGTCAGCAGGTTTTTCAGTTTCATGCTGACTTTGGCGGAAGAGCGACCGCCTTTGATATATTCGGTTTTTTGAACAACCATAGGGTCGTTGCCAACCATGAATACGTTGCCGGCGCGCAGTTCTTGTGCTGTTTTCATTGTAGTTTTCCAATCAAATCGGTTGTAATAAAACGCGCTATTTTAGCGTATTTTTTTGTGCTTTGAAATAAAGGCGGCAAGTTTTTCAACGGCACTTTTTTGGGCAAAAAGTCCGTCCCGCCATTTTGCCGCGCTTTGGCGCCATTCATTTTGGTGTGCCGTCAGGGTTTGCCATGCTTGCAGGCGCTGGCTGTCGCTGAGTGCTTCGCCGTTGTTGAGTTCGTCGGAAAGGAGGCGGTGTGCCGTGGCGACAACATCCGGATAAACCTGATGCGCTTTATCCCAAAAAGCGTGCAGCTTGTCGAGATGGATATTTTCTTCTTGCGGATAGATGTGCCAAAAGAAAGGCTTTCCGGTAAGCTGGGCGCGAACAAAGCTGTCTTCGCCGCGTATGACGGCGCCGTCGGCAAGGTTGAGCAGTTTGTCGAAATCCTGTTGGGGGACAAAAGGGATTTTGATCAGGGTAATGTGTTCGCTCTGATATACATCGCCGTCTTCAAGCATGGTGTTTTGCGGCACTAGGCCGCTGTTTTTCAGGCTGGCGATGATTTGTGTACCTGCAAGCAGCAAGGTAATGGGTTGGCCGGCCTGTTGCCACATGGTCAGCCATTTTGCCCAAATATCGCTTTGATAGCCGAAAAGCAGCCATTCGAGCGTGTTTTTTGCGGGAAGTTTGAGTTGTCGGCGTAAGGTTTCCGTATCAAAGCGGGCAAATTCGGCGTAATTGCGTTCGCGCAGCAGGCCGCCGCTTTTTTCGCTGAAACCCATAAACCAAAAGTATTTCTGTATGCCGCCGGCTTGGGGCGAGGGCATTAAGTGCAGCCTCTCGTTGCTGTCTTCCGCGCTGAGGTATTCCCAGTTGAGCCAAAGCGGTCGGTGTCGGCGGATGATGGATTGAACGTTGTCGGGCAGTTCGCAGGCGAAGGTTTCGATGACAATGTCGGGGGTAGGGGCTGTATCGGTATCTTCGGCATGGTCGGCTTGCCAGGCGTGAATGCCGATGCCTTGATGGATATTGGGAATCGACGCCAAATCAGGGCAAAGTGCCTGAAGGGACGGGAAGTCGTCTGTCCATAAATGCACTTGCCAGCCGAGTTCGCGTTGCAAAACACGCGCCAGTCGCCATGAAACGCCGATGTCGCCGAAGTTGTCGATGACGTTGCAGAAAATCCAGCAGGTATAAGGTGGGGTGGTGTTCATGGAAAAATATGCCCAAGGCCGTCTGAAAACATCAGAATGCGCCGAAATAGTGGAACAAATAAACAATCAGCAAAACAATCGGGATAAACATCCAAATGCTTTGCCGTTTCAATTCAGGCTCTTGTTTGAGGTGGTGTTTGATGACGTCAAAGAGGACGAATTTGAATAGGAACGTGGCCTCGCAGGCAAGGATGATGCCGTTGATGAGGTGTTGCGTTTTGTCTTCGGGTGGGTTGAGGGTAAACCACAAAAGGGTGGCGAGCGGAATCAGGCAGACAACGAGCCAGCGCAGAAGGATGGGTTTGGACATGGTGTGTATGCAAGAAATAAAAAGGGCATTATACCCTGTCGTCTTTCAGACAAGTGCAAATCAGGCTATCATTCGTTTTATTTGAAGCGAACATTTATCCCTATGCAAACCCAAGCCATCATCCGCCATATTGTTCAATGGCTCAAAGATTACGCCGAGCAGGCGCGTGCCAAAGGTTTTGTCGTCGGCGTATCCGGCGGCATCGATTCTGCCGTGGTTTCCACACTTGTCGCACAAACCGGTTTGTCGGTTTTGTTGTTGGAAATGCCGATTCGTCAGAAATCCGACCAAGTCAACCGCGCGCAAGAACACATGGGCCGTCTGAAACAGCGTTATCCCAATGTAAAAGCGCAAAGCATCGATTTGACCCAAACGTTCGATACGTTTGCCGATACCGTTGATGTCAGCGAAACCGAATTTCCCAACAAACAGCTGGCACTTGCCAATGCACGCAGCCGCCTGCGCATGACGACGCTTTATTATTACGGCCAGCTGCATGGTTTGCTGGTGGCGGGGACGGGCAACAAAATTGAAGATTTCGGTGTCGGTTTCTTCACCAAATACGGCGACGGCGGCGTGGACATCAGCCCGATTGCCGATTTGACCAAAACTCAAGTGTACGCGCTGGCAGCCGAACTGGACGTATCGGAAGACATTCAAAAAGCCGTACCGACGGACGGACTTTGGGATACCGAGCGTACCGATGAAGAACAAATGGGCGCATCTTATCCCGAACTCGAATGGGCGATGAGCGTGTACGACAGCCACAAGCCTGAAGATTTTGAAGGCAGACAGCGCGAAGTTTTGGCAATCTATACCCGATTGCACACAGCCATGCAGCATAAAGTCAATCCGATTCCGGTTTGCAAGATTCCGGAAGAGCTGTTTTAAGTTTGAACATCAAAAGGCCGTCTGAAAACGCTGGATTAAGGTTTTCAGACGGCCTTTTATATTTTATTTCAATAAGAATTAGGAATATGCTTGAAAAACAGCATCATCAGATACCAAAACAGCGTAGCAGCCGCCGCGCCCAGTAATACCCACGCGCTGATTTTGGCGATTTCCCGAATGGTGCGCTTTTGTTTGCGGCTGAACAAACGGTTCACAATCAATGCCGCTATGGCGCAAAAGAAAAAAAATCGCAAAAGCCTGCCTATCATTCCACATTCTCCCAAAAATATTGCCTTTAATTAGGGCAGGCCGTCTGAAGCCTCATGCACAAAATAAAAACGAAACGTTATAATACCCCTTTTGCCGCTTCACTTGGAAATTACAAATGACAACAAATGCCTCAGTGGGCATTGTAACGCCCCAGAAAATCCCGTTTGACACACCGCTTGCTCTGGAAAACGGCAAAACCTTACCCCGTTTCGACCTGATGATTGAAACCTACGGCACACTCAATGCCGACAAAAGTAATGCCGTCCTTATCTGCCACGCCCTCTCAGGCAATCATCACGTTGCCGGCAAGCACAGTGCGGAGGATAAATACGCCGGCTGGTGGGACAATATGGTCGGCCCCGGCAAACCCATCGATACCGAACGCTTTTT
This sequence comes from Neisseria sp. P0007.S010, assembly GCF_051962875.1. Classification (NCBI taxonomy): domain Bacteria; kingdom Pseudomonadati; phylum Pseudomonadota; class Betaproteobacteria; order Neisseriales; family Neisseriaceae; genus Neisseria; species Neisseria sp. P0007.S010. The sequence continues at coordinate 108,259 of NZ_JBQCUX010000001.1, read as the reverse complement.
TGTTGTCGGTTTGAACAACTTGGGCGGCTGCGACGGCAGTACCGGCCCTCTGTCTGAAAATCCTGAAACCGGCCACGAATATGGCGCAGATTTTCCGGTTGTAACCGTCAAAGACTGGGTGAAGTCCCAATCTATGCTTGCCGATTATCTCGGCATTCAAAAATGGGCGGCCATTGTCGGCGGCAGCTTGGGCGGTATGCAGGCATTGCAATGGACGATTTCTTTGCCTGAACGCGTTGCCCACGCGCTCGTCATCGCTTCTGCGCCTAAACTTTCCACTCAAAACATCGCGTTTAACGATGTTGCCCGTCAGGCTATTTTGACCGACCCCGATTTCCATGAAGGCAATTACCGCAGCCATCATACCGTTCCTTCACGCGGTTTGCGTATCGCGCGCATGATGGGGCACATTACCTATCTTGCCGAAGACGGCTTGGGTAAAAAATTCGGCCGCGATTTAAAATCAGACGGCTATCAGTATGGCTACGGCGTTGAATTTGAAGTGGAATCTTATCTTCGCTATCAAGGCGACAAGTTTGTCGGCCGTTTTGATGCCAACACTTATCTGCTGATGACCAAGGCACTCGACTATTTTGACCCGGCCGCCGATTACGGCCACAACCTCACGCGCGCCGTGGAGAATGTGCAGGCCAAATTTTTTGTTGCCAGCTTTAGCACTGACTGGCGCTTCTCGCCGCAACGTTCGCATGAATTGGTCAAGGCATTAATCGCCGCACAAAAATCTGTGCAGTACATTGAAGTCAAATCCAATCATGGACACGATGCCTTCTTGATGGAGGACGAAGCCTATATCCGCGCTGTTGCCGCTTATATGAACAACGTTTACAAGGACTGCCAAAAATGAATCTGCGCGACGATTTGCAACTCATTTACGATTGGATACCCGAAGGCAGCCGCGTACTCGATTTAGGCTGCGGCGACGGCGAGTTGTTGGCCGCGTTGGTGGAACATAAAAATTGCACCGGCTACGGCGTTGAAATCGATACCGACAGCGTGATTGCTGCTATATCCCGCGGTGTGAACGTCATTCAAGCCGATTTGGAAGAAGGTTTGGTGGCTTTTGGTGATCAAAGTTTTGATGTGATTGTCTTGAGCCAAACCATTCAGGCGATGCAGAACACGGAAAAAATCCTGCGCTGCCTGATGCGCGTGGCCAAGCAGGCTATTGTCAGCTTCCCTAATTTCGGCTACTGGCGCAACCGTTTTCAAATCGCCGTTGGCGGCCATATGCCGGTTTCCGAGCGGATGCCGTATCATTGGTACGATACGCCCAATATCCATTGGTGTACCCTCAAAGACTTCGATTTATTGTGTGCCAAAAATAAAATCCGTGTGCTTGAGCGTGCGGTCATGACGGGCAACCGACAGGTCAAACATCTGCCGAATTTATTGGGCAGTCTGGCGTTTTATCGCGTAGGTTGATTGCGGTCATAGATAAAGGCCGTCTGAACAGGTAATCACGAAAGCATGGCTTTTGAGATACCTGTTCAGACGGCCTTTTATTGTTCAAGCCGGTTTAAGCCTGTTTCAATTTTTCCAACAAGGCCAAACTGCCGGCATCGACCAGACGGTAGGTTTCGTCAAAGTCGCCTGTGTACCACGGATCGGGAACGTGGTTGTAACCTGAATCGGGGATAAGGTCGGTCAGTTTGAAGATTTTGCCGGGGTGGAAACCGAGCTGCTTTTCAGTTTCTCTGAGGTTGTTGTCGTCCATCACGATGATGTAGTCGAAATGCTCGGCATCGCTGGGTTTGATTTTGCTGCTGGTAAAGCCTGACGGGTCGATGCCGTGTTGCTTGAGCGCGCGGCGCGTGCCTTCGTGCATGTCTTCTCCGTCGTGCCAACCTGATGTGCCTGCGCTGGCAGTAATGACGGCATTGCCCATGCCTGCTTCGCGGGCGCGGTGGCGCAGGACGTATTCGGCCATGGGGGAGCGGCAGATGTTGCCGAGGCAGACGAAAAGGATTTTGTGGGTTTTCATATGCGTGAAAATGAGCGGTAAGGTTTGAAAATCAATGCAACACGCTAAACCGTTTTCAGACGGCCTTGGCGTGTTGCATTTTCAATTTAGTTTACATTGCTGAAGAAAGGATTATGGCCTTCCAGTTTCAACGCTTGGGCATAAGTAGGGATGTTCTCGTTTTCGCCCAGTGGGTTGTGCAGCAGGTAGAGGTGCTCGATTCGGCATTCGGCCATCAGGTCGAGGAAGTTTTGCTGAACGATGGCGATATTGTCGGTTGAGGCCAGCTCCCAAGTGAAGGTCTGTGGAACGATTTCAAACGCGCTGTCGGTCGCGTTGAAGCTGAACTGGAGCTTGCCGTCCGCTTTCGCTGCGGCAACAACGCCGACGCGCGGGCTTTGCATACGGATGGCGCGGATGGCGTTGGTGGCAAAAACGTCCATGGCCATGCGTTGGCGGGTGTGGCTGCCGTCGGTAAGCGCGTCAAGCGGCGTATTGGGCGAGAGCGGGTTGGTAAAGAGGGTAACGCCGTCGAGGGCGAGATGTTCTTGCCAAACCTGCATCAATGGCAGGCCCGCCTGTTGCAGGTTGAGACCTAAGGCCGTCTGAATGTCTTTATTGCCGTAGCCCAGCGCGTAAACAACATGGACGGATTGACCTTCGGGCAGCGTCAATGGTTTGTATTCAAACTTTTGCAGGAATGCGCCTGCTGCTTCATCGTTTTGCTTGGCTTGGAACCACTCGCCCGGGGTAACGCTGCTCAAGTCGGTAGATTGGACGAGGTAAGGCAGCCATTGCGTGTTTTGCGTGAGGGTGCGCAGGTTGGGGTAGTTTTGCAGGCAGGCGAAGAGGGTTTCGGTAGGCAGAGTGAGCGGCAGGGTTTGTTCTTTTTTGCAACCGGCGACCAAAACGACAGGCAGGGCAAACCATTGGGCTTCGTTATCGTTTTCTGCCTTCAGGACTTCGCCCACGCTTTGAATCAGGCTGGTGTAAGTGCCGACATCGGGGGCCATGGTCATTGCCAATGAAAGGTTGATGTAATGGTTTTGGCTGAGCATGGTGCGGATTTCGGTTTGCAGTTGGCCGGCCGAGAGCTTGCGTGATGCGGAGGAGGAGTTGTGCGCCAGCTGATAGGCATTGAGCAGAAGGTAGTTTTTGATAGGGCTCTGCGGATAAGGGCGGGTATCTGGAAGAACAAAGGTTTTCATGACGGTTTGAAGTGTTGTGTTGTAAGTGTGGCGATTATAGCAATTTAGTCAGTCGGTGTGCTTGTTAATACATGAAATTCAACTGGCGATAGAGGATACGCTTCATTTCTACACGGTGTATGTATCGGCATTTTCTAAGATGAGGGGGCAAATGCCCGATGTGTTATAATCCATGACCAAACATAATTCAGAAAGGAACAAAATCATGCGCTTGCTTCATACTATGCTGCGTGTCGGCAATCTCGAACGCTCTTTGGATTTCTATCAAAACGTATTGAACATGCAACTGCTGCGCCGCCGCGATTATCCTGAAGGCCGTTTTACTTTGGCTTTTGTCGGTTATGGCGATGAGGCGGACCATACTGTTTTGGAACTGACCCACAACTGGGATACCGAGTCTTACGACTTGGGCGATGCTTACGGCCACATCGCGATTGAAGTTGATGATGCTTACGCCGCGTGCGAACGTGTCAAAGAAATGGGCGGTAAAGTGGTACGCGAAGCCGGCCCGATGAAACACGGCACGACTGTGATTGCGTTTGTCGAAGATCCGGACGGCTACAAAATTGAATTTATTCAAAAGAAAAGCGGTAGCGATTCGGTTCAATATTCATCTTAAGACATAAGATAATGGAAAAGGCCGTCTGAACATTCAGACGGCCTTTTTTGATCAGCCCAACTGTTTTTGCTTTTCGCTCAACAGGGCGTGTACTTGAAGCGCGGTAGCGTAGCGGTCTTCTCCCGCTTCAATCGGATCGAGGAAATGCAGCTCGACCGTGCTGGAAGGCTGGCTGATGACCATGCAGATGGATTGCCAGAGGCTGATGTCGCCGTAGTAGGCAGTGTGCGGATTGGGGCTGCTGCCGTCCGGATTCGGATAGCGGCAGAGTGCCGGAATAATCGGTACGCCTGCATCATAGGCCGTCTGAAAAAAGCTGGGTTTGAACGGCAGGATTTCACGGCCTTCGGTACTGGTGCCTTCGGGGAAAATGGTGACGGTATCGCCGTTTTTCAGTGCTTCGGTCACACCTGCAATTTTGGCGGAATTGCCTTTGATGCCTCGGTTGCGCGAGACGTAAACCGTTTGCGCTTGCGTGGCGAGATAACCGACCACCGGCCATTTGGCCACATCGTCTTTAGCCACAAAACGGCCGGGGAAAGCACCGTTGACCGCCATAATGTCCAACCATGAAATATGGTTGCTGATAAGCATCTGGCCGCGGCCTTCTTGCGGCGGCGTGCCGAAAGTTTGCAGTTTCATGCCGCAGGAAGCGAGCACGCGCAGCGACCATAATTGGATCGCGCGCAGTTTGCGTTTGCTGCTGTAAAAGGGAAACAGAAAAAACATTTCGGCCATGCCGTACAAAAGGCAGCCGGCAATGCAGAGAAGACGGAAGATAAAACGGATTTTGGCAGTCATTGTGTGTGTTTTTTTTATAAAGATTAGGCAGGCCGTCTGAAGTTTCAGACGGCCTTTTATTATGAATCGGTTTTAGGGGCAAAACGCTGCAAGTAGCGGTCGGAAAGGTGGCTGATGTCCATCATGATCAGCACATCTGCGCAGTTGAATGCTTCATCGACGCAAGGCTCGCCACAGAACCACGCGCCTGCTTTGAGATAGCCTTTGATCAGGGCGGGCACAGGCGGATTTTCAGACGGCGTGATGCTGTCCCATTTGAGCGGGTTGAGCGGTTTGACGCGCCATTGTGCCGGAGCAAGGTATTTGTCTTTCAAAGTATGATACAGGCCGGCCGCATCGTTGCCGCCGTCGCGCATTTCGATACTGCCGCAACCAATCATAAAGCGCAGGTTTTCGTCTTTCATGAATTTGACCAAACCGGTCCATAACAGCATGACCAAGCCGCCGTTGCGGTAGTCCGGGTGGGTGCAGGCACGGCCGAGTTCGACGGTTTGCGGCAGGATATCTTTCAAAGGTTCAAGGTCGAATTCATGCTCGCTGTACCAGCCGCCGACTTTTTTTGCGGTTTCTTCGGTAATCAGGCGGTAACAGCCGATTACCTCGCCGGTTGCATCGTCAAACGCGAGCAAGTGGTGGCAATGCTCATCATAAGGATCGACATCGCGGCCGTCATCGCTTTCGATTTCCGCACCCAATTCTTGGGCAAAAACCTGATAGCGCAATCTTTGGGCGGCTTCGATTTCAGCTTGGGTTTCTGCAAGGCGTACGCTCAGGCCGATTTTGGGGCCCGTTTGATTGAAACGGCTGGGGGACATGATGTTTCCTGTTTGAAGAAAATGGCTGATTATAGCGGATATACGGACAGATTTATATTGATTTGCTTTGCGGTAGGGCAAATTATGTCGGGTTGTTGGAAAAAGGCTTCAGGCCGTCTGAAACTGATGGTTGTTTAGAAAGATGGCCAGGAACATTTGCCAGGATGTTTGAAATTTATGACACAAATCAAAATATCTATCCAAACTATTTAATATGAGAATAAAAATATATACAATATAACTAGTTCAAAAGTATTAATACGATTGAACGAGATATTTTTAATATTCAAAAATGGAGAATATAAAGATGAAACTGAATGTATCGCTCAGTCCTTTGTGTTTGGCTTTAGCGCTTTTTTCCGGTACTGCGTATGCGGATGGAGTTATTGTTGCCGGAACCATGCACAAGACGGGTTCTTTGGCTGTCGGTAAAGAATCCGTATCGGGCGAAAATGCCGCTGCAGTTGGCGACAAGGCTAAAGCAGGTGGCTATAAGGCGGCTGCTTTGGGTTATGATTCTGCCGCTTCCGGTTTGAGCGCAACTGCTTTGGGTGGCGAATCCAAAGCTGAGGCATTGCGGTCGGTGGCGGTTGGCTTTCGGGCCCATGCCAAGGGAACAAATGATGTAGCAGTCGGTGGCGCAGCGGCTGCTTCTGGCGGTCAATCCGTTGCAGTCGGTCTGCTGTCCAAGGCTTCGGCTTTGCGTGCCGTTGCAGTAGGTAATGGCGCTCAGGCAAGTAATATTGATGCAGTAGCTATCGGCAGAGATAGTGAGGCGGATGCGCTCAGCGCGACGGCCTTAGGTGATCGAGCTAAAGCACGTGGAACTCAATCACTTGCGCTGGCATCGGCTGCTGAAGCAGAAGGTTATCAAGCAGTGGCGGTCGGTACGCGTGCGGTATCGAATGCCGTAAACAGTGTAGCTTTGGGTGTCGAGTCTTCCGCTACAGCCTTGAACGGTCTGGCTGTCGGCACCAGCTCCAGTGTGCGTAAAGAAGGTGGTACGGCAGTTGGCGGTGGCGCATCGGCTTTGGAAGAGAAATCTTTGGCACTCGGTTTCCAAGCCAAAGGTAAAGCCGAGAAAGCGGTGGCTCTGGGTGCGCAAAGCATTGCGGATTTAGCTGCAGGGCAGGCAGGCTATGATTTTGCGACACAGTCGGTAAGTCAATCTGAAGACACGACATGGAAATCGACATTGGGCGCGGTTTCGGTTGGCAATGAAAAAGACAGCCGTCAAATTACCCATGTGGCTGCCGGTACTCAGGATACGGATGCGGTAAATGTGGCTCAGGTCAAAAGGCTTGCGGAAAGATGGCAGGCTGACAGTCAGCAAAAAGAGTCGATGGTGGCTGCTCAAATCAATCAGATACGAGCTGAAACACGCGTAGAAATGAAAAAACTGGAAGACCGTGCGGATGCCGGCTCTGCCGCTGCGATTGCGGTGGGTAATCTGGGACAAGCTTATCAGCCGGGACAGGGTGCGGTATCCATTGGCAGCGGCGTTTGGCGCGGAAAGGCCGGTTTTGCTGTCGGAGTATCGAAAGTATCCGCCAGCGGCAAATGGCTGGTGAAAGGTTCGGCTGTTAGCGCATCTAAGGGTGGTGCAGGCGGTGGAGCCAGCGTAACCTATCTGTGGTAGAGAATTTCAGATGGCCTTGAATGTTGAGGCCGTCTGAATTTGGCATGCGAAGCGGTAGAAGCGTAAAATCAACGTTTTTGCCGTTTTTTTTATTATGGAAACCTCTTTCCTGCTTGCCGGAAAAATTACCGAGCTGACGCTGATTGTTTTGATGGGCGTGGCCTTGGTGAAGGCAGGGCTGTTGAAATCGGAAAACAGCTATACGCTCTCGGTCATCGCGCTTTACTTGATCAGCCCGTCCGTCATGATTCATGCCTTTCAGATGGACAATACGCCGCAGATTATCGAAGGGCTGAAGCTTTCCGTCATGCTGGCGGTGTTTTTCCATGTGGTGTTGATTGTTTTGGGCAGGTTGTTTAAACACTTGTTCAAACTCGATGCGCTCGAACACGCGGCAACGGTGTACAGCAATTCGGGCAACCTGATTATCCCTTTGGTAATGTCGGTCTTTGGTGCGGAATGGGTGATTTACACCAGCGGTTTTATCATGGTGCAGACGTTTTTGTTTTGGACGCATCTGCGCCTGTTGATTTGCGGCCGAGGCAATGTGGCTTGGAAAACCATTTTTACCAATATCAACATTTTATCCATGTTGGTCGGGCTGCTGATGTTTGTCTTTCAAATCAAGCTGCCGCATATTGTCGATAATACTTTGGCGACGGTGGGCAGTATGATTGGCCCGGTTGCTATGTTGGTGGCGGGCATGCTTTTGGCTTCTCTGCCGTTGCGCTCGATTATGTGGACGTCAAGGCTTTATCTTGTTGCTTTTTTAAGGCTGATTTTGATTCCGGTATTATTGCTTTTTGCCGTCAAAGTCTGCGGTTTTGCCCATTATGATGCGCATGCGGATACGGTTGTTTTAATCAGCTTTTTGGCAACGACTTCGCCTGCAGCTGCGACGGTTACCCAAATGGCGGTTGTTTACGGCAAAAATGCCCAAAAAGCCAGCGCGATTTATGGGCTGACAACCTTGCTTTGTGTAGTAACCATGCCGGTGATGATTGCCTTATATCGTTGGATTATTTAAGAAAAGGGCAGGCCGTCTGAAACTTCAGCCTTATGTTTCAGACGGTCTGTTTGGTATTTTAATTTTGAAAATAACTTTTATTATCAATTAATTAAGCAGTTAAAAAAACTATACAAAGCCGTTTGTAGCGTGTATCCTTATATCTAACATTCATCCAATATAAATCTTTAAAGGAACACAGCCATGACCGACTTTACCCTTTGGGAAACCGCGCCTTTCAATTCCACCATTGACCATATTTTGCAGCGTTACCACAATGTCCACCGCGCCCAGTTTGAAGAGTTGGTTCCGCTGGCGCAAAAAGTGGCGCAGGTTCATGCTGATACTTTTCCTGCCGAAGTTCCTGATTTGTTGGCCTATATGCAAAACGAGCTGTTGATGCACATGATGAAAGAGGAGCGCATGTTGTTCCCAATGATTAATCAGGGCGTGGGTCGCGGCGCGGCAATGCCCATCAGCGTGATGATGCACGAGCATGAAGAACACGACCAAGCCATCGCGCGTTTGGAAGAATTGACCAATAATTTTGAGCTTCCCGAAGGTGCTTGTGGCAGCTGGACCCGTTTGTACACTTTGGCCAAAGAGATGGTGGATGATTTGAAAGACCATATCCATTTGGAAAATGAGATTTTGTTCCACCGAGTTTTGGCTTCTTAAAATTTGAGCTTAATCAAGGCCGTCTGAATGTTCAGACGGCCTGTTCTTTAATCCCTTGCTAAGTTAGTGCAATGGTTCTAAAATTTTAATAAAGAAATAAAATTAGGCAGTAAAGGCACACATCCGTTCTTTTGTTTACTTGAGAAGGAGTTTATGAATGAAACATTCTAAAGTTTTACTATCGGGTATTCTGTTTGTTGCTCTGACTGCGTGCGCCCAAACGACGGACGGCAGCTGGAGCGCCCTGCAGGATACGAAAACAGGCGTGCAGTCGCGGCCTTATTATGAATTTGGCAATGTGGTTCAGAAGATTTCTTTTAAGAAAACCGGTAATCCGGAAAATGGTCTGAAAAAGCCTGTCTTGACGGTGTATCGTCAGGGCAAGCTGTTGGGCGAAGCATATAATTTGGAAGCCTCTCATGGCAACCCCTTGTTGCCAACCCTGTTTTTGGTAAACGGCAAGTCATTAAATATCAATGACGGCAACGATAGAAAACTGTTGGCTTCTGCGAAGAGAATCGATTTTTACGATTTCGGCCACGGCCGTATCGGCCATGCAGTCTTTACCGCGCCTAACGGCATCTGTCAGGATATGAAACACGGCAAAGGCGTTTCCTACAAGCTGGTTACCAACTATGTTAATTTTCCGGATTATCCTTCGCCTGAAAATATCTTGATTATTACTGCGCAAGGTAAATATGAGCAAGACGGGTTTATATTGGATTCCACTGAGTCAAGAGTGACCAGTGCCAATAAAGAGTTTGCCAGAAAATATGGCGAAGCCCTGAAATCCAAGAATGGCCCTGAGACCAGACAGGTGAATATGGCTAATGCAGCCAGTGCAGAAAAAGGCAGACTGTTGGCTGATTATATCTGTCAGTAATCATATTAAAGGCCGTCTGAAATTCAGACGGCCTTTTTGAATCATGAATGCATCTCTTGTTCAAATGACAGCAGAATCTGTTTTACTTCATCCGCTTCTTTGACGGCACGGATACGGTCAAACAATACCTGCGCCTGTTCAAACTCTTTTTTCATCATGCCCAGCCATTGTTTCAAACGGGCAACCGGATATTTGTTGTTGGCTTCTTTAGCAAGGCATAAGTCGAAGAATTGGACTATCCATGAGGAGACTTCGGCAAAGTCGGTGTCTTTCACTGTTTCACCGTTTTCATATTGCTTGATTTGCCGCGCCAAGTCGGGGCGGATAACCGCGCCGCGCCCGAGCATCACGCTGTCGCAGCCGCTGACGCTTTTAATGTCGAGATAGTCTTGAAGGCTGAACACATCGCCGTTGGCGGTAACGGGAATACTGACTGCATCGCGGATTTTGCGCACCCATTCCCAATGTGCCGGCGGTTCGTAGCCTTCGACTTTGGTGCGCGCATGGACGGTTAATGCACATGCGCCGCCGTTTTCAATCGCGGAAGCACATTCCAATGCCAGACTTTTATCTTCATAACCGAGCCGCATCTTGGCAGTCAGCGGAATGTGTTGCGGAAGGCGTTGGCGCAGGGTGCGGACGATGTGGTAAATCAAGTCGGGCTCTTTGAGTAAGACTGCACCGCCTTTGTGTTTATTGACCGTCGGCGCGGGGCAGCCGAAGTTGAGGTCGATTTTGTCCGCACCGAAACGCACGGCTTCCAAAGCATTGACGGCCATGTTTTCCGCATCGCTGCCCAAAAGCTGGACAGTACAGGGCGTGCCGGCCGGCGTGCGGTTGGCATGGGCGATTTCGGGAACATATTTAAGCCAAGTGGCGCGTGAGTGGACCGTGTGCGTAATGCGGACAAATTCGCTGACGCATTCGTCAAATCCGCCGATGCGCGTCAACAGGTCGCGCATCACATCGTCCACCAGCCCCTGCATGGGGGCAAGAATAAGCTGCATGAGTCAGGCCGTCTGAAAAAAGGAGGACATATTGTAGCGGTATATCGGTTAAAATACAGCTTCCTTTTTCAGACGGCCTTTTTATGATGCACACAATTCCGGCAACCGCCGCCATGTTGGTAAAAAATTCAGAACGTTATCTTTCAGAAGTTTTGAGTGCACTGAAAGACTTTGACGAAGTCCTGCTGTTGGACAACGGCTCGACCGACCGTACTTTTGAAATTGCCAAGGGCTTTTCCAATGTCAGCTATTACAAGCATGACTTTATCGGGTTTGGCCCGATGAAAAATCTGGCGGCCAGACTGGCGCAAAACGATTGGATTTTCAGCATAGACAGCGATGAAGTGGCGGATGAGGCATTAATCGAATCCATTCGTGCGGCCGTTTTGGAAAATGAGAAGGAACATATTTTTTCGCTTTCCCGTCTGAACCATTACCACGGCAGACTGATTAAAGGCTGCGGCTGGTATCCGGATATTATTCCGCGCCTTTATCATCGCAAATTTACCCGTTTTTCCGACCGTCAGGTGCATGAGTCTTTGGTGTTGCCGCAGGAAGCCAAAATTAAACAACTTGATGGCCGTCTGAAACATTATTCTTTTGAAAACGCCGAAGGGCTGATTCAGAAAATGCAGCAGTACAGCTCGCTGTATGCGGAAGAAAATCGCTTCAAGAAAGACAGTTCGCCGTTTAAGGCTTTGCTGCATGGCGGCGTATCGTTTGTGAAGAACTATCTGCTCAAGCGCGGCTTTGCCTATGGCGCAGACGGCCTGACGATTTCGGTTTCCAACGCACAAGGTTCGTATTACAAATATGTCAAACTCTACGAGCGCAACCGCACGATAACCGTCTCCCTCATCATCACCACCTACAACCGCCCCGATGCTTTGGAGCTGGTGTTGAAATCGGCTTTATCGCAAACCCGTCTGCCGGATGAGATTATTGTCGCGGATGACGGCTCAAGGCAGGAAACCGCCGAAGTGGTTGATTTTATCCGCCGAAGGGCAAGTATTCCGGTCAAACATTCATGGCAGCCGGATAGAGGCTTTCGTGCCGCCGAATCGCGCAACCGTGCACTGGCGCAGGCGAAAAGCGATTATATTGTGTTGATTGACGGCGATATGGTCTTGGATCCGTCTTTTATCGCCGATCATTTGAAGATTGCACGCAAAGGCCGTCTGATACAGGGTTCCCGCGTGATTTTGACTGAGGATAAAACGCAGGATATTTTGGACGAAGGCGATTTACCTGCTTTGTCTATGTTCAGCTCGGGAATAGAAAAACGGCTATCAGCCCTGCGCTGCCGTTGTTTGGCCAAATTGGCTGGACGAGAAGGCAACCGCAAACACAAAGGCATCAAAACCTGCAATATGGGCTTTTTCCGCAGCGATGCGCTTGCCGTCAATGGATTTGACAATAGCTTTGTCGGTTGGGGCAGGGAAGACAGCGAATTTGTCGCCCGTTGCTATCATAATGGTATGAAACGCCATAATTTGAAATTTGCCGGCATTGCGTACCACCTCTGGCACAATGAGGCAGAACGCGATTCCTTGCCGCAAAACGATGCCTTGTTGGAGGCAACTTTGTCAGAACGCAAAATCCGCTGTGTTCATGGCGTATCGGATTTTATAAATGATGAAGAAGCAGCCGGAAAATAGCCTTATCATCTTTTTAAATCATAGAGGCCGTCTGAAAATCTTCAGACGGCCTTTTTTGTGTTTTTAAAAACCTAGCGGTTAAATGAGAATATTATTTATTTGATATAGATCAGTATGTATAATTAGGTAAAGTATGGTTAGGGAAGAGGGTTTACTCTATAATCCAACCGTTTGTAATTTTATTTCGGCGAAGGCCGGATTTTGGGAGTTGTTATGTCAACTATGTTTTTTATCCAGTTTGCCGTTGTACTGCTGTGTATCCTGATTGGCGCGCAGGTTGGCGGTATTGGTTTGGGCGTGCTCGGCGGTATCGGCTTGGCCGTATTGTCTTTTGGTTTCCATCTGCAGCCGACCAGCCCGCCGATTGATGTGATGCTGATGATTATGGCGGTAGTGTCTGCCGCGGCGGCAATGCAGGCCAGCGGCGGTTTGGACTATATGATTAAGATTGCCACGCGCGTGTTGCACCGCAATCCGAAATACATCACCTTTATTGCGCCGGCGGTAACTTACACCTTTACCGTGTTGGCAGGTACGGGCCATGTGGCTTACTCGGTCTTGCCCGTGATTGCCGAAGTCAGCCGCCGCAATGGCATCCGTCCTTCCCGTCCTTTGACGATGGCGGTTATCGCTTCCCAATTTGCGATTGTCGCCAGCCCGATTGCCGCCGCGGTTGTTGCCTGCGTCACCATGCTTGAGCCGCAACATATCACGATGGCGGATGTGTTGAAAGTTACCGTTCCGTCCACGATTTTGGGTATCGGTTTGGCTTGCGTGTTTGTAAACAAACTGGGCAAAGAATTGAAAGATGATCCGCATTATCAGGCTTTGCTGCAAGATCCGAATTATGTGAAAGAATATATCGATGTGGAGGAACAACAAACCGATGTTGCCATTTCGCCGAAAGCCAAATTGTCGGTCGGTATTTTCTTGACTGCGGCATTGCTGGTGGTCGTGATGGGTGCGCTGCCTGAGCTGCGTCCGGCTTTTGAACACGATGGCGCGATCAAGCCTATGGGCATGGCGCATACGATTGAAATCGTGATGTTGTCTGCTTCTGCACTGATTATCTTGGCGTGTAAACCCAATGGCGATGCGATTACCCGAGGTTCGGTATTCCATGCCGGTATGCGTGCCGTGATTGCGGTATTTGGCGTGGCTTGGTTGGGCGATACCTTGATGAACGGCCACTTAACAGAAGTGGAATCGACCGTCAGCCATTTGGTTGAATCTGCACCATGGACCTTTGCCTTTGCCCTGTTTGTCTTGTCGGTATTGGTCAACAGCCAAGGCGCGACAGTGGCGACGCTGTTTCCAATCGCCATCAAACTGGGGATTCCTGCGCCCATCATCATCGGTACATTTGTTGCGGTAAACGGCTATTTCTTCATTCCGAACTACGGTCCGATTATTGCCGCTATCGACTTCGATACAACCGGCTCGACCAAAATCGGCAAATTTATCTTCAACCACAGTTTCATGATTCCAGGCCTGTTGAGCATGGCATTCAGCTTAGCCATCGGCTTGTTGTTGGTTCAGATATATTATTGATAGGCTGAAAAATAAAGGCCGTCTGAAATTAAATTTCAGACGGCCTTTTTGATATTGTTATTTGAGAGCTTAATTGCAGTATTTATTGACGTCGTTTTGGTATTGCTTAATCAGGCTGTCGCGATTGGCCAAGCGTGCGCTTTCGGCGACTTGGCGGTTGATTTTGGCGATTTTGCAGTTTTCCAGCTTGTTTTGGCGGTTTTGCTCTTCGATTTTTTTATTGCGCTCTTCGATTTGTTTGTTTTGTTCCGCGACCTGTTCGTTGGGCTGCTCGGCAACCGGCTCAGATGCCGCAACAGCAGGTGCAACGGCAGGTTTGACGTTGTGCGTGCGGATGTTGACCACGCCGGAACGCTTCGGTTGCAGACGGTTTGGTGTATCGGAATAGCTGTTGCCCGATGTGCCTTTCCAAGTGTAAACCTCGGCCGCGCCGGTCAGGGCGGCGGAAGAGAGGAGGGCTGCTGTCAGACAGGTTTTGAGTACGGAAGATTTCATGGGTTTCCCTTATGTAAATGATGTTCTCATTCGACCTATTTTACTTGAAACCGCAATGCGTTGGCATATTTTTGTACTGCGGATCAAATCATGTAAAAAAATAACGTTAAAACATGTATTGCCAATGTTAGCATCAAGCCGGTGTGATATAATGCCGTGCATCTTGCACAAACTGAAAGACCGAGCATCATGCGTATTGTAGAAAAAGCCTATACTTTCGACGACGTTTTGTTGGTTCCAGCGCACTCAAACGTGCTGCCTCGAGATGTCAAACTTCAAACCAAACTCACCCGCGATATCACGCTCAACCTTCCTCTACTTTCTGCTGCAATGGATACTGTTACCGAAGCGCGTCTGGCCATTTCTATGGCTCAAGAAGGCGGCATCGGCATTATCCATAAAAACATGACGCCGGAGTTGCAAGCGCGTGCCGTTTCCAAAGTGAAGCGCCATGAGAGCGGCGTGGTGAAAGATCCCGTTACCGTTGCGCCGACCGCATTGATCCGCGAAGTTTTGGAAATGCGCGCACAACGCAAACGCAAAATGTCCGGTCTGCCTGTTGTTGAAAACGGCAAAGTGGTCGGTATCGTGACCAACCGCGACCTGCGTTTTGAAAACCGTGTCGATCTGCCTGTTTCTGCCATCATGACCCCTCGCGACCGTTTGGTTACCGTTCCTGAAGGTACCAGCATCGATGAAGCCCGCGAAATCATGCACGCGCACAAAGTGGAGCGCGTTTTGGTGTTGAACGACCAAGACGAACTCAAAGGTCTGATTACAGTTAAAGATATTCTGAAAACAACCGAATTCCCTAATGCCAACAAAGATGCCGAAGGCCGTCTGCGCGTTGGTGCCGCAGTGGGTACCGGCGGCGATACCGAGGAGCGCGTCAAAGCATTGGTAGAAGCAGGCGTGGACGTGATTGTGGTCGATACTGCCCACGGTCATAGCCAAGGCGTTATCGATCGCGTGCGCTGGGTAAAAGAAACTTATCCGCACATTCAAGTCATCGGCGGCAACATTGCTACTGCTAAAGCCGCTTTGGATTTGGTGGCTGCCGGCGCGGATGCTGTTAAAGTCGGTATCGGCCCGGGCTCGATTTGTACGACCCGTATCGTGGCCGGCGTGGGCGTGCCTCAGCTGACTGCGATTCACAATGTTTCCGAAGCCTTGAAAGGTACAGGCGTTCCCCTGATTGCCGACGGCGGTATCCGCTTCTCCGGCGATATTGCCAAAGCTCTGGCAGCAGGTGCATACAGCGTCATGCTCGGCGGTATGTTTGCCGGTACGGAAGAAGCACCGGGCGAAATCGAACTCTACCAAGGCCGCTCTTACAAGTCTTACCGCGGCATGGGTTCGTTGGGTGCGATGAGCCAAGGCTCTGCCGACCGCTACTTCCAAGACAAAACCGACAGCACAGACAAATATGTTCCTGAAGGTATCGAAGGCCGCGTTCCTTACAAAGGCCCGATTGTGAACATCATCCACCAGCTGACTGGCGGCCTGCGCTCCAGCATGGGTTATTTGGGTTGCGCCAATATTGCTGAAATGCACGAGAAAGCAGAATTTGTGGAAATCACTTCTGCCGGTATGAGCGAATCTCACGTTCACGACGTACAAATCACTAAAGAAGCGCCTAACTACCATCGTTAAACCAGTATAAAAAGGTCGTCTGAAAATATTTCAGACGGCCTTTCTGTTTTTATAAGGTTTTAAAAATGAAGAGAATATTACTTGCCGCTGTTTGGTCTGGTGTTTCAGGTTAGGTATTTGCAGAACTTGCCGGATAAATT
This sequence comes from Neisseria sp. P0007.S010, assembly GCF_051962875.1. Taxonomy (NCBI): domain Bacteria; kingdom Pseudomonadati; phylum Pseudomonadota; class Betaproteobacteria; order Neisseriales; family Neisseriaceae; genus Neisseria; species Neisseria sp. P0007.S010. The sequence goes on along the minus strand of NZ_JBQCUX010000001.1, from coordinate 92,125 downwards.
GGGAAGACAAACGCTTCACGCGCTGAAATGACATGTATCAACTAGTACGTTTTGAACTGAGCGATTAAACCGAGTTTCAGATGGCCTTTTAAAAATCGTATTACAATAAGCTAAAATTAAAAACACATTCCATTATGTCCAAAAAAATCCTGATTATTACCCCAAGCTGGATTGGCGACTGTGTCATGACCCAACCGCTTTATCGTCGTTTGCATGAGCTGCATCCCGGCTGCACCATTGATGCTTTTGCACCCAAATGGTCGATGGCCGTATTTGAGCGTATGCCTGAAATCAACCGTGTGATGGAAAATCCGTTTGGACATGGTGCGTTGGAATTGAAAAAACGCTGGCGTATCGGGCGTGAATTGGGAAAAGAAGGCTATGATCAAGTAATTGTTTTGCCCGGTTCGCTCAAATCCGCCATTATTGCCTTGGCTACGGGTATTAAGCAGCGTACGGGCTATGTTGGCGAGTCGCGCTATTTTTTGTTGAACGATATCCGCAAGTTGGATAAGGCCGCGTTGCCCTTGATGGTCGACCGCTATACTGCGCTGGCGCATCCGACCCAAGCAGATTTTAACGGGCATTCCGATAATCCGTGTTTTAAGATTGATCCCGAAAGCCGTCAAGCTGCTTTGGAAAAACATGGTTTGACGACGGATAAACCGATTTTGGCATTTTGTCCCGGTGCGGAATATGGCCCGGCCAAGCGTTGGCCTGCGCGTCATTTTGCCGAACTCGGCCGCCGATATTTGGCCGAGGGTTGGCAGGTTTGGCTGTTTGGTTCGCAAAAAGATTTCGATATTGCAGATGAAATCAACCAACTTTCAGACGGCCTGTGTACCAATCTTTGCGGCAAAACCAATCTTCCGGAGGCGATTGATCTGTTGTCTTGCGCCGATACGGTCGTGTGCAACGACAGCGGTCTGATGCATCTTGCGGCCGCGCTTGATCGGAAATTGGTTGCGGTTTACGGCTCATCCAGCCCTGACCATACGCCGCCTCTCAGCCAAAAGGCAAAAATCGTCAGCTTGAATTTGGATTGTTCACCTTGTTTCAAACGTGAATGTCCGTTGGGGCATACGGATTGTTTGAACAAGCTGACGCCGGATAGGGTGCAAAAAGCAGCGGAAGAGCTGGCTCGTTCGGCGCAATCTAATAAAGGTTAGATGGAAAACAGTAAAGGACAGATTTGAGTCTGTCTTTTTAATCTTTCGTTTCTTTTATTTTTTAACAAAAGGCCGTCTGAAAATCATATTTCAGACGGCCTTTTTTGGTTTGAAATCAATACATCTGATTATTTTTGATGCAGATTATAAACGTATTCTACTTCTTCGCGGCTGCCCATGAATACGGCAACGCGTTGGTGCAGGCCGGTAGGTTGGATGTCGAGCATGGCTTCGATGGCGTTGTTTGATGCGCCGCCGGCTTGTTCCATAATCAGGCTCATCGGGTTGGCTTCGTACATCAGGCGCAGTTTGCCCGGTTTGGATGGATCGCGTTTGTCTTGCGGATACATGAATACGCCGCCGCGCATCAGGATGCGGTGGATTTCGGCAACCATGCTGGCTACCCAGCGCATATTGTAGTTTTTGCCGCGTACGCCGGTTTCGCCTGCCAGCAATTCGTCAATGTATTGTTGAACAGGGGCGAACCAATGTCTTTGGTTAGACATATTGATGGCAAATTCTTTAGTGGATTCGGGAACGCGCGGATTTTCTTTGGTCAGCAGGAATTGGTTGGCATCGTCCAGAGTGAAGACGAATACGCCGTGACCGACAGTCAGTACCAGTTGGGTTTGCGGACCGTATAAAACATAACCTGCGGCCACTTGGTCGCGGCCTTTTTGCAGGAAAGACTCAGTAGTCAATGCGCCTTCTGGTTTCGCCAAAATGGAGAAGATGGTGCCGACGGAGATGTTGACGTCGATATTGGAAGAGCCGTCCAGCGGATCAAACAATACCAAATAGCCGCCGTTGTCGTGTGTGGCGACATAGGTGTCTTCTTCTTCGCTGGCAAGACCTGCGATGTTGGCATTGGCTTTTAAAACATCAATCATGATGTTGTTGGCGATGACGTCAAGTTTCTTTTGGTCTTCGCCTTGGATGTTGCCGGTACCTGCCATGCCCAAAACGCCGGAAAGCGCGCCGAGGCGGACTTTTGCGTTGATGTCCAAACAGGCGACGGCTACGGATTCCAGTACGCTCGCCAGCTCTTGCGGCAGTTTGTGTTCGGGCAGGTGTTGGGCTAAGAATTGGTTCAGTGTCTTCATGGTTTCACTCTTTTCCTAAGTTTGAATCGAATATTTTTCAATTTCAGGCCGTCTGAAAACGGCGTGTTCATTTGGTTTTGCTGTCGGCCATGCCTAAAACTTCTTTAGTGCAGGCGATGCTGGTGTCTTTGATGCGTTTTTTCAGCTCGTCGCTCATGGAGTCGCTGCCGCCCAAAAGCGATGTCGCTTCTTCAGGATTGATTTGGTCGACTGTTTTTTCGCCGATACAGCGGCAGATTTTTTCAGTGGTCGCGGAATCAAACGGGCTTTTTCCTGCGGCTTTTTCTACGCAGGCTTCGGTTGCCGAGCGGACAAATTCGGTGCGGAAACTTTGGGTAAATTCTTCTTTAAATTCGTTTTTTGCTGATTCGCTGCACGCGCAAAGCAGGAGCGTGCAGGCTAGGGGTGTGCGTATATTCATGAGTGGACGGCCGTTAATTTTTATGTTGTGAATTGTAGTGGAAAAAGGCTTAAGTATAAAGGGTTAAGGCCGTCTGAACAGGTATGGCGGCAAAATCGAAGCGCTTGGGTATGCGTTCAGACGGCAGCGTTTATTTCGTTTTGCTTTCCAATACATAATGCGCGCCGGCATCTTGCGCCAAAATTTTGGCAAGTTCGGGCAGATTGTTTTGCAGCTGTTCGGCAAGCATATAGGGCGGATTGATGACGAACATGCCGCTGCCGTGCATACCGAAGCCGTCGCTGCGCGGCGTATGGACATGAAGCTCGGCGTGCAGATAATTATTGGGAGCGATTTTTTTGAGTTCGTCCGGCAGTTTGCGGCTTTCTTCGCGGCTCAGGCAGGGATACCAAACCATGTAGCAGCCGGTTTCAAAGCGTTTCAAGGCATCTTTCAAGACTTGGACGACACGGCGGTAGTCTTGTTTTTCTTCGTAGGGCGGATCAATCAAGACGGCGGCGCGGCGCGGCGGAGGAGGCAAGAGTGAAATCAAACCTTGATACCCGTCCGCTTGGCTGACCTGCACTTTACGCGCAGGACGGACTTCGCGCATATTGTTTTGCAAATGGACAAAATCGGCAGGGTGTAGCTCAAATAGGCGCATTTTGTCGCTGTCGCGCGTGAGCGCCTGTGCCAGCCAAGGCGAGCCGCAGTAAAGGTTGTCTTGCGGCAGTATTTGTTTCAGACGGCCCACAAATTCGGCCAATTCGGCAGGCAGCTTGTCAGCTTGTTCCAAGAGTGCAATGCCTTGTTTGTATTCGCCGACTTTTTGCGCTTCATCACCGCTCAAATCATACAAACCGGCACCGCTATGCGTATCGATATACCAATAGGGCTTGTCTTTGCGGTTGAAATATTCGAGGACGAGGAAGAGGGTAAAGTGCTTGAGCATATCGGCATGGTTGCCGGCATGGAAGGCGTGGCGGTAGCTGAGCATGATCGGGCTGCGGAAATAAAAATCCGATTATACCCCAAACCATCGCCATCACCGCTTTCAGACGGCCTTTGTGCCTGGAAAATGCTACAATATCCGCCTTATCGTACCATCGGAAAGAAGACATCATGTTTACAGGCATCGTACAAAGCATGGGCAAAATTACAGACATCGCCCAACCTTCGCCCGACTTTCGTACCCACACAGTCGAGCTGCCCCCCGAAATCGCCGACAATCTGCACACCGGCGCCTCTGTCGCCAACAACGGCTGCTGCCTGACCATTACCCGAATCGACGGCAACAAAGTCAGCTTTGATTTGATGGACGAAACCTTACGCAAAACCAATCTCGGCAGCTTGAAAGTCGGCGACAGTGTCAATTTGGAACGCGCGGCGCGGTTTGGCGATGAAATCGGCGGCCATGTGATGAGCGGCCATGTGATGGCGGTCACCCGAATTTCCCGTATCGACTCCAGCGAGTTCAACCGTACAGTTTGGTTTGAGCTGCCGGAAAACCTCAAACCCTACATCCTGACCAAAGGCTTTGTCGGTTTGGACGGTTGCAGCCTGACCATAGGCGAAGTCAGCGACAGCGAATTTTGCGTACACCTGATTCCGGAGACTTTGGAGCGTACCCTGTTTGGCAGCCGCAAAGAAGGCGATCTCATCAATATTGAAATCGATCCGCAAACCCAAGCCGTTGTCGATACCGTGATGCGTGTATTGGCACAAAAGGCCGTCTGAAAAAAGAAAGCCGAAATGAAATTATCCAATTTTTTGAAAAAAGCGAATTCCGTTTTAAACCGTCTGGATTTAATCCTGCCTGACGAAGCCGGTAAAACCGACTGGCGCGCTTTGGCCTACCGTTGGCACAGTGTGGGCAAAAAAGGTATTTTGGAAAGCCTGCCGCGGCCGCATACGTTTCCTTTGAGCAGATTGGCGGCAGTCGGTTCGCAAACCGACAGGCTGAAACGCAATACCGAGCAATTTTTGGCAGGTCGTCCGGCAAATAATGTCTTGATGACCGGCGCGCGCGGTACGGGGAAATCCTCCTTGGTTAAAGCGTTGTTGCACGAATACGCCGAGCGCGGTCTGCGTCTGATTGAGGTGGATAAAAGCGATTTGACCAGTCTGCCGGCTTTGTTGACGCTGTTGTCCGAGCGTCCCGAGAAATTTATCGTTTTCTGCGATGATTTGTCGTTTGAAACCGGCGATGAGACCTATAAAGCCTTGAAAACTGCTTTAGACGGCGGACTGTCGCAACGTTGCACCAATGTTTTGGTTTATGCCACATCCAACCGTCGTCATTTAATTCCCGAATACATGGATGAAAATGGCGGTACTACGGGCACTCGCGGTGAAATTCATCAGAAAGAGGCCGTCGAGGAGAAAATCTCCCTTTCCGACCGCTTCGGCTTATGGCTGAGTTTTTATCCTTTCGACCAAAACGATTATCTGACCGCTGTGGCCAACTGGTTGGAAGATTTCAATGTGCCTTTTGACGATACGGCACGCCAAGCCGCGTTGCAATGGGCGCAAATGCGCGGCAGCCGTTCGGGCCGCTCGGCATGGCAGTTTGCCTGCGACTGGGCAGGTCGGTTGCCGGAAGAAAGAGTGTTGGATTAAGGCGAAAAAAGCAAAGGCCGTCTGAATATGGTTTCAGACGGCCTTTTTGTATTTTTATTTATCCATCAGCGCAAGCATGAAGACAACCATTGCTGGCGTTGGCGCGGATTGAGCAGATGATAGAGGCGGTATTGGATTTCCATTTCATCCACCGCATAGTCCATGCTGGAGAGGTAGCGGTTTTCAACATAATCGCGGGCGGCGTTTGAGTCAAATGAGTCGCCGGAGAGGATTTTGATGATGGTTTGACGGCGGTTGCGGTCGGAGCGTACGGTTTTACGGTAGGCTTTATCGTTGATTTGTTTGAAGTCGGTACGCAGGCGGCGCAGGGCGGCGTGTTGGTCGGCGGATAAATTGAGCTGTCGGATGTCGCAATTCGGGTGGAAGTCGTCCAAAGTAGCCAGAAACGGACCGGCATGTGCAGGCAGACTGGAACAGAGTAGGGCGAGTGCTAAGAAAATAAAAGTCGGATAGCGGGAAAGTGCAACAGACACGGTGTTTTCCTAATGTTTCATCAGGTTTGGAAATATAACCGATAAGCGTGTGAAAGGCAGTATCAATGCAGTTAACTTTTGTTAATGATGTTAGATTTTTTTGCACATGTATGTAATCTAATAATTTATTTTCAAAGCCTTACTATGTGATTATAAGTTTCATTAATGTATATGAAATGTAAATTCATAAAAATGACGGCAGAGATGTTGTCGGCGGCATACAACATAGGGTTAAAAATGCGATAATGACAAAGGAACACACTTTAGGAGAATAAACATGACCGACTACCGTATTGCCCCCAGTATTTTGTCTGCCGATTTTGCCCGTTTGGGCGAAGAGGTTGCCGAAGTTATCCGCGCCGGTGCGGATTTGATTCATTTTGACGTAATGGACAATCATTACGTGCCGAATCTGACTTTCGGCCCTATGGTTTGCGCGGCTTTGAAACCGTATGCAACCGTGCCGGTCGATGTGCATTTGATGGTTGAGCCGGTGGATGATTTGATTCATGCGTTTGCCAAAGCCGGTGCCAATATCATTACTTTTCATCCGGAAGCCAGCCGCCATGTCGACCGCAGCTTGGGTTTGATTAAAGAATACGGCTGTCAGGCAGGTTTGGTATTGAATCCTGCTACGCCGGTCAATATTCTGGAAAACGTTTTGGACAAACTGGATATGGTTTTGCTGATGTCGGTCAACCCAGGCTTTGGCGGACAAAGCTTTATCCCGAATACGCTGGTAAAAATCCGCAAAGTGCGCGAGATGTTGGATGAGTATGAACGGCAAAGCGGCCGCCATATCGCATTGGAAGTCGATGGCGGCGTGAAAACAGACAATATTGCTGAAATTGCGGCGGCAGGTGCGGATACGTTTGTGGCCGGTTCGGCGATTTTTGGCAAACCGGATTACAAAGCCGTTATTGATGAAATGCGTCAACAGTTGGCGCAAGTCGGATAACTAAGCCGGGATATTCTTGGTTCCCAAACTTTGGAATCATCAATGTTTAATATTAAAGGCCGTCTGAAATGATTTTCAGACGGCCTTTTGTTTTAGCCTAAACCCTTACAGCGGCCATTTTAATGCAGGATTGCTTTCAATGACTGCTTTGAATTGGTTTTGAATACGTTCAATCGCTTCTTGCGTATCCGCTTCAAAACGCAATACCAAAATCGGCGTGGTATTGGAAGCACGCATCAGGCCGAAGCCGTCAGGGAATTCAACGCGCAAGCCGTCGATGGTGATGATTTCGGTCGCACCTTCAAACTTGGCATTGGCAGCCAGCTCTTCAATCACTTTGTGGCCGTTGCTACCTTCCGGCAGGTCGATGTTGAGTTCCGGAGTGGAAATGCTTTGCGGCAGCTTGTTCAATACTTCGGACGGATTGTCGAAGGCAGACAGAATTTCCAAGAGACGTGCACCGGCATACATGCCGTCGTCGAAGCCGAACCAGCGTTCTTTAAAGAAAACGTGGCCGCTCATTTCGCCGGCAACCAGTGCGCCGGTTTTTTTCATGGTGGATTTGATGAAGCTGTGGCCGGTTTTTTCCATCACAGGTTCGCCGTCGTGTTCTTTAATCCAAGGCGCGAGCAGACGGGTGGATTTGACGTCGAAAATTACTTTGGCTTTAGGATTGCGGCTCAACACGTCTTGCGCGAAAAGCATTAATTGGCGGTCTGGATAGATGATGTTGCCGTCTTTGGTGACCACGCCCAAGCGGTCGGCATCGCCGTCAAATGCCAAGCCGATTTCGGCATCGCTGTTTTTAAGCTCGACGATGAGATCTTGCAGGTTTTTCGGTTTGGACGGATCGGGGTGGTGATTAGGGAAGTTGCCGTCCACTTCGCAGAAAAGTTCGGTAACTTCATTGCCCAAACCTTTGTAGAGTTTGCCTGCAAATGCGCCGCCGACACCGTTGCCCGCGTCGATGGCGATTTTCATCGGGCGTTTGAGCTTGATGTGGCCGACGATGTTGTTGTGGTATTCGCCGGAGATGTCTTTTTCGGTTACGCTGCCTTGTTTGTCGGCAGCAACAAAACCGTCTTTTTCAACAATAGCTAAAAGTTCTTGAATGGCTTCGCCTGCGAGCGTGTCGCCGCCGAGCATCATTTTGAAACCGTTGTAATCGGGCGGATTGTGGCTGCCGGTAATCATTACGCCGCTGCCGCCGCATTCGTTGATGGCTGCGAAGTAGAGCATAGGGGTGGCAACCATGTCGACATTGAGGACGTCGATGCCGCTGTCTGTAAAACCGCGTTGAATCTGCGCCATCAGGCCGGGACCGCTCAAACGGCCGTCGCGACCGAGTGCGATGCGGGTAATGCCTTTTTCGGAGGCTTTGGTAGCAATAGCTTTACCGATTAAGTAGGCAGCTTCGTCGGTCAGGGTTTTGCCAACGATGCCTCGGATATCGTAGGCTTTGAAAATGTCGCGGGCGATATTTGCCATGTGGATTTCCTTTAAATTTAAGTGGAAATAATGGGGTTTATTCTAACACGGCTAAAAGGCCGTCTGAAAAAATCAGACGGCCTTTTGTCGTTACATCAAAGAACAGTGTTGTTTGGACGAATCAATTGTTGAAAGTGTTGCACTGGTTGATGTCGCCGCTTTCCAAACCGCGCTTGAGCCAAGTCATGCGTTCTTCGGACGAGCCATGGGTAAAGCTGTCGGGAACGACGTAGCCCTGAGCTTGTTTCTGCAAGCGGTCATCGCCGACGGATTCGGCGGCCAGCATCGCTTTTTGAATGTCTTCTGCTTTGAAGATATTGTTATTGACGGCGTAGTGTCCCCAAATACCGGCGAAGCAGTCGGCCTGCAATTCGAGTTTGACCGAGAGGGCATTGGCCTCTTTCTTGCCGACTTGCTGTTGCATTTTGTGGACTTTAGGCAGAATGCCGAGCAGGTTTTGAACGTGATGGCCGACTTCATGGGCAATAACGTAGGCAAACGCGGCATCGCTGGCCGATTCGAGCTTGGTGCGCATGTCTTCGTAGAAGCTCAAATCCAAATAAACTTTTTGGTCGCCCGGGCAGTAAAACGGACCCATGGCAGATTGTCCTGTACCGCAGGCAGTGGACGTACCGCCTTCATACAACACCATGGTTGTCGGCGTGTAGCGTTGGCCGTGTTGTTGGAAATATTTGCTCCATGCTTTTTCCGTATCGGCAAGGACGACGCGGGACAGTTCGTTCAATTCGGCTTCTTGTTGGCTGTCGAGTCGGGTAGCTTGCTGGGTAGGAATGCCCATCGAAGATGAGCCGCCAACCAAACCGCTCAAATCCACGCCGTAATATGCACCAACCAAAACCACGATAATGCCGAGTATGCCCGGCGTTTTGCCGCCACCGCCGCCGCCACGGCTTCCGCGGCGATCTTCGACGTTTTGGCTTTGTTCACGACCTTTCCAATCCATAATGTGTATCCTGTGTAGTTTTCATGCGGCGGATTATACTATGGAATGTCAAATGTGTTTGATCGAATTGTGAATATTGCTGGAGGCCGTCTGAAAATGCGACATCGGGAAAGTGAAAACGGCAGTATCTTTCAGACGGCCTTGGTGTTTGTTAGAATGAACAAACCTACTATTGGGAGATATAAGATGAAAGTCAGCAGTAAAGCTATTGTCAACGGCGAGTTTGAAGACAAATACGGCAAGCGCGGCAGCCAGTTCAGCCCGAGCGGTATGCCTTCTTATTCGATTCCTTTTGAGATTGAAGATGCGCCAGAAGGAACAAAATCGTTTGCCGTGGTGTTGGAAGACAAAGATGCCATTTCAGCATCCGGCTTCGTATGGACGCATTGGTTGATTTCGGATTTGAAACGCACTTCCGTGGCAGAAAATGAAAGTATTTCTGCAACAGATTTCACACAGGGCGCGAACACTTGGGCGAGCGCGTTGGGTAAATTTGAAATCGAAGAGGCTTCTTTTTACGGCGGTATGGCGCCACCGAACAACCGACATCGTTATGAACTGATTGTGTACGCGCTGGATACTGTTTTGGATTTGCCGCGCGGTTTCCGCTTTAATGAGCTGCATTTTGCCATGCAGGGCCATGTGTTGGATTCGGCATGCGTGGTCGGTACTTATGATGTGTGACGGTATGCGTCATTATTGAAAAACAGCCTGTCCGGTTTTAATTCGGACAGGCTGTTTTTATGGGAAATCAAATCAATTAAACCACTTCGGCTTTAGTGATGATGACTGGTTCGCTCGGTACGTCGTCGTGGTAGCCGTGACGTTTGGTAGAAACGCCTTCGATGGCATCGACAACGTCAAAACCGTCAACGACTTTACCGAATACGGCATAGCCCCAGTCTTGGACTACGGTTTTGCCGTACAGCTCTTTAGAACGGAAGTTCAGGAAAGCGTTGTCGGCAGTGTTGATGAAGAATTGCGCGCTGGCAGAATGAGGATCGGAAGTACGCGCCATGGCGATGGTGTATTTTTCGTTAGGCAAACCGTTGGACGCTTCGTTTTGAATCGGATCGCGGGTTTCTTTTTCGTTCATGTTTTCATCCATGCCGCCGCCTTGAATCATAAAGCCTTTGATGACGCGGTGGAAGATTACGCCGTCGTAGAAGCCGTCTTTAACGTATTGCTCGAAGTTTTTAGCTGTAACGGGGGCTTTGTCGAAATCGAGTTCGATTTTGATATCGCCTTTGTTGGTGTGCAGGATAATCATGGGTTTCCTTTCGTTAGAATCCGGTTTTGAATCATTCGTTAAATTGTGTCTGAACGACAAACTTCAAGGCCGTCTGAAAAATATTCTTTCAGACGGCCTGGGATATGGTTTTATGGGTTTATGGCATCAGGACGAAATAAGCCCACAGCGCAACCAATACGATACAGAGGACGTTCAGCAATAAGCCGACGTTCATCATTTCGCGTTGCTTAATCAAGCCTGTACCGAACACAATCGCGTTAGGCGGTGTGGCAACCGGCAGCATGAAGGCACAAGATGCGCCGACACCGATGACGAATACCAAGACTTGTTCCGGCAGACCCATTTGCGCGGCAATGCTGGCGAAAATAGGCACAAGCAGGGCGGCGGAAGCCGTGTTACTGGTGAACTCGGTCAGGAAGATGATGAAGGTGGCAACCACGAAAATCACCAGTAATGCAGGAGAATGGGAGAATGTGGAAGCAACTTGCTGACCCAATGCTTCAGATGCGCCGGAGGATTGCAGCAACGCGCTCAAGCTGATACCGCCACCGAAGAGCATCAATACACCCCAGTCGGTATTACGGGCAACTTCTTTCCATTGCGCCACGCCGAATACGACGACGGCAACGGCGGCAATCAGGGCGATAACGGTATCAGGGTTGGAAATACCGAATGCAGCTTTGATTTTGGAGCTGAATACCCAAGCAACGGCAGCGGCCAAGAAAATCAACAGCGCGATAACGCGGTGCAAAGTCCAAGGGATAGATTCGGCTTTGACTTCCACGCGCTCGTTCAAATTAGGCTTGAGGATGACGTACATGGAGAACAGCATCAGCGGCAGAATCAACAGCATCATCGGCAAGCCGAGCTTCATCCAGCCGACGAAGTCCAAGTTCAGCGCTTTGGCGGCAATCATGTTCGGAGGAGAACCGACCACGGTACCCAAGCCGCCGATACTGGCGCAGTAGGCGATACCGAGCAGGACGAAAACGTAGGTTTTACGTTCTTTTTCTTGATCGAGGTGGCTCATCATACCCATTGCCAAAGGCAGCATCATCGCGGCAGTCGCAGTATTACTGATCCACATAGACAGGAAGGCGGTAACGGCAAACAGCATCAACACGGCAACTTTCATATTGCCGCGGGACAGGCGCAACAGGCTGACGGCGATTTTACGGTCGAGACGCTGCATGTGCAGGGCGGTTGCAAGCGCAAAGCCGCCGAAGAAGATATAAATCGTCGGGTCGGAGAAACCTGCCATCGCTTTTTTGATGTCCATATCCGGGAAGCCGAGTACAACGGCAAGGATAGGGATCATCAGCGCGGTAACGGTAATGTGTACGGCTTCGGTAAACCAAAGTGCCGCAACAAAAAGCAACAGCGCGATACCTTTGTTGGCATCGGGGCTGTAGGGAAGGATGTAATAAATGCCGAAGCAGACAACAGCAGAGATAATGGTCGTCAGCAGTCCTTTAAAGTCGGTAATCGGCTTCTGCGCACTGAGAAGCTCGACGTTCTCAGGATGCTGAGTCTTATCCTTGGCGTTTAAGTCCATGATGTATTCCTCTGAAACATGATTGGTTTTTCTTTTCAGCCGTACGTTCAGACGGCCTAATAGGCGACAGTATATTTGTAATTTGATGTAGTGTAAACAAATTGTAAATTGTTTTTTAGAAATGAAATGAAAACCGGATAAGCAGCAAGAAAACTGCTTATCCGGCGGAATGAAGATCCATCGTGGGTTAATAAGAATCAGGACAAATCGGTAAAACTGCCAAAATTACGGCCGAGTCAGTAATACCATCCTGATTTATATGGATTTAAACATTTTGCGTCAGATTGTCTTGTTCCTTAAACAACAAACCGCAAACGGCCAGACCTGCCGCCGCCAGCAAGGCTCCGGCAATGCCGATATTGGAAAGACCGAACCAGACGGTCACATAATGTCCCAAAAGTGCACCGCCGCCGATACCGACGTTGTACAAACCTGAATAAATCGAGTTGGCCACATCTGTTGCATCTGAGGCAAATGCCAAGACTTTCGACACCATGCCCAAGCTGACAATGACGATGGCCACGCCCCAAATAAACACCAGCGCGTACACCGCATAAGGGAAAGAGGCAAACGGCAGAAGAAGCAGGGCAGAGAGCAGGATGACCGCCACCGCGCCAAGCATAAACAGGCGTTGCGATTTGGCAAACCATTTGCCAAACAAATAAGAAGCGGCAAAGCCTGCCAAACCGTACAGGCTCAAAACGATGGTAACTTGTTCTGCCTTAAATCCGCCAACTTGCAACACAAAAGGCTCGATATAGCTGTATGCCGTGAAGTGTGCCGTAATAATCAACACCGTCATGGCATAAAGCAACATCAGGTTGCGGCGTTTGAACAAACTCGGCAGGCTGCTTAAAGAGCCGGTATTTTGGCTGGGTAAAGCAGGCAGGTTTTTAGCCAACACCAGCATTACGCCGGCAGCACAGACCCCGATTAGCAGGAAGCTAAGCTGCCAGCCGAAGTATTGCCCGACCACGCGCCCCAGCGGAATACCCAAAACCATGGCCAAAACCGTACCCGTACTGAGCAGGCCCAAAGCCTGATTGGTTTTGCCGGTGGGCGCAAGCCGTACCGCCAAAGAAGCCGTAATCGACCAAAATACCGCGTGTGTCAGCGCAATCCCGATACGGCTGACCAAGAGGATGTTGAAGTTCCAAGAAAAGAACGACAGCGCGTGAAACAGCGCAAACAGTGCAAACAGCATCAGCAATAATTTGCGCCGTTCGATGTTTTTCGTCATCAGCATCAGCGGCAGCGATAGGAGCGCAACAATCCACGCATACACCGTAATCATCATGCCCACTTCCGTTGCAGGTTTGCCAAAGCTCTGACCGATGTCGCTCAAAAGCGCAATCGGAATATATTCGGTGGTATTGAAAATAAACGCCCCCACCGCCAGCGCGCATACGCTAACCCATTGTTTGAATGTTGAAGTCATTATTATGTCCGTTTGATGAAGCACAGGGCGTTATTGTACGCCTATCTGCAGTTTTCAGACGGCCTTAATAAAGAATTTGCAAGCTGTTTGCGTAAGGAGTAAAGTATTTGGCAACCATATTTGTGTGAATGAAAGGAAATACAAATGCAAACTGTTACCCTCAACATCGACGGCATGACCTGCGGCGGCTGCGTGAAAAGCGTAACCCGTCTTTTGGAAGGCGTAGAAGGCGTGGAAAAAGCAGAAGTCAGCTTGGAAAACAAAAATGCAGTGATTACTTTCGATGAAAGCAAGACGGATGCCGACGCGCTGATTGATGCCGTAGAAGACGGCGGCTACGATGTGGCTTTGTAACCGATAAGCGTATTTTTGAATAAAGGCCGTCTGAAACGCTTCAGACGGCCTTTGTCTCTTGATAACTTACTTTTTGCCATTATTTGGATTACACCGCCACACGGGTAAACAAAAGTTTTCGCGCATATCTGAAGCAAAGCGGCGGCAAGTGGCTGCCGTATTACGACGAGGCCTGTACCAAACCGTTAGCGGCCGACTAAGGCTACCTGAAACTTTTCAGGTAGCCTGTTTCTATTCTGCCCAAGCCGCCTAACGCTCCTCCAGCCCGGCCAAAATCGCACAATCCGGGCAGTCGTCTCCCGCGCAGGCATCGTGCCAACGTTGCAGCTCGGCCACCATGCCCTGCAAGCGTTCGATTTTGGCTTCCAGCTCGGCGATGTGCCGCGCGGTGAGCGTTTTCACTTCGCGGCTGGTGCGCTGCGGGTTGTGTTGCAGGCTCAAAAGCTGCCCGATCTGCGGCAGCGAAAAGCCCACTTCCCGCGCATGGCGGATAAAGCGCAGCCGGACAAGGTCGGCCTGTCCGTAGCGGCGGTAGCCCGCTTCGCTGCGCGCGGCCGGGGCGATTAGGCCGTGCTTTTCGTAGTCGCGGATTTGTTTGGCGGAAAGGCCGCTCTCGGCCGCGGCCTGGCTGATGTTCATCATGATGCTTGACCTTTACTTCGGGTAAAGCTTTATAGTGGCGGCACTTAGCGGGAAAGCAAGAGCAGACCCATCATTTCAGGTTACCTGAAAGCTTTGGCTGCAACGGGCTTTAAAACCTCAGCCTCATTCCAACAGAAAGGAAACCCTATGCAAACCATCACATTAAACATCGACGGCATGACCTGCGGCGGCTGCGTGAAAAGCGTAACCCGTCTTTTGGAAGGCGTAGAAGGCGTGGAAAAAGCAGAAGTCAGCTTGGAAAACAAAAATGCAGTGATTACTTTTGATGAAAGCAAGACAGATACCGACGCGCTGATTGATGCCGTAGAAGATGGCGGCTATGATGTGGCTTTGTAACCAATAAGCGTATTTTGAAAAGGACGTCTGAAACGCTTCAGACGGCCTTTGTCTCTTGATAACTTACTTTTTGCCATTATGTCGTTTTCGTTTGATAATATAGAAACGCAAAAAAACACGCGCCAAACAATCAATAGGAGGCTTTGCCATGCAACAAAAAGTCCGTTTCCAAATCGAAGGCATGACCTGTCAGGCCTGCGCTTCGCGTATTGAAAAAGTGTTGAACAAAAAAGATTTTGTCGAATCGGCAGGGGTGAACTTTGCCAGCGAGGAAGCGCAGGTTACGTTTGACGACAGCAAAACCTCCGCAGCCGACATTGCCAAAATTATCGAGAAAACCGGCTACGGCGCGAAGGAAAAAACGGAAGACGCGCTGCCGCAGCCCGAAGAAGCAGCGCATGTAAGCTGGAGGCTGTGGCTTTTGTTGGCCATCAATATTCCGTTCCTTATCGGCATGGCAGGGATGATGATCGGGCGGCACGATTGGATGATTCCGCCTGTATGGCAATTTGTGCTGGCAAGCGTGGTGCAGCTTTGGCTGGCGGTGCCGTTTTACAAAAGCGCGTGGGCAAGCATTAAGGGCGGGTTGGCGAACATGGACGTGCTGGTTACCATCGGCACGGTATCGATTTACCTGTATTCCGTTTATATGCTGTTTTTCAGCCCGCACGCGGCGCACGGCATGGCACACGTGTATTTTGAAGTAGGCGTGATGGTGATCGGTTTTGTGTCGCTGGGCAAATTTTTGGAACACCGCACCAAAAAATCCAGCCTGAACAGCTTGGGCTTGCTGCTCAAACTCACGCCGACCCAAGTCAACGTGCAACGCGATGGCGAATGGAAACAACTGCCCATCGACCAAGTGCAAATCGGCGACCTTATCCGCGCCAACCACGGCGAACGCATTGCCGCCGACGGCATCATCGAGAGCGGCAGCGGTTGGGCGGATGAGAGCCATCTTACCGGCGAATCCAACCCCGAAGAGAAAAAAGCGGGCGGCAAAGTGTTGGCGGGTGCGTTGATGACCGAAGGCAGCGTGGTGTACCGCGCCACGCAGCTCGGCAGCCAAACCCTGCTCGGCGACATGATGAACGCGCTGTCCGAAGCGCAGGGCAGCAAGGCACCGATTGCGCGCGTGGCGGATAAGGCGGCGGCGGTATTCGTGCCTGTCGTCGTGGGCATCGCGCTTCTGACTTTTATCGCCACTTGGCTGGTAAAAGGCGATTGGACGGTTGCGCTGATGCACGCCGTTGCCGTTTTGGTAATTGCTTGTCCGTGCGCACTCGGTTTAGCAACCCCTGCCGCGATTATGGTCGGCATGGGCAAAGCAGTGAAACACGGCATTTGGTTTAAAGACGCGGCGGCAATGGAAGAAGCCGCCCACGTCGATGCCGTCGTGCTGGACAAAACCGGCACGCTGACCGAAGGCAGGCCGCAGGTTGCCGCCGTTTATTGCGTTGCCGACGGCGGCTTTGACGAAGACGCTTTGTACCGCATCGCCGCCGCCGTTGAACAAAACGCCGCTCATCCGCTTGCCCGCGCCATCGTTTCCGCCGCCCAAGCGCGCGGCTTGGAGATTCCTGCCGCACAAAACGCGCAAACTGTTGTCGGCGCAGGCATTACCGCCGAAGTGGAAGGCGTGGGTTTGGTGAAAGCAGGCAAAGCCGAATTTGCCGAACTGACCTTGCCGAAGTTTTCAGACGGCGTTTGGGATATTGCAAGCATTGTTGCAGTCTCAGTCGATAACAAACCTATCGGCGCATTCGCACTTGCCGACGCATTGAAAGCCGATACCGCCGAAGCCATAGGCCGTCTGAAAAAACACGGCATCAACGTTTACATCATGAGCGGCGACAACCAAGGAACGGTTGAATATGTCGCCAAACAACTGGGCATCGCACACGCCTTCGGTAATATGAGTCCGCGCGATAAAGCTGCCGAAGTGCAGAAACTCAAAGCCACCGGCAAAACCGTGGCGATGGTCGGCGATGGTATCAACGACGCCCCCGCGCTCGCCGCCGCCAACGTCAGCTTCGCCATGAAAGGTGGTGCGGACGTTGCCGAACACACCGCATCCGCCACGCTGATGCAGCATTCGGTCAACCAGCTCGCCGATGCCCTGTTGGTATCGCAGGCGACTTTGAAAAACATCAAGCAAAACCTGTTTTTCGCCTTCTTCTACAATATCTTGGGCATTCCACTCGCTGCGCTTGGCTTTTTAAACCCCGTCATCGCAGGCGCGGCAATGGCGGCAAGCTCGGTTTCCGTGTTGAGCAATGCCTTGCGCCTGAAACGGGTGAATATTGAATGATAATATAAAGGCCGTCTGAAGACTGTTTTATCAGACGGCCTTTAATCCATATTTTCTGATTTCGAGACTCAAGCGGGAGTATGTTGTATGGGCATGATGTTGTTTACCAATATTGTATTGATTGTTTTATGTATTTTTACCATGTTACTGGTGTGGTCGCGCAACTGGAAACGCAAGCAGGCGTATTTTGAGAAAATCAAAAGCAATCCGGAAAACCTCAAATGGGTTGGGCAAAATCTGACTGGTCAGGAATGGAAGGATTTGAAAGTCGTGAGTGACCATTTTGGCCTGCCCATGTTGCAAGCCAAGCAATTAATTGATTTTTATAAAAACAGTCAGCGTTAATTTATGATTTAACAATAAAACTTGACTGAAGTTAAGGCCGTCTAAAATAGCACTCTTATAATAATATAAGTGATATTTCAGACGGCCGTGCTGTTTGTTCAAATAAAGGGAGGAGAACAAAAATGACCGTTTACTTAATCGGCGACTCCGTGCGGCTTGCTTCGGAGCCTTACACACGTGCCGCTTTGCCTGATGCGGATATTGTTACTCCATCGGAAAACTGCCGTTCGTCACATGATGTGTTAGAGCATATCGGGCAATGGACAGAGGGCGCGACTGTGGTAGACATTATCCACATCAACTGCGGTTTACACGATATCCGCTACAATCAAGGCTGTAATGAGCCGGTGGCCGATATAGAAACCTACCGCAGCAACCTGATTCAAATTTTTGATTATCTGAAACAGACTGGGGCAAAAATTATTTGGGCAAGCAGTACGCCGTTTTTGGAAAGCGTACACAATATCGTCAAACCCTCGCGCCGCTATCTGGCTGATTTGAAGGCCTATAACCGTGTGGCGGAGGATTTGGCAAGGCAATATGGTTTTACCGTCAACGATTTATACGGTTTGATGTTTGAGCAGGATTTGACCGATGTGATGCTGTGCGACGGGCTTCATTTCAATGAGTTCGGCAGTAAGATAATAGGCAAGGCAGTAGCCGAAGCGATATTGAAACAGATGGATTAACCTAATTTAACTCGTTTTGTCATGTTTTGGCTTTCAGACGGCCTTTAAAGTTGAAACGAAGCCCCCGATATAAGGTAATGTAGCACTCATCCTATCAACATTTAATCCAGGAGTATGACCATGAGCGGCGAATTAGATAAAATCAGCGGTAAAGTAAAAGAAGTGGCTGGCGATGTATCCGGCAATGCTAAACTTGAAGCTGAGGGCTTGGTTCAACAAGGCGTTGGCAAAGTAAAAGAAGTGGTCGGCGATATTGAAGAAAAAGCAGGTGATGTTTTGCAAAAAGGCAAAGAAGAAGCCGAGCATTTGGTTGATGAAGCCAAAGAAAAAGCTGAAGGCTTGATTAATGATATTAAAAGCAAATTTTAATATTTAAAGAATAAAAGGCCGTCTGAAAGATTTTTCAGACGGCCTTTGTTTATGGTTTTAAAGTTTAGGCAAACTGTTTGCCAAATTCGATAAATTCGTCTTTTTTGGCTTTGGCTTTGCCGGAGTCGATGGCTTCTTGAGCAGCTTTGACGCCATCTGCCAGCGAAGTAACCGCATTTCCTGCATAGAGAGCGGCGGCGGCATTGAGGACGACGATATCGCGTGCGGCACCGGCTTTGCCGTCCAGCACTTCGTTCATTTTTTGCAGGGATTCTTGCGCATTTTCGACTTTGATTTCGTCTAAATTGCGGCGGACTTCCATGCCGAAATCGGCCGGGCTGATGTCGTATTCGGTAATTTTTCCGTCTTTCAGTTCGGCAACGCGGGTTTTGCCGGTCAGCGTGATTTCATCCAAACCGCCTTCGCCGCACACAACCAAAACATGTTTGGAACCAAGTTGTTGCAATACGCGGGAAAGAATGCCGCACAAGTCGATGTGGAACACGCCCAAGAGTTGGTTTGCCGCGCCGGCCGGATTGGTCAGTGGGCCCAAGATATTGAAGATGCTGCGGAAGCCGAGCGAACGGCGGACGGGAGCAACATAGCGCATGGCGCTGTGATGGTTGGGCGCGAACATAAAGCCGATGCCGGTTTGCTGAATACTTTGGGCAACCTGTTCGGGGTTGAGATTGAGGTTGGCGCCCATTTGTTCCATAACATCGGCAGCGCCGCTGGATGAAGAAACGGAGCGGCCGCCGTGTTTGGCGACTTTCGCGCCTGCCGCAGCCGCGACAAACATGGAAGTCGTGGAAATATTGAAGGTTTTGGCACCGTCGCCACCTGTGCCGACAATATCGACCAAGTCATCGGCGTTTTCCAGCGGCACTTTAGTGGCAAATTCACGCATCACGCTGGCTGCGGCGGTAATCTCGGAAACGGTTTCAACTTTAATCCGCAGGCCGGTCAGGATGGCGGCGATTTGCTCGGGAGGAACTTGGCCGCTCATGATTTGGCGCATGAGATCGGTCATTTCATCGTAGAAAAGTTCGTTGTTGCTGATGAGGCGTTCAATCGCTTGTTGAGGGGTAATCATGATTTTTCCTTTGTTCGTGTCCGATGTGATTCAGGCCGTCTGAAAATGCGGTTTGAACACAGTCAAACGCCTTTCAGACGGCCTTTCATTAAGATTTTTGCGGTCGATAGTCTTTGAATTCTTCCAAGAAGTTTTTCAGCATATCGTGGCCGTGTTCGGTCAGCAGGGCTTCGGGGTGGAACTGTACGCCTTCGATGGCATATTCTTTGTGGCGTACGCCCATGATTTCGCCGTCTTCCGTCCATGCGGTAATTTCGAGGCAGTTGGGCAGGGTGGCGCGGTCGATGGCCAGGCTGTGGTAGCGCGTGCAGTTGACCGGATTGGGCAGGTCTTTAAACATGCCTGTGCCGTGATGGAAAACGGGGGAGACTTTGCCATGCATCATCGTTTGCGCGCGCACGACATTGCCGCCGAACGCTTCGCCCATGGTTTGATGACCGAGGCACACGCCCATGACGGGCAGCCTGCCGGCAAAGTGCTGCATGGCCGCAACAGAAATGCCTGCTTCTTTAGGGGAACAAGGGCCGGGGCCGATGACCAGATATTGAGGTTTCAGGGCTTCGATTTCTTCGATGGTGATTTCATCGTTGCAGCGAACCAAAACTTCCTGCCCCAATTCGGCAAAGTATTGGACGATGTTGTAGGTGAAGCTGTCGTAATTATCAATGAATAAAAGCATTTGCAAACCTTTAATGACATTTTGGCAGTCAGGGTAAGGCCTGCCAAAAGTGTAAAAATCGTTTATGTTTGCATAATATCACAATCTTTACCTAAAGGCCGTCTGAAACGGCGGATAAGACAAAACAGCTAAAAAATGCTATGCTTTACGCTTTGAACCTAATCTGTTTGAAGTGATGAAAAAGTATCTTATCCCGACTGCCGCCGTTGTTGTCGCCGCTGCGCTCGGCACGCCTTATTATCTTGGTGTCAAAGCGGAAGAAAGCCTGACCGAGCAACAAAAGCTGTTGCAGGAATCCGGCTTCCTGACCGTTGAGTCCCACCAATACGATCGCGGCTGGTTCAGTTCAACCGAGACGACCGTCATCCGCCTCAAACCGACCTTGCTTCAAAATACGCAAAAATACCTGCCGGACAATTTGAAAACCGTCCTGCAAGAGCCGATTACGGTCATTAACCATGTGACACACGGCCCGTTTGCCGGCGGCTTCGGTACGCGTGCGCACGTGGAAACCGAGTTCCAATACCATCCGGAAACCAAAAAAGTTTTGGACCGCTTCTTCGGCCAGCAAACGCCGTTGACCATGACTAATACGGTTTACCTTTCCGGTGACGGCAAACTCAGCCTCAATATCCCCGCCTTCGACTATGAAGAGCTTTCCGGTATCAAACTTAACTGGAAAGGCTTTGGCGGCAATACCGATTACAGCCAAGGCTTCAAAAGCTATCGCCACGATTACCTTGCGCCGTCTTTACAAGTCAAATTGGCCGACAAAGGCGATGTGTCTTTGGAAAACCTGCGCTTCCAATCCGAAACGGAAGACGGCCTGACCAAGCTTTCTTTGGGCAAGAGTAGCATTACGCTGGATAAATTCCTGCTGCAATGGAAAGAAAACATAGATTACAACGTTAAGTTGAACGAATTGGTCAACCTTGTGACCAACCTGCAAATCGGTGCATTCATCAATCCGACCGGCACGATTGCTCCGTCTAAAATCGAAGTCAGCAAACTGCGTTTCGATACGCAGACCGGCGAAGTCGATAAATTCATCAACAGCGAAGGCCGTTTCCAATTTGAAAG
This sequence comes from Neisseria sp. P0007.S010, assembly GCF_051962875.1. Taxonomy (NCBI): domain Bacteria; kingdom Pseudomonadati; phylum Pseudomonadota; class Betaproteobacteria; order Neisseriales; family Neisseriaceae; genus Neisseria; species Neisseria sp. P0007.S010. The sequence goes on along the minus strand of NZ_JBQCUX010000001.1, from coordinate 70,766 downwards.
CCTGACCTATGGCGAAGACAAATACGGCCCTCTGGATATCAATGTCGCTGCCGAGCATTTGGATGCTGCATCACTTCTGGCATTGAAAAACAAAATTGCCGAAGTGTCTGTGAAGAAAATGAGCGAAGAAGAAATTCAGGCTTCCTTGATTCAGACGGCCAAAAACGAGGCTTCGGGCCTGTTTACCAACAATCCGGTTTTAAACGTCAAAACTTTCAAATTTACCATGCCTAATGGTGATGTCGATGTCAGCGGCAAGCTTGCCTTTAAAGGTTTGACGGCCAAAGACCTCAACAGCTTGGGCGATATGCTGAAAAAAACCGAAGCCGACTTCAACATGAGCGTACCGCAAAAATTGTTGGAACAACTCGCCGTTAACCAAGCAAGCAGCCTGTTTAGCGTCAATGCCGAAGATGAAGCCGCAGGTCGTGCCAGCATCGACGATATCAACGAGACCTTGCGCCTGATGGTAGACAGCACCATCAAAAGTATGGCAAGAGAAAAATATTTGACCTTAGAAGACGATAATGTCAAAACCCATCTGACTCTGCAAAACAGCGAGTTGAAATTAAACGGAAAAGTTCTTCAAAGCGACCCGGAACCCGAGTTCGACGAATCAGACTTTCCCAATAACTAATCCTCAATCACACAAACAGCGGTTTTAACTTCTCTGAAGTTAAAACCGCAAATCAACCCACAATCAAAAAGGAAACCCATGTTCCGTACCATGCTCGGCGGCAAAATCCACCGTGCCACCGTTACCGAAGCCGACCTCAACTACGTCGGCAGCATTACCGTTGACCAAGACCTGCTGGATGCGGCAGGTATTTGCGTTAACGAAAAAGTCGCCATCGTCAATAATAACAACGGCGAACGTCTTGAAACTTATACTATCCCCGGCGAACGCGGCAGCGGCGTCGTTTGCCTCAATGGCGCGGCCGCGCGTTTGGTTCAAAAAGGCGATATCGTGATTATCATGTCTTACGTTATGTTGTCCGAACCTGAAATTGCAGCGCATGAGCCGAAAGTCGTCCTCGTCGATGAGAACAATAAAATCCGCGACGTGATTTCTTATGAGCCGCCGCACACCGTGTTGTAATATTCAAACAAAGGCCGTCTGAAACGTTTCAGACGGCCTGTTTCCCAAATTCAACTTATCTGAAAGGCTTTGCCGTGAATATCCAAATCAACAACATCACCGTCAGCAACGATGCGCCCTTTACCCTTTTCGGCGGCATCAATGTCCTTGAAGACCTCGACTCTACGCTGAAAGCCTGTGAGCAATACGTTAAAGTAACCGATAAACTCGGTATCCCGTATGTATTCAAAGCCTCTTTCGACAAGGCAAACCGCTCTTCCATCCACTCTTTCCGCGGTGTGGGTTTGGACGAAGGCATGAAGATTTTTCAAGCGGTAAAACGTGAGTTTAACGTTCCCGTGATTACCGACGTTCATGAGCCTTACCAATGCCAACAGGTTGCCGAAGTCTGCGATGTTATTCAGCTGCCTGCCTTCTTGGCACGCCAAACCGATTTGGTGGTGGCAATGGCGAAAACCGGCAATGTCATCAACATCAAAAAGCCGCAATTCCTCAGCCCGTCTCAAATGAAAAACATCGTCGAGAAATTCCAAGAAGCAGGTAATGAGCAAATCATTTTGTGCGAACGCGGCGCAAACTTCGGCTACGACAACTTGGTGGTCGATATGCTCGGCTTTGGCGTGATGAAAAAAACGTGTAACAACCTGCCCGTTATTTTTGACGTAACCCATTCCCTGCAAACGCGCGAATCCGGCGCTGCTGCATCAGGCGGCCGTCGCGCCCAAGTATTGGACTTGGCGCTTGCCGGTATGGCAACCCGATTGGCCGGTTTGTTCCTTGAATCCCATGCCAATCCCGACCAAGCCAAATGCGATGGCCCAAGCGCATTACCGCTTGCCCAATTGGAAGATTTCCTGACCCGTGTTAAAGCAATCGATGAAACCGTGAAATCGTTTGCGCCTATGGATATTCGCTAAGGGCAAATAAGTTAAAAGGCCGTCTGAAAGCATTTTCAGACGGCCTTTTTATTGGCGTTACTGTCCGCGTAAAAACAACGCATCCAATTCTTTTAAAGTCAGTTTGACCCAAGTCGGGCGGCCGTGATTGCACTGGTTGCTGCGCGGCGTATTTTCCATATCGCGCAGGAGCGCATTCATTTCCGGCAGGGTGAGCTGGCGGCCGGCGCGGACTGAGCCGTGGCAGGACATGGTGGCAAGGATGTGGTTTTCGTGTTCCTTGATGGTTTGGCTGCTGCCGACTTGGGCAAGTTCGCCCAATACATCTTTGGCCAGTGAAACGACGTCGGCTTTACCGAGCATGGCGGGGACGGCGCGGACGGCAAGGGTATTGCCGCCCATGTCGGACAATTCCAAGCCAAAGCCTGCCAGCGTTTCGGCATGATCGGCAAGGGCGGCGCATTCTTCGTGGGACGCGGCAAAGGTTACGGGAATAAGCAGGCGTTGGCTTTGCAGATTGCCGTTTGCCTGACGTTGGCGTTTCATTTTCTCGTAGTTGACGCGTTCGGCGGCAGCGTGCATATCGATGAGCAACAGGCTGTCTTCTGCTTGGGCAAGTATGTAGATGCCAAGTAATTGGGCAATGGCAAAACCGAGTGGCGGCAGTTCGGATTGGGAGGGAAGGTTGTCTGAAAGCGGCGTATCTGTTTGGGGAGTAGGCGTTTCAGACGGCATATTGCCGAAACGTGCCTGCTCGAATTGACTCAACTCAAGGTCGATGTCGTCGGTTTTTTTGTAGAGCTCGGCATAAGTATTCATGGCCGCACGGCTTTCGCGCAGGGACAGGCTGCGTTGCTGCGGCGCGCGCGCGGCTTGGTAAGGCATGGGCGCGGTTTTTCCTGATGCACCAAAGGCATTGCGTGTATCGGGTTTGTTGCCCGTCGGGTAGTTGGATGCGCTATCAAATAGATTTTCGCTGTCGTTTTCAGACGGCGTTGAGGCAGGAGTAACGCCGGTAATGTCATGCAACACTTCGCCTGCGTTGCTGACGCTTTCGGTCAAGTCGGCGCGCGTGTCGGCAAGGGCTTTGTTGAGCGTGTGGAACACGAGTTGGTGTACTTGCTGGCTGTCGCGGAAGCGGATTTCGGTTTTGGTCGGGTGGACGTTGACATCCACGGCTTCGGGCGGCAGGTCGAGGAAGAGGACGAAAGCAGGCGTCAGTGCATTGTGCAATACGTCGCGGTATGCCTGTTTGACAGCATGGAGCATGACTTTGTCGCGCACGAAGCGATGGTTGACGAAGCAGTATTGTTTGTCGGTTTTGCCTTTGGCAAAAGTCGGCTTGGCAATTGCGCCATAGAGCCGCAATGCGCCATTGCCGCTGTCAATTTCCAATGAGGCCGTCTGAAAATCATCGCCGACAATGGCGGCAATCCGTTCATGCAGGCTTTGGGTAGGAAGTTTGAACACTTGTTTGCCGTCGCGTTTGAGCGAGAAGGCAATGTGCGGATGCGCCAGCGCGAGGCGTTCGAGCATGGTGGCGCAATGGGCGTATTCGGTGTTTTCGGATTTGAGGAACTTGCGCCGCGCGGGGGTATTGAAGAAGAGTTCGGCAGCTTCGATGGTGGTGCCGACGGGGTGGGCGGCGGCGGTAGGGCTGCTGAGTTTGCCGTCTTCGGCTTTGACTTGGGTTGCGTGCGAACTGTCTTCTTGACGGCTGGTCAGGCTCAGGCGGCTGACGGAGGCGATGCTTGCCAAACCTTCGCCGCGAAAGCCCATGCTGGCGACGTGTTCCAAATCGTTTAAGGTTTTGATTTTGCTGGTGGCGTGGCGATGGAGCGCAAGCTCGATGTCGTCCGGATGGATACCGCTGCCGTTGTCGCTGACGCGAATTAGGCGGATACCGCCACCGGCCAGTTCGACATCAATCGCCGTTGCGCCTGCATCGATACTGTTTTCAACGATTTCTTTCAAGGCGTTGGCAGGACGTTCGACCACTTCGCCGGCGGCGATTTGGTTGACAAGATGGTCGGGCAGGGCGGCAATTCGGGACATCGGTTTCTTTCAAAAAAGCAACGGAGGAAGGGGAAATTACAGGTATTTGCGCATCAATTCGCATTCGACACGGACGGTTTTGTTCAGCTGCAACACGGCAGTACCGAGCGACTCGTAACGGTTGAGGCGATAAAAAGGCACGGAATTGAGCGAGGCATACAGTTTGAGAAAGCTGAGGCCCGCATTTCGTGCCATTTCTTCGGCGCGGCTGAGCAGGGCCGTGCCCAAGCCGAGATTGTGGAAGAGCGGATGGACGTATAAGGCGTCCAGTTGCGCTTCTTTGAAATCGACTTGGAAGAAGCCTTGAATTAGCCCTTTGTATTCGACCACCCACAAAGCTTTGTTTTTATCAGAGATGGTTTCCAAATAGCTGTTGATGTCGAGCAGACTTTCCCATGTGTGCATAATGGTTTCATCGTAACTGCGGATGCAGGCGTATTGAACGGCATGCAGATGGGCGTTGTGTATGTCTTGGCAGTCTTTTTCGGTTGCCGGACGGAGGATGGTCAGAAGGCTCATGGCGGATGGTCGGAAAAATTGATTTCAGACGGCCTTTAGCGATCAAAGGCCGTCTGAAAAAAGTGGGTAGGGTTACAGGCTTTGATGTAAGGTTTGTGCGGTTTGGAACGCGTTGTCCGCATCGTTGGCCAAGACGGTAAAATGGCCCATTTTTCGGCCTTTACGCGCGGCTTTTTTACCGTAAAGATGCAGATGTGCATTCGGGTTGCTTTGCAGCGGCAGCCATTCGGGCTCGCCGCCGTCTTCCTTCCAAACGTCGCCCAAAATATTTGCCATACAGCAAGAAGTCAGCAATTTGGTGTCAGCCGGAGGCAGGTTGCACATCAGGCGGACCTGTTGCTGGAATTGGTCTACCGCGCAGGCATCGATGGTATGGTGGCCGGAATTGTGCGGACGCGGGGCGATTTCGTTGACGACTAATTCATGTGTATCGCCGACAACAAACATTTCTACTGCCAATACGCCGACGTAGTTTAATTCATCGGCCAAACGCTGCGCCATTTGTCGCGCCTGTTGCTGCACGTCGGCACTCAGTCGGGCTGGGACGATGGAGTAGGCGAGGATGCCGTTTTCGTGAATGTTTTCGGCAGGGTCGAAAGTTTGCACGTTGTCATTGTTCAGACGGCATACGATAACGGAAATCTCGCCGCGCAAGTCCACCATTTTTTCCAAAACGCAATCCACGCCGCCGTGTTCGGCAAACGCGGCTTTGAGTTCATCCAATGTTTTTACACGGATTTGGCCTTTGCCGTCATAGCCCAAAGTAGCGGTTTTCAGGATGCCGGGCAGAAATTGTACGCTTTCTTCAGTGATGTCTTCGGCTTTGCAAACTGCTTGATACGGCGCGGTTTGCAGGCCTGCTTTGCGTATCCATGCCTTTTCCTGAATGCGGTTTTGAGCGATGGCAACGCAGTCGCCGCTGGGGGAAACGTTGGTGTGTTTGGCGAGAAAACGCATCGCGTCGGCATTGACGTTTTCAAACTCGGTCGTAACCGCCGTGCATTTTGCCAATTCTTCCAAAGCTACTTCATCGTCAAACGGCGCGCACAAATGGCGGTCGGCAAATTCCGCCGCCGGCGCATTCGGGTCGGGATCGAGTACGGTTACTTTGTAGCCCATGGTTTTGGCAGCAACAGTAAACATTCTGCCTAATTGTCCGCCGCCGAGGATGCCGAGCATTGCAGGAGGGAGGATGGGGGATGTGTTCATGGATAATCGCTTTATGAGGAAATTGGGTAGGGTGTTTGCGGGCCGTCTGAAAAGGGTTTATGGGTTTCAGACGGCCTGATGTTTTAAAGTTTGCCGATAAATTGCGGCGGAACGTTTTCAGTTAACCATACGCCGTTGTCCGCCAGATAAAATTGATGTCCTGCCGCAAGCATGGCGACAGTGTCGATGGTTAATACAAGCGGCTTGCCGTGTCGGGAGCCGACATTGACGGCTGTTGCGGCATCGGCAGACAGATGGACAAAATGGCGCGAGGCAGAATGCAGGCCTTGCTCCAAAATAGACGGAACAGAGCGTTCAGCCGTACCGTGATACAAAATTTGAGGAGGCGTTGCCACTTTGTGTTCAACCTGAACTTGTGCCGTCGAATGACCTTGTGCCGCGCGGATGCGTTTGCCGTCTTCGGAAATCGTAAACCGTTTTTTATCGTTGTTTTCGACCACTTCCAGCAATACTTCGTAGGTCAGCGGATTGCCCGTAAAGCCGCGCTCGGGATGGTTTACCTGTGTCAGCAGGGTATCAATATCCACCCAGCCGTCTTTATCCAAAGTAATACCGATTTGCTCGGGATGATGGCGCAAGATAAAGCTGAGGAATTTGCTGATAGATTTTAGTTGTTTTTCTTTTAGTATCATAATCTTATTGTTTAGTCATTTCAGAGCGCAGGCCGTCTGAAAATTATTTATCCAATCCTTCTTGCACCATTTGCGCTGCGCGAATTACTGCCCGGGCTTTGTTTTGGGTTTCCTGCCATTCGGATGTTGGGTCGGAATCGGCAACTACGCCTGCGCCGCTTTGGACGAAGAGGGTATTGTTTTTAATCACGGCGGTGCGGATAGCAATGGCCAAATCCATGTCGTTGTTGAAACTCCATACGCCGACTGCGCCGCCGTAGATGCCGCGTTTACTTGGTTCGACTTCTTCGATGATCTCCATGGCGCGGACTTTGGGGGCGCCGGAAAGTGTGCCTGCGGGGAAGGTGGCGGCGAGGATGTCCATGTTGGTCATACCGTCTTTCAGACGGCCTTCGACATTGGAGACGATATGCATCACATGGGAGTATTTTTCAATCACCATTTTGTCGGTGACTTTGACTTCGCCGGTTTTACTGATACGGCCGACGTCGTTGCGTCCTAAGTCAATCAACATGACGTGTTCGGCAATCTCTTTGGCATCGCTCAGCAGATCTTGCTCATTGGCGAGGTCTTCGGCTGGTGTTTTGCCGCGCAGGCGAGTACCGGCAATAGGGCGGACGATGACATCGTCGCGTTCGCGGCGGACAAGGATTTCGGGCGAAGAGCCGACAATATGAAAATCGCCGAAATCGTAGTAGAACATATACGGCGATGGGTTCAGCGTACGCAGGGCGCGGTAGAGGGCAAGTGGATTGTCGGTAAATTCCATGCTCATGCGTTGGCTGGGGACAACCTGCATGCAGTCGCCTGCAAAGATGTAGTCTTTGATTTTGTTGACGCAGGCTTTGAAAGGTTCTTCTCCAAATTCGCTGACTGCTTGCGTCTGCTTGCTGCCGAGGGAAAGCGGGATGGCGCAACTTTGGCGTAACTGGGTACGGATGTCTTCAAGTCGTTCGCGCGCGCGTTCATAGCCGTTGGCTTGAGACGGATCGGCATAAACAATCAGGTAGATTTTGCCGCTTAGGTTATCCACTACGGCAAGCTCTTGCGAGAGCATCAGGAGGATGTCGGGCGTACCGAGCGGATCGGCTTTGGTCGTATGTTTCAGGCGGTGGGAAAAATGTTCAAAATTGTAGATGGTTTCATAACCGAAGTAGCCGACCAGGCCGCCGGTAAAGCGCGGCAGGCTTGGGATTTCGGGCGTTTTGAAGCGGTTGTGGAAGGCTTCGATAAAGGGCAGGGGATTGCCGTCGTGTTGTTCGACGATTTCGCCGTTTTGATACACATCGACATGTTTGCCGCTGGTTTTGAGATAATGGCTGCAAGGCAGGCCGATAAAGGAATAGCGTCCGAAGCGTTCGCCACCGACAACGGATTCGAGCAGGTAGGTGAAAGGCTTGTTGGCAAGTTTGAGGTAGATTGAGAGCGGTGTGTCCAAGTCGGCAAGCAGCTCTTGAACGAGTGGAATGCGGTTGTAACCTTGTGCGGCTTGGGCTTGGTATTCTTGTTTGCTGATCATCTTGATAAGTCTTTCAGACGGCCTGTTTTAGGGTGTTAAATCGTGTGAAGAGTATAGCATTTTATTGGAATTGTTGACAGTCTGAGCGTTATGTCAGATATGGAAAACGCCGTCTGAAAAAGACGGCGCGAGGTATCAGGCAATGGTGTTGGAGATTTTGTTTTTCCGGCTTCGTTTCCACTTGAAAATATAAGCGGCAACAACGGGAATCAGGGCGATAATGGATTTGAATGTCCAGCCTGAATACCATGTACCTTCGGGAACATCGCTGGCAAGCCAAGTGAAGTATGGCCACCAGCAGGCAACCAGGCTGCCGAGGAACAGCGGCCAAATATGACGGCTTAAGTTGCGTTGCCATAAAAGGAAACAGATGACCGCCCAAACAAAAGTCAGTACGGTAATCAGGAGAATGGTGTAGGCATCTGAAATCAGGATGGCGGCAAAGTAGTAGCTGAGTCCGACCCATAATAGGGCAAGTATCAAGACGATGATTTCTTCCGGGCGTTTAAACATATTTTCTCTCTTTTGTAAGACTGGCAATACGTTAATACTATACCCTAAACAAGAAGCGATGATAAGAGTCTTTCAGACGGTCTTGTAATCGGGTTTGCTATAATGTGCGCAATCAATTTTTTGGAAAGGACAAACCATGACGGCAAACTTTCAAGAAACGCTGAAGGCTTTGGGCAAACAGGCGAAAAAGGAAGCCGCGGAGCGGGAAGCCGAAGCGAAGGCTAAAAAGCTGGTAGAGGATGTAGATTTCAGCAAGGCGGTTGGCAAGGTTACGCCGTTGAAAAATGCCGGTAACTATTATGAACAGCCTCGTGATAAATCACCTATCAAGCCGCGACCTAAAGAAATGGCGACTTTGGAGCAGGAAGATTATTTTTATGTAGGCAGCGGCGGCTGGGAAGAACCGCCGGCTTCGTTCAGTAAAAACGGGCAGGGTAAAAATGATTTGATGCGTTTGCGAAACGGCCATTATCCCGTGGTGGCGGATGTAGATTTGCACGGCTATACGCAGGAAGAAGCGCAGCAGGTATTGAACGAATTTATTGAGTTTACGAAAAAACGCGGTGTTTGCGGCGAGATTGTCCACGGCAGCGGCTTGGGTTCTGCAGGCTATAAACCGGTTTTGAAAAATATGACGCGTCGCTGGTTGATGCAGCATCCTGATGTGTTGGCTTATGTCGAGCCTCGACAAGGCAATGATGGCGCAGTCAGGATTTTGTTGAAGCGCCAACGCCGAGACGATGATTGGAAGCAGTAAAATAAAAAAAGCAGTGTCAGTAAGATGACACTGCTTTTTTATGTTTGCCAGCCTAAGAAGATTTCTTTTTGGAAACCGATTCGCAACCTTTTCCATTGGTCATTGTAGTTTTGTTGGGATCTTTGGCAGAATTAATATCAGTACATTTGTAAGCATTGCCCAAACTATCCATCCGAACGGAAAGTTTGTAATCAGTACCCTTTTTCGGAGTGGCGAAAAGATAATAAGCCCTGCTGTTTTTAGCGTCCTTATTTTTCATTCTACCGCTAAAGTCATATTTGGCAGCGACCTCGGGCGCAGCTTTGTAGGTCTTAACCAATCCTGTATCTCCCTCAACTTCATCTTCTATTTTGAGGGTAGGATTTTTGACTAATTTGGTTTTCAAGGCATTATTAATAGCAAGCAGTTCTGTATGCGCTTGAGATTGATAGCCGCGTTCGATGTAATGGATATAGGAAGGGTAAGCGATGGTACTGAGGATGCCGATGATAGCAACGACAATCAGCATCTCAACCAGCGTAAAGCCTTGAGATTTAGTGATAGACGTATTCATGATTTTATCTATTTATTCGTTGGCTACATAGGATTGCAGCATGACTACCGTATATTCGTTTTTTCCCCATGCTTTGGCGGTAACGCGGTAAATGGTACGGTTGTCGGTAGAATTGGTGCTTAGGTATTCGATGATATAACGCGCATCTTTTTTAGCTCCGCTATTTTTGCTAGGATAGGGGATGCCGTTAATATCAATGTATTTTGTTTTCTTTTTTTTGTCTTCTCGAATCCATGCTTCATCTTTTGAAGTACCACTGACGGTAATTGTTCCTGAAGCAATAGTGTAGATTCCTGCTGTAACATTAGCAGCTTTACACAATCCTTCGGCGCAATTATCAGTAAACGGTTTTTTACCGTCTTCGATTTCATAAATGTGGTTCTCACCTTGACGCAATGCAGCTTCGGCAAGCGTGGTAGCAAATTTATGGTCGGCATCATTTGTACTGATACGCTGTTCGGTATTGTAGGACTGGGTGGCTGTGACCACGAGCAGTGCGATGACGACCATCATCATTAAGACGATAAACAAAGCATAGCCCTGCTGCCGGTTAGGTTTGTTTAGAGTGATCGGTCGGCGCATACGTTTCCTCCGCGGATGGTGGCATTAATATTATAGATATCGACTTTATTGTCTTGTTCTTTTGATGGGTCAATACTGCCGTTATTCAGTACGATTTGGATAGAAGCCGGAGACTTAGCCTCAATTGAGGTATCCAATTGATCTGCATACTTAAAGGTTTCCGCATTTGCTCCACTTGCTGATGCATTTTCAGAATCAGGACATTCTGCATAGATATAGTGGATATCCATGGTTGTAATGCCTTTAATTAGCAGCTGCGGATTACTCCATGAGCCATCATTTGATAATTGGAAACGGAATAAGCCGCTCTCTTCGCCAAGCGTACCGACGGCGTAAGCAATCATTTCATGTTTCATAATGGCGATACTGCCGTCTTGATCAGAGTTGGTAATTTTTAAAGCCGATTTTGCCGCAGCCAAATCTTTAATTTCTGTGTGAGGTTTGGCAATACCGTAGCAGCTGCTGGCAATGGCAGTTTTTGCAGCAGGATTTTTCTTGTCGATACCGTATTGAAACAGCAGGGCTTTGCCAGTTTGAGCAAAGCCGGTATAGCTTAATTTATTGATTTCTTTAACAGGTAACAGCTTATTCACACCGGCTGTTTTCAAGGTATATTCATCTGAGCTTTTGTCTTCTATCACTGCAGATGCAGGAAAATTTGCCATATTGAAGCAGCCGAAATTGCCTGCCATACGCGCATCGCGGACGATCATGTTGGCGGCGTTGCGCAAATCTTGTTGGATACCGATGCGGGCGTTGGCAGATTTGTTTAATCCGCGTGCAGTAAAGTAGGTGGAGCTGACAGCCATTAAGACAATCATGCTAAGCAGGCTGGCAACCAAAAATTCAAGGATGCTAAAACCGCGAATGGCGGTTTTATTGGGAATATGGTTGAGTAAGCGTTTATTGTTCATTGTTAGTCTCTTACGCGTGATTGGTAGGTATAGACAACGTGATGTCCCGATGTGTTGAGATTTTTTGCGGTATTTTCTTCTTCGACATCTTGCAACCATAAAACTTTAACGATGGTTGTGTCGCCTTTGCCATCGCAGTTTGCTTGGAAGCCATTTTCGTAAGTCGGCTCTGCACCGGAAGAATCTTTGCAGATGGTCGAGAAGACTTGGGCTTCGGGAAGGGCTTTGGTTAAGTCAGCCTTAAACTGGGCAATTTGCGCCTGCGCAAGTTGTTCTTTCGTCATTTTGTCTTCAAATTCAGTAGTTTGATTTGAATCTTTAAGCTGTTCATAAGCTTTGTAGGATTTTTTATAACGGGGAGTTTTTTCGCCTGTCATCTTATCGACTTCTTTTTCTTTAGGGAACGTCGGATTAATGAGCATGCCTTCAATCAGATTTTGCGTAATTTGGGCGACGGTGGTTTGATTTTCAGACTCACGCACATTGGATACGGTACGCAGTTGGACAGCCAGAAGGGCCAGCACACCGATAGCAAGGACAAACATGGCGATCAAAACTTCAATCAGGGTCATGCCTGATTGAAGTTTTGGGGTAAAGCTTGATGAGCTCATTTTCAGACGGCCTTTAAATGATCTGAGATGAGTAGGATTAGTAATGTTCATAAGATACCGTTGTTATTTTTTGGAAGTGTATTCGCACATTTTGCGCTCATCGTTTTTAGCACAGATTTCGACATGCCCATTGCCATTGATTAAGAGTACGGTAGCACGGACTTTCTTGGTTTCAGTATCGGCGGCGGATTTATCCGTCAGGCTGATTTTGATGTGGCCGTCTGAAAATTGATAATTCTTGCCATCGGTCGAATGGCCAAATGTACCATTGGGAAGAAACCTCCACCAGACTTCGTTTGAAGCCGAAGTAGAGAGGGCAGAACGGTCATTGCCGATAGGGATGTAGTCGAAGCTGTATTCTACTTTGTCGGTGCCTCCATTGAGAATAATGGAGCGGACGGATAAATCGACTGTATCGTTTTTATAGTTGGAATCTTCGTTTTTATCGGCGTAGGCCAACATACCATTACCGGCATATTTGGAATCGCAACCATTATTGGGTGAGCCATCGGATTTAATTTTGACCGGACAGATGTAAACGGGAAGATTGAGACGGACGGCCTCATTACGCGCGAAGCGCAGCAGATTGGCAATTTGCTCTGCTTGCGATGCCGCACGTCTGGAGGCAATCCATTGATTCATATTGGGAAGTGCGATGACCGCCATTACTGCTGCAATAGTAATGACGATCAGCAACTCAATTAGGGTGAAGCCTTTTTGTGTCTGATACATGAGTGATTTTTTGGTAGTAATGCGTTGGGTAACTGACGTTTTCTCTTTTGCACTTGCCTGTGGCAATGCTTTTGCTTTTATTAGATTTATTTTAAACGATTTTGTAATGCGTGACTAATGAAATATGAAATTCGGTTAGTTTTTCAGACAATCTGTCTCAATCTTCCATCAACATGGATTCTGGAATATAGGCTGCATTATCAAATTTGGTAAATTGACCCATCCAAGTGAGGAATACTTTCCCGACTGGACCGTTACGGTGTTTGCCGATAATACATTCCGCCAAGCCTTTTGAGGGTGATTCTGAGTTGTAGTATTCATCACGATACATGAACATAATTAAGTCGGCATCCTGCTCGATTGCGCCGGATTCACGCAAATCGGACATCATCGGGCGTTTGTCGGTACGCTGCTCAACTGTACGGCTCAACTGCGACAGGGCAATGACGGGAACTTGCAATTCTTTGGCCAATGCTTTGAGTGAGCGGGAAATTTCGCCAAGCTCGGAAGCGCGGTTGTCAGAACGGCCGGAGCCTGACATCAATTGCAGGTAGTCGATGACGATCAAGCCCAATTTGCCGTTGAACTGGCGCGCAAGACGACGGGCGCGGGCGCGCAGTTCGAGCGCGGTCAAGCCCGGAGTTTCATCAATATACATGGGTGCATCGGAGAGTTTAACGACCGCTTCGTTCAGACGGCCCCAGTGTTCGTCTTGTAATCTGCCGGTTTTTAAAACGCTTTGATCCAAACGTCCGACCGAACCCAGCATACGCATAACCAGCTGCGCACCGCCCATTTCCATCGAGAATACGGCAACAGGCAGCTTGCCCTCTACGGCAACGTGTTCCGCAATGTTGATCGAAAAGGCAGTTTTACCCATGGAAGGACGGCCTGCGACGATGATCAAATCGCCCGGTTGGAGGCCTGATGTTTTTTTGTCGAGGTCGATAAAACCTGTCGATATGCCGGTTACTTCATCAGGATTGTCACGCGAATAAAGCATATCGATGCGCTCGACCACTTCTTTCAAAAGGTCGGGCATCTCAAGGAAGCCTTGTTTGGATTTGGCGGTACTTTCGGCAATTTGGAATACTTTGTTTTCCGCATCGTCCAAAAGCTGGCCTGCATCGCGCCCTTGCGGATTGTATGCGCTGCGTGCAATTTCCGTGCCGACTTCGGCAAGCTGGCGCATGATGGAACGCTCACGCACGATTTCGGCGTAGCGGCGGATATTGGCAGCGGATGGCGTGTTTTGCGCCAGCGTAATCAGATAGTTGAATCCGCCTGCCGCTTCCAATTCTTCATTGCGTTCCAAACTTTCCTGAACGGTAATGACGTCGGCAGGACGGCTTTCATTAATCAGGTTGGCAATGGCACGAAAAATCAGGCGGTGTTCGTGGCGGTAAAAATCCTCGCCGGAAACGACATCGGCAATACGGTCCCAAGCAGAATTTTCCAGCATCAGGCCGCCCAAAACGGATTGCTCCGCTTCTGTGGAATGCGGCGGCAATGATAATGCGCTGATTTCACGGTCTTCAGACGGCATATCGGAATAATTGCTCATGACGGGCATCTCTGGCTGGAAAATTGTAATCCGCTATTATAACGCAGTGTAAGTTCAATTGGTTTGTTTAGGCTAAAGCAGGTAAAATAGCTATGTTGTCAATATGACGACGTACACTACCAAAATATAAATATCAATAATTAGGAGCATAAAAATGGAACACAAGCTGCCACAATTGCCTTATGAACTGGATGCGTTGTCCCCTCATCTGACCAAAGAAACTTTGGAGTTTCACTACGGCAAACACCATCAAACTTACATCACCAATTTGAACAATCAAATCAAAGGCACTGAGTTTGAAGAAATGCCTTTGGAAGAAATCCTGAAAAAATCTTCCGGCGGTATGTTCAACAACGCTGCCCAAACGTGGAACCATACTTTCTACTGGCTGGGCTTTACCCCTAAAGGCCAAGGCAAACCTGCCGGCGAATTGGCTGCGGCCATCGATGCCAAATGGGGCAGCTTCGAGAAATTCCAAGAAGCGTTCGATGCTTGCGCGGCCGGTACTTTCGGCTCTGGTTGGGCATGGTTGGTGAAAACGCCTGCCGGTGAATTGGATCTGGTTTCTACTTCCAATGCAGGTACTCCGCTGACTACTGAAAACACTCCGCTGTTGACTTGCGACGTATGGGAACACGCCTACTATATCGACTACCGCAACAGCCGTCCTAACTACCTGAAAGGTTTCTGGGAAATCGTTAACTGGGATGAAGTTGCCAAACGCTTTGCCGCATAAAACGATATGAATGAAAAGGCCGTCTGAAGAATTTTCAGACGGCCTTTTTGTCGATATTGGGGTGATGAAATGGTTTAGATGAATGTTTTTTCTGTTTGATGCGCAAAATTATCATGGAGCAGAAAAAAGGATAAACGAGAGATTATGCTAAAATATTGTCAACAATTTTTCGATTCCACATGATATGGAATCAGCGTTTGACACATATCACACAAGAGGATTTTATGAAATTTCTAGACCGTGAGGCAACCATTGCCAAACCCGGCTTTAATCGTTGGCTGGTACCGCCTGCCGCTTTGGCCGTGCATCTTGCCATCGGGCAGATATACGCTTATTCCGTGTTCAATGCGCCGCTGACCAAGCTTATCGGTATTACTGAGTCGGCTGCAGGAGATTGGAAGCTGACCACGGTGGGTTGGATTTTCAGTATTGCCTTGGCGATGTTGGGCGCGTCAGCGGCCATGTTCGGTACATGGATGGAGCGCGTTGGGCCGCGTAAAGCAATGTTTGTTGCTGCCTGCTGCTTTAGCTTGGGCTTTTTTGTGTCGGCGATCGGCGTTCATACGCACAATCTGTTTTTGCTTTATTTGGGCAACGGTGTGATTGGCGGGGTTGGTTTGGGCTTGGGCTATATTGGGCCAGTATCGACACTAATGAAATGGTTTCCCGATAAACCGGGCATGGCGACAGGTTTGGCGATTATGGGTTTTGGCGGTGGCGCGATGTTGGCTTCGCCTTTATCCGTGTCGTTGATGAGTTTTTTCTCCAGTGAAACTTCGGTTGGCGTAGCGCAGGCTTTTGTCGTTTTAGGATTGTTTTATCTGGTTTTGATGATGTTCGGCGCGTTTACCATCCGCATACCTACCGATGGCTGGAAACCTAAAGGTTATGTTGCGCCGAAAATCAAAAGCAAATTGGTCAGCAGTAATCATGTCAATGTCTCACAAGCCATGAAAACGCCGCAATTCTGGCTCTTGTTTTGGGTGTTGTGTCTGAACGTGACGGCGGGTATCGGCGTTTTGGGTCAGGCTTCTGTCATGATTCAGGAGCTGTTTTCTGAAACTTCTGTCGGTAAACAGGCTGCCATTGGTGCGGGTGCGGCGGCAGGTTTTGTGAGCCTGTTGAGTCTGTTTAATATGGGGGGGCGCTTTTTGTGGTCCAGCGTGTCCGACAAAATTGGCCGTAAAAATACTTATACTATTTTCTTTGTGCTCGGCTCGCTGTTGTATTTTGCCATTCCGTCGATTGGCGAGAGCGGGAACAAGGCTTTGTTTGTTATTGGATTCTGCGTCATCATTTCCATGTATGGCGGCGGTTTTGCAGCGATTCCGGCGTATCTGAAGGATTTGTTCGGCACTTATCAAGTCGGTGCAATCCACGGTAGGATTTTGCTGGCATGGTCAACTGCGGCCGTTATTGGTCCGGTGTTGGTCAACTATATCCGCCAAAGCCAAATTGAAAGCGGCGTTCCGGCTGCTGAAGCTTATAGCATTACCATGTATATTATGGCGGGTTTGTTGATTGTCGGTTTACTGTGTAACTTGAGTGTTCGTTCGGTTCATGAAAAGCATCACGAGAAAGACATTAAAGTAGCGGCACATAGCGGCAACCCCGATGATGAAACCGCTGTATCCGATGCCTATCTGATCAGCAAGAAAGTATCAGCGGGCGGTATCGGAGTATGGTGGCGCTGGGCTTTGGTCTGTATCCCTTTGGGCTATGGCGTCATTATGGTTTTTGTGAAAGCCTTAAGTTTGTTTAATTAATTGTTGAAAATTAAAGGCCGTCTGAAAGTTTCAGACGGCCTTTTAAAATATTAAGCAACTAATCTTTCGATACGCTGATGGTATGTTTAATATGTTTTAAATTTGCAACGATGGTAAAAGTCATCATCACCAATAAAGCCCATGAACTCCATTTGCTGATGTGTACCGATGCCCACGCGCCGATTTGGTTGGGATAGCGCCAAACGCCGAATAGGGTTCCCAAATTTTCCGCCAGCCAAATAAAAAATCCGATCAGGACGAAAGCGAGCAGGAGCGGCATTTTGCGAGTGGTGTCATAGGGCGTGTATAAGACCGTTGTCCGAGCGTATAGGCCGAGAGCAAAAGCAGCAAGATACCAGCGATAGTCGCCGATATAGTGATGGGTGAAAAAATTGATATAAATCGCCAGCGCGCACAAAGTGCCCAACCAATACGGCGGATGACTTTTGATTTTAAGGTCAAACAGCCGCCATGCTTGAATGATATAGCTGCCGACTGCGGCATACATAAAGCCCGCAAACAGCGGTACGCCGCCGATTTTGGTGTATGCCTCATCCGGATAGCTCCAAGACTGGATATCGCCTGATGTTTTGAACCATTCTAAAGCAAAGCCCACCAAGTGAAACAGCGTAATCGATTTCACTTCATCCCAAGTTTCCAGCTTGAAATACAGCATGGCTGCTTGCACGGAGACGGCAAAAATCAGCAGTAGGTCGTAGCGCGAAATTCCCAACCAGCCTGTTTTCGGAACGAGGAACATGGCAATGAAAAACAAGCCTGCAAATAAGCAGGCTCGTGCTTCTTTCAAACCGAAAAACCAAAATTCAACGATAAAGCGTCGCCAACCATGCAAATCCTTGCGTTTGGGATGTTCAGTCAGCCAAGTATCCAGTTTGCCCAACATATTTTCAGACGGCCTCTTTATCTTGAAAATGTTTTAGGCAGATTGAATCGGAATAACGCGGTTTTGCTTACGTTTTGCGCCACCTTCACAGTAGTTGGTTTTGACATAATCTTCAACGATTTGTAAAAACTCAGCAGCGATATTGTCTCCTTTGAGGGTAACTTTTCGTTCGCCGTCTACATAAACCGGCGCAACCGGTGTTTCGCCTGTACCTGGCAGGCTGATACCGATATCGGCAAGCTTGCTTTCGCCCGGGCCATTGACTACGCAACCCATTACGGCAACGTTCAATGATTCAACGCCTGGATACTCAGTGCGCCAAACAGTCATTTTTTGGCGTAAATAGTTTTGTACGTCTTGCGCCAATTCTTGGAATACGGTACTGGTGGTGCGGCCGCAACCCGGGCAGGCTGTAACCATTGGCGTAAAGGAGCGCAAGCCCATGGTTTGCAGGATTTCCTGACCGACAATGACTTCTTGTGTACGCGGGGAGCCGGGTTCGGGCGTAAGGGAAATTCGAATGGTGTCGCCGATGCCTTCTTGCAACAATACAGCCAAGGCAGCGGTAGATGCCACAATACCTTTGCTGCCCATGCCGGCCTCAGTCAGACCGAGATGGAGCGGATAGCGGCAACGGCTGCCCAATTCGCGGTAAACCTGAATCAAGTCTTGTACGGCGCTGACCTTGCACGACAAAATGATTTTGTCTTCAGGCAAGCCCAAAGCCACGGCTTTTTCTGCCGACTCCAGCGCAGAAACAATCAAAGCCTCTTTCATGATTTCTTCAGGCGGCTTCGGTGTAGCAGAAGCTAGGTTGGCATCCATCATGCGCTTGGCAAGGCTTTGATCAAGTGAACCCCAGTTCACACCGATGCGTACGGCTTTATTGTTTTCTGCGGCAGTACGAATCATAAAGGCAAATTTTTCATCGCCTTTTGCACCTTTGCCGACATTACCCGGGTTGATACGGTATTTAGACAGGGCTTTGCCGCATTCGGGAAATTCAGCCAATAAGCGTTCGCCATTGAAATGGAAATCACCAATCAAAGGCGTGGTGTAACCCATATCGTCTAAGCGGCTGCGGATTTCGGCTACTTTTGAAGCAGCTTCCGGAGTATTGACCGTGATGCGTACCATTTCTGAGCCGGCATCGCTCAACTCTTTGACCTGTCGGGCGGTTGCTTCTGCATCTGCGGTGTCGGTATTGGTCATAGATTGCACAACAACGGGCGCATCGGAGCCGATGATGAGGTGGTCAATTTTGACTTGATGTGTCTGACGGCGTTTAGGTGTGGTCATTTTAGTTTTTTCCTGCAACAAAAGAGGCGGATTTTTCACCGGCAACACGGTATTTCAAAGGTTCGATAGGTGTGCCGCCGTAATTGGCTTCCGAGCCGGCTGCAATACCGATCCAAACATTGTAAGGCGCGCCGCCTCTCAGACGTTGTTCGCTTCCGGCCGGAACGATACGGCTGAATACTACTTTTCCATCTTTGTCTGTAATAATCAGATTGCTTCGGTATTGGACTTTAATCCACAGCTCGTCTTTCTCGACTTTGACGGCAGGTTTTTCTTCTACAACGGCAGAAGCTGCTGAAGCTGCTTGATCATTAGCCACTTCAGGCTTATTGGTAATTTCTTTTTTGCCCTCTTCCGTCATTTCGCTAACGGCAACATTATCCGTTTTTAAGGCAGGCGTTTTCATCGTATCAGCAACATCTTTGCTGTTTTGAATATTTGCCTGCTCGTTTTCAAAACTGGATTTGCTTTGCCAAAAGTAAACACCGCCTACAACCAAAGCCAGTGCGGCTATCCCCAATATCCATTTTGGGAAACCTTGTTTTTCAGTGTCTTTGTAGCTTAAGCCGGCATTGGCACTGCGTGTTACCGCGTATACATGGTCTTCAAGTTGCGGAGTAATGGAGAGCAAATGTTTGGCGATGATTTGTTCATCGATTTTGAGGAATCGTGCATATGAACGAAGATAGCCTGAAACAAAGACTAAGCCGGGAAAGCCTGAATATTTCCCTTTTTCCAAAGCATCAATTTGTTCGGCAGACAGTTTCAAACGTGAAGCAACATCTTGAATATCGATTTTGGCATCAGTTCTGTGTTTGCGTAATTCATCCCCCAATGTTTTGGCGGCTTGTGTGTCGTAGTTGATTTTATCGTTATTTTCCATTTAGTGGCCTGTTGTGACAGTTTGTAGTTCGTCTGAATAAGGGAAGTTTGCCCTAAGTTGGGCTTCGTATTCGTATGCGGCGTGTTTATTGCCCAAGGCGGTGGCCAAACGCCAGCCTAAAAGTAAATCGTCAGCCTGCAGGACATCGACTTTACTTTGGTATTGGCGGAAATAATAGTCGGCATCGTTCAGATTGCCTGCCATCATTTTGGTTCGGGCAAGCTCTTTGAAAGCAGGGAAGAATTGTGGATTGGCCGCCAAAGACCTTTCCAAATAGGCTTGAGCCAAAGAGTATTGGCCTAACTTTGCACTGCAAATGCCTTTATTCATATTGGCAATAAAGGGGCTCGGGTAGGTCGGGTCGGCCAGTGCCTTATCAAAATAAGCCATAGACTCGGCAGGTGCATTCATTTGATTGCACAAGAACCAACCGTAATTGTTGTTAACTTCCGCACTATCCGGTTTTAAAGACAATGCTTTAAGAAAACTTTCCTGAGCTTTATCGCGGACCTTCAGATATTGATAGATTTCAGCGCGTACCAGCCAAGCAATATCGTTTTTTGAATTGAATTTAAGCGCCTCTTCGATACTTTCGGTAGCTTGGCGGTAGTTTTGGCCGCGCATATATTCCACGGCAAGCTGGGTTTTGATATTGGAAACCTGAATGGCACGTTCTTTGGGGCTTGGTCCGGAAGAGGATGCGCAGGCAGAAAGAGTCAGTGCGGTAAGTAAAGCGAATCCGAACTTGATTTTCATAATTAACCTTATTGTTCGACCAAAATTTGTTGCCATTTTTGTTGGCGGCGTGTTTTATCTTGTACTTGTCCAGCCAATTGTCCGCAAGCGGCATCAATATCGTCGCCGCGAGTTTTGCGGACAGTAACGACAAAGCCGGCTTGTTGCAGAATATCGCGGAAGACACGGATATTTTCGTTGGTAGAACGTTCGTAGCCGGAATTTGGGAAAGGATTGAACGGAATCAGATTGAATTTGCAGGGTACGTCTTTAACCAATTCAATCAATTCACGTGCATGTTGTGCTTTATCGTTGATGCCGTCGAGCATAACGTATTCAAAGGTAATAAAGTCGCGGGGGGCTTTGACCAGATAACGTTGACAGGCCGCCATCAATTCTTTGAGCGGGTATTTTTTGTTGAGGGGAACAATCTGATCGCGCACTTCATCGTTGGATGCGTGTAAAGATACAGCCAAAGCAACAGGCATTGCATCACGCAGTCTGTCCATTTGTGGAACCATGCCCGAAGTGGAAACAGTCACGCGGCGACGGCTCAAGCCGTAGCCGTGATCATCCAGCATAATGCTTAAAGCGGTAACAACATTGTCAAAGTTTGCCATGGGTTCGCCCATGCCCATCATCACAACATTGGAGATAACGCGTTCATTTTTAGGGGTAACGCCCATGGCTTTATTGGCCCACCAAAGCTGACCGATAATTTCAGCGGCAGTCAGGTTACGGTTGAAACCTTGTCGTCCGGTAGAGCAGAAAGTGCATTCCAATGCGCAACCTACTTGGGAAGAGATGCACAAAGTACCGCGTTCGGCTTCGGGAATAAAGACGGTTTCTACACCGTTGCCCGTGCCTACATCCAGCAACCATTTGCGTGTGCCATCAGTAGATTCTTGTGCCATCATTAATTTGGGCACTTCGATTGTGGCTTGTTCATTTAACTTGGCACGCAATGATTTGGCTAAGTCAGTCATTTCTTCAAAGTTTTGTGCACCCGCTTGATGCATCCAACGCATTACCTGCTTGGCACGAAAAGGCTTTTCACCCATTTCGGCAAAGTGTTGCGTCAGTCCGTTTAAATCGTAATTCAGTAGATTGGTTTTCATGTATTTTTATGTTTCTCAGTAAAGCTTTTAAAGCAAAGAGGCTTATTGGGCAGCTTTGCTTTAAAAGCCTTTGGGTTTTCAGACGGCCTTTAATTTGTAGGACATACAAAGCAGTTTTGCCGTCCGATATAAATCGGACGGCCGTAAAGCGGCTACAGGCTTTTACTCTTAGCGTGGGCAGATTTCGCTTTGGCTGAAGAAGTAAGCAATTTCAATTGCAGCATTTTCAACGCTGTCAGAACCATGTACGGCATTAACACTGACAGATTCTGCAAAGTCGGCACGGATTGTGCCAGGAGCTGCATCGGCTGGATTGGTTGCGCCCATCAATTCACGATTTTTGGCAACGGCGTTTTCACCTTCTAATACTTGAATCATAACAGGATTGCGAGTCATGAATTTAACCAAGTCTTCATAAAAAGGGCGATCTTTATGTACGGCATAAAACTCTTTTGCTTCACGCTCAGAGAGATGTTTCATTTTCGCCGCAATAATGCGCAAGCCGTTTTCTTCAAAGCGGCTATAAATCTTGCCGATGACGTTTTTTTCTACTGCATCGGGTTTGATGATGGAAATCGTACGTTCGATGGCCATGTTATGTCCTTGTTTTTATTGATAAGTAAGTTGTCGCAGCCAAGAGGCAAGGGAAGTGTATTCTACCAAATTTCGCCCCTTTTTGGGAAAGGCATTATTTGCTTAAAGTTAGGTGTGGTTGTTCCAAATAGACTTCGGATTGCATTTCGATCATACGGCTGGCTGTA
Organism: Neisseria sp. P0007.S010; assembly: GCF_051962875.1. Lineage (NCBI taxonomy): Bacteria > Pseudomonadati > Pseudomonadota > Betaproteobacteria > Neisseriales > Neisseriaceae > Neisseria > Neisseria sp. P0007.S010. Next base: position 48,388 of record NZ_JBQCUX010000001.1, on the reverse strand, counting down.
CGGGTAAATTCTTCGGCGAAATCGCCTTCGACATAAATATCGTTTACGCCAACTGCGCTGGTAGCGCACAATTTCACACGGAAATCGTATAAAACGTCAATTAACCATGTCAGACGGCGTGCTTCTGCTTTTTCTTGAGGGGTTAGACGTTCTAATCCTGAAAGGAAAACCATCTCATAATGTTCGGCCAAGTACAGGTAGTCAGCTTGTGAGCGCGGGCCAAAACATAATGCACGGAAATCAAACCAGATGGCGCGTTCTGACTGGGCTTTATGAGGAATTTCCCGTCCATGAATAATGCTAATGCCTGGGTTTAATTCAGAGATTCCGCTCATTTCTTTAAATAAAGCAGCCAGTTTTTGCTCATTTTCTTCATTATTGGGGACAAAGAAAATTTCAGCAGGACGCAGCGTACGCAAGCGGTAATCTTCGCCGCCATCCACATTTAAAACGGTCAGGTTGGACTCGATAAGGGCGATGGTTGGTAGAAAGCTGCTGCGGTTTTGGCCTTGAGGATAGAGTTCGGATGGAGCGTAGTTGGAAGTGGCTACCAAGACTACACCTTCACTCAACAGGTTTTCCAGCAAACGGCCTAGAATCATGGCATCGGCAATATCGCTGACGTGGAACTCGTCAAAACATAATACGCGTGTTTCTTTGGCAATTTCTGTTGCAACGGCTTTTAAGGGATTGGCTTCGCTTTTCAAGACTTTAAGGCGTTGATGGATTTCGGCCATGAAGGCATGGAAATGCACGCGACGCTTACGACGATAAGGGAGACAGCCGAAAAAAGCATCCATCAAAAAGCTTTTACCGCGTCCTACGCCGCCATAAAAATAGAGTCCTTTAGGTACTTGAGGGGAACGCAAGCTACGGCCGAGAAAACGGTTGCGTTTGCGTTTGAACATCATCAGCTCGGTCCACAAACGATCCAAATATTCAATGGCTCGCGCTTGGGCTTCGTCGCGGATAAAGTTGGGCTGTTCGGCTGCAGCTTGATACCAAGTCAATGGGCTGTGGTTTTCAAATGGAGGTGGTGTGAATAGTTGGTCTCTATTGCTCATGTGTAACCTTTATTATGCTTTGCTGGCGATAGTTGAAACATCATCCGCAATAGTTTGGACAGTAGTTGGAATGATGTTTTCATTACAGAATAGTCGGTCTATTATAAATGATTTCAGACGGCCTGCGTTTTTTGCAAAAGCATTGTAGTAAATATAGTTGAAATAGTGTGTGATTAAGGTATGCGTGAAAAGATCTGGCTTTGTATTTCTTGAGAAAACAAAAAAACGCCGCATTTCTGCGGCGTTTTGCTACTAAGTATTAATGAGCACTTTCTTGCAATGCCAAGTCTACACGCTCACGCAACTCTTTACCCGGTTTGAAGTGAGGGACATGCTTTTCTGGCACTTCCACGCGTTCACCGGTTTTCGGGTTGCGCCCGATACGGGCAGGGCGGTGGTTCAAGTCGAAGCTGCCGAAGCCGCGGATTTCGATACGTTGTCCACGAGCCAGTGAGCGGGTCATGGTATCAACCAAGACTTTTACACTGTATTCGACATCTTTAGCCAGCAGTTGGTTGCCATTTTTTTCGGCAAACACTTCTGCAAGGCGAACCATCAATTCAGACTTCGTCATGTCTGCAACCTTATTCTTGGTCGCCGGACAGTTTGGCTTTCAGCAAGTCACCCAAGCTGGTAGTACCGGCATTGGCAGTTGCAGCGGCGTTAACTGAATTCAGCGCTTCGCGGTTTTCTTTAGCGTCTTTCGCTTTAACAGACAGACGGATACTGCGGTTTTTGCGGTCAACGGTAACGATAACGGCTTCAACTTCGTCGCCTTCTTTCAGTTTGGTAGTCAGGTCTTCAACGCGGTCAGCGGCGAATTCAGAAGCAGGCAGGTAGCCTTCAACTTCTTCAGACAGAGCGACTACGGCACCTTTGGCGTCAACAGATTTCACAGAACCTTTAACCAAAGAACCTTTGTCGTTTACGCTGATGAAGTTGCCGAACGGATCGCCTTCCAGTTGTTTGATACCCAAAGAGATACGTTCTTTTTCAACGTCGATGGCCAATACAACGGCTTCAACTTCTTCGCCTTTTTTGTATTTGCGTACAGCTTCTTCGCCAGCTTCGGTCCAAGACAGGTCAGACAAGTGAACCAGACCGTCGATGCCGCCAGGCAGACCTACGAATACGCCGAAGTCAGTGATAGATTTAACTGCGCCGGAGATTTTGTCGCCTTTGTTGTGGTTGGCAGCAAACTCTTCCCAAGGGTTAGCTTGGCATTGTTTCATACCCAAAGAGATACGGCGACGGTCTTCGTCGATTTCCAGGATCATTACTTCAACTTCGTCACCCAGTTGAACAACTTTGCTTGGGTGTACGTTTTTGTTGGTCCAATCCATTTCGGAAACGTGTACCAAACCTTCGATGCCTTGTTCGATCTCAACGAACGCACCGTAGTCAGTCAGGTTGGATACTTTACCGAACAGGCGGGTACCTTGTGGGTAACGACGGGTCAGGCCGCTCCAAGGATCTTCGCCCAGTTGTTTCATACCCAGAGAAACGCGTTGTTTGTCTTGGTCGAATTTCAGGACTTTAGCTTCAACTTCTTGACCAACTTCCAAAACTTCGCTTGGGTGTTTCACACGGCGCCATGCCAAGTCGGTAATGTGCAACAGACCATCGATGCCGCCCAAGTCAACGAATGCACCGTAATCGGTGATGTTTTTAACGATACCTTTGATAACTGAACCTTCTTGCAGGTTTTCCAGCAAGGCTTTGCGTTCTTCGCCCAAAGTAGCTTCCAGAACAGCGCGGCGGGACACAACAACGTTGTTGCGTTTTTTGTCCAGTTTGATCACTTTGAATTCAATTTCTTTGCCTTCGAAGTGAGAAGTGTCTTTTACAGGACGTACGTCAACCAAAGAACCCGGCAGGAATGCACGGATGCTGTTGATCATAACAGTCAGACCACCTTTGACTTTGCCATTGATAACGCCGGACAGGATGTCGCCGTTTTCCATAGCTTCTTCCAAAGCGATCCAGTCGGCAGCGCGTTTGGCTTTTTCGCGGGACAGTTTGGTTTCGCCGAAGCCGTTTTCAACAGATTCGATGGTAACAGTAACGAAATCGCCAACTTTAACTTCAATCTCGCCCTGAGCGTTTTTGAATTCAGCAACATCAATCAGAGATTCTGATTTCAGACCTGCGTTAACGGTAACGAAGTTTTGATCGATGCCGACTACTTCGGCAGTAATCACTTCACCTGGGTTCATCTCTTGCAGGGTAAAGCTTTCTTCCAGCAGCTGGGCAAAATTTTCCATAGTCATATATACTCTTTTCGGTACACCGCCAAGGGGTGCGGGTTAGGTTTGAAATGACCTGCCGTCCTTGGCGCGGCAGGTTGGGAAATGTTTTCAGACGGCCTTGTTATAGGGTTAACAGGCCGTCTGAAATGAAAACTTCGCGATTATACTCCAAATTTTAAACTTTATGATACCAATCAAGCACTTTTTTTACAGCCTCTTCGATAGAAAGGTTATCGGTATCTAAAAGCAGGGCGTCGGGCAGCTGTTTCAACGGAGCAACAGGGCGGCGGCGGTCTGCTTCGTCGCGCGCTTCAATGTCCGACAAAATACGCTCGAATGCAACGCCTTCGCATGGGATACCGAGTTGTTTGGCACGACGTTGGGCGCGGACATTGGCACTTGCGGTCAGGAAAATTTTTAATGCGGCATCAGGGAAAACAACCGAGCCGATATCGCGGCCGTCGGCGACCAAACCTTTTTCGGTTAGGAAGTCGCGTTGGCGCTGCAAAAGGGCGGTACGCACTTTAGGCAACTGCGCGACGGCAGATGCGCCCATACCGATCGCTTCGGTACGGATTTGCTCGGATACATCTTCGCCGTTCAATAATACGACGCTGCCTTCAAATTGTGCGGGCAAGGTTTCTGCCAATGTGCTGACAGCATCTTCATCTGTCCAGGCAACATTTTGTTTTTGTGCGTAAAGTGCGGTCAGACGGTAAAGCGCACCGGAGTCGAGGTAAAGAAAACCCAAGGCTTCGGCTACGCGTGAGGCAACCGTCCCTTTGCCGGATGCGCTGGGGCCGTCGATGGCGATAACTTTTTGCTTGAAGCTCATGTGTTCTCCTGAATGCGATAGGTATTTGAATTAACCGTTTATTATACGTTGCTTTGGCCGTCTGAAAACGAAAATTTTTGTGGGATTTAGATTTGAGGGAAAAGTGGTTCGGCCTTATCGGGTATAATGGCCAAAATCATAATTTAACCGCTTTATCTGATTGTTCGGGCCGTCTGAAACAACGGGTCGGGAACGGTCTTAGAATTTAGAAACATTATGTTACAAACCGATAATCTTACTTCTGCACAACCTCAGCGTATTATCACTGCTCAAAATATTTCCGCTCAGGAAGAATTGCTTGAACGCGCTTTACGTCCGAAAACTTTAGACGACTATATCGGACAGGATAAAGCAAAAGAGCAGTTGGCCATTTTTATTCAGGCGGCGAAAAAACGTGGCGAAGCGCTTGACCACACTTTGCTGTTTGGTCCTCCGGGTTTGGGTAAAACTACTTTGGCGCACATTATCGCCAAAGAGTTAGGCGTTAATTTGCGTCAAACCAGCGGTCCGGTTTTGGAACGTGCCGGCGACCTTGCAGCCTTATTGACCAACCTCGAGCCGCATGATGTGCTGTTTATCGATGAAATCCACCGTTTAAGCCCAGTGGTTGAAGAAATCCTTTATCCTGCGCTTGAAGATTATCAGTTGGACATCATGATAGGCGAGGGGCCGGCCGCGCGTTCGGTCAAAATAGATTTGCCGCCGTTTACATTGGTGGGTGCGACGACCCGTGCCGGTATGCTGACCAATCCTTTGCGCGACCGTTTCGGAATTGTGTCCCGATTGGAGTTTTATCAGAATAAAGATTTGGCAACTATTGTTGCCCGTTCTGCTCAATTATTGCAGTTGGATATGGGCGAAGAGGGCGCGATGGAAGTGGCCAAGCGCAGCCGCGGTACGCCGCGTATTGCCAACCGCCTTTTGCGACGTGTACGCGATTATGCCGATGTGAAAAACAACGGCGTCATTGATGCGGAAATTGCCGATGCTGCCTTGAGTATGCTGGATGTAGACGGGCAAGGTTTGGATGTGATGGACAGGAAATTCCTTGAGGCGATTTTGCACAAGTTCAGCGGCGGTCCTGTCGGTTTGGAAAACGTGGCTGCTGCGATTGGCGAATCGACCGATACCATCGAAGATGTGATTGAACCATATCTGATTCAGCAGGGCTTTTTGCAGCGTACACAGCGCGGACGCGTAGCAACTGAACGAGCCTATCTGCATTTCGGTTTGAAGGTTCAAGAATAATAATGAAGGCCGTCTGAAAACTGCTTTCAGACGGCCTGATACTTTCAATTTCATATGATTGTCGGTAAATATCTGCCGATAATCGGTTAAAATGTCCCCCTTTTCTTTTTTGAAGTTTCCCCATGAATATCTTATCTGTAGAAAATGCTTCTTTTGCCGTCGGCCACGTCGCCTTGCTCGACAAAACTTCTTTTCAACTCGACAGCGGCGAGAAAATCGGTTTAATCGGCCGCAACGGTGCGGGTAAGTCTTCGTTTTTAAAAATCCTCGCCGGTGTACAAAAGCTTGACGATGGACAGATTATTGTTCAAAACAACCTCAAAATCGTTTATGTGCCGCAAGAATCCTTTTTTGATAAGGATGCAACCGTATTTGATACCGTTGCCGAAGGATTGGGCGAAATTCGCGATTTATTGCGCCGTTATCATCATGTCAGCCATGAGTTGGAAAATGGTTCGAGTGAGGCTTTGTTGAAAGAACTCAACGAATTGCAACTTGAAATCGAAGCGAAGGACGGCTGGAAGCTGGATGCGGCAGTTAAGCAGACTTTGGGGGAACTCGGTTTGCCGGAAAACGAAAAAATCGGCAACCTTTCCGGCGGTCAGAAAAAGCGCGTCGCTTTGGCGCAGGCTTGGGTGCAAAAGCCCGACGTATTGCTGCTGGACGAGCCGACCAACCATTTGGATATCGACGCGATTATCTGGCTGGAAAACCTGCTCAAAGCGTTTGAAGGCAGCTTGGTCGTGATTACCCACGACCGCCGTTTTTTGGATAATATCGCCACGCGCATCGTTGAACTCGACCGCGGCATTCTGCGCTCCTATCCTGGCTCGTTCTCCAAATACAGCGAGAAAAAAGCGCAAGAGTTGGCAGTCGAGGCGGAACATAACCGCCTCTTCGACAAATTCCACGCACAGGAAGAAGCATGGATACGCAAAGGCATCGAAGCGCGCCGTACCCGTAACGAAGGCCGCGTGCGCCGTTTGGAAGAGCTGCGCCGCCAGCGCGCCGAACGCCGCAACGTACAAGGGCAGGTCAACTTTAAGCTCGACAGCGGCGAAAAAAGCGGCAAAATCATCGCCGAATTGGAACACGCTTCTTTTGCCTATGGCGACAAAGTCATCATGGACAAATTCTCCGCCATTTTGCAGCGCGGCGACAAAATCGGCTTAATCGGTCCAAACGGTATCGGTAAAACCACCTTCCTTAAGCTGATTTTGGGCGAATTGCAGCCGACCTACGGCAGAATCCGTATCGGCAGTAAACAGGAAGTTGCTTATTTCGACCAGTTCCGCAGCGCGTTGAACGAAAACGACACCGTGTTTTACACGCTCGGACAGGGCAATGATTACGTTGAAGTCGGTGGTAAGAAAAAGCATGTGATGAGCTATTTGGAAGATTTCCTGTTCCATCCAGCCCGCGCACAAAGTCCCGTTTCATCACTCTCCGGCGGCGAACGCAACCGACTCCTGTTGGCAAAACTCTTTACCCGCCCTGCCAATATCCTGGTCTTGGACGAACCGACCAACGACTTGGACATCGATACCCAAGAGCTGCTCGAAGACCTGTTGCGAGATTACCAAGGCACGGTATTCCTTGTCTCGCATGACCGTATGTTCTTGGATAATGTGATTACTCAAAGCATTGTTTTCGAAGGACAAGGCCGTCTGAAAGAATACATCGGCGGCTATCAGGACTATATCGACGCAAAATCGCGGGAAGATAAAATTCAGACGGCCTCTGCGCCTAAAGCGGTTGCAGAGACTGAGAAAGTCAAACCCAAAGCCAACCGCACGGTCAAACTTTCCTATAAAGAACAGCGCGAACTCGATGCCCTGCCTGATGAAATCGCTGCTTTGGAAACTGAGCAGGCTGAAATCAATACCCAGCTTTCCGATCCTGAAATTTTCAAAGATTACGAAAAAGCAGGTGCGTTACAAAGCAGGGCTGAAGAAATCGAGATGTCGCTTTTGGAAAAGCTGGAACGTTGGGAATGGCTGGAAGCGAAACAAAATGGCGAAGCGGTTTAAATTAGGAATTTTGTCCCAAAGTAGGGCAGATATTTTTCTAAATCATGCCGTCTGAACCCCGAATATTCAAAAACAAGGTCTACAACCAACATGAAAAAAGTCGAGAAAAACGTATTGGTGCTGCATAGTGCTAAGGAAATGTTTGAGCTGGTGGACAAAGTTGAGGACTATCCAAAATTTTTGCCGTGGTACAGCAAGACCGAAGTCATCGAACGCAAAGGCAATGAGCTAAAAGCGCGCCTGTTTATGGACTATATGCGTGTCAAGCAATCATTTGCGACGCACAATCACAATATCCCGGGGCAGGAAATCCGCATGGATTTGCTCGAAGGGCCGTTTAAAATCCTGCGTGGCACTTGGAAATTTATCGACTTGGGCGATGATATGTGTAAAGTCGAATTCAGATTAGAATACGATTTCTCCAATGCCATACTCTCTGCCATGATTTCCCCGGTGTTCGGCCATCTCGCCGGTACATTGGTGGATGCTTTTATTAAAGAGGCCGACCGCCGCTATGCTTGAGATTGAAATTGTTTACGGACTAGCCGATAGGCAAGTGTTGAAGGGTATGACCGTTGCCGAAGGTACAACCGTACGCGAAGCTGCCCTGCAAAGCGGTTTGGAGGTGGAGTTCCCAGAGTTGGATTTACAGCAAGCGCCTTTGGGTATTTTCGGCAAGGTCGTGAAAAGTGAGACTGTGTTGCGCGATGGCGATCGGATTGAGGTTTATCGTCCATTGTTGATTGATCCGAAAGAAGCGCGACGTAAACGCGCTGGGCAAGAATAAATCAAAGGCCGTCTGAAACTTTTTCAGACGGCCTGTCAAACTGAAAGAACAGTAATGAGCTTGAAAATTAAATTAATCGTCGGTTTGGGCAATCCAGGCCAAGAATACGAACAAACGCGCCACAATGTTGGCTTTTGGCTGTTGGATGAACTGGCGTGGAAATGGAAAGTTAATTTTAAAGACGAAAAGAAATTTTACGGCGAAGTAGCACGCGCCACTACGCCTGATGGTGATGTTTGGCTGCTCAAACCCATGACCTTTATGAACCGTTCCGGTCAGGCCGTTGCCGCTTTGGCTCAGTTTTACAAAATCAAGCCGGAGGAAATCTTGGTGGTTCATGACGAGCTGGATATTCCATGCGGTCGTATCAAATTCAAACTTGGCGGCGGCAACGGTGGACACAATGGTCTCAAAGACATTCAGGCTCGTTTAGGTACGCCTAATTTCTACCGCCTGCGCTTGGGTATTGATCATCCGGGCGACCGTAATTTGGTTATCGGTTATGTGTTGAATAAACCGTCGGCAGAACACAGACAACAAATTGATGATTCCATCGCCAAATCCCTGCAAGGATTGCCGGCCGTGTTGAATGGCGAATGGGAAGAAGCAACACGTTTTTTACACAGTAAGTAAGCGTACCCGAATCAAACGGGCAACCTTGTACATCATGTTCAGACGGCCTGAAAACAGACGGCGCAGTCTGGCTAGCGATAAACCAATCGAAGAAACAGTAAATATGAACGAACTGATCAGCCTTATGCAGACCGAACCCCCGGGCATTGTTGGCGAAACATTAGACTTCTGCCTTTACGAATGCAGTATTGAAGATGCCCCGGATGCAGAAGAAGTGGCACAATGGCGTGATATTTTGAAGGCGCGGGGTGGGAAATTTGTCCGCTTGGCAGATATCTGCCAAACATGGCTGGATGAAGAGGCCGACAAATGAAAGCCTTACCATTAAACAAATTCACTGCCGCTGCCTTTATCTGGTTTGCCGCCGCCATTTATGCCTTACTTTTCAAAGAGGGCGGCAATAGCGCTCCACCATTTCCCCATTTTGATAAAGTTGGCCATTTCGGACTGTTTTTCGGACAGGCATGGCTGTGCGCAAAAATATTTATTCAAGACAATAGGAATATTCCCTATAAAGGCATTCTGTTTGCCGCTTTATTGTTTGCCATAGGAAGCGAGCTGGCTCAGGCATTTCTGACTACTACGCGCCAGGGTTCGATCGCGGACGGCATTGCCGATATGGCAGGTACGGCTGCGGCGCTGTGGTTTGCAGCAAAAGTAAAAGCAGCAAAAAGTTAGACATATTTAAACAACTTAAAGGCCGTCTAAAATCCTGAGAAACAGGTTTCAGACGGCCTTTTGTTACTTGATGCATGAAGCAATCGTTACTTCATGCCAAGTATTTAAATATTAGAATTTTACGCGTACACCGGCAGATACTTCGTGGGAATGGAGCTTAACGTTATTGATCTTGCTCCAGTGGTTATAGCGATAGCCTGCATCCAGTGCTACATTTTGAGTTACATCATAACTTACACCAGCCATTGCACCTACGCCAATTTTAGTATCCTTACGTTCAGCTGTTTGTTCGGCTGTTTGATATTTATGAGTAGAGTGGTTAAGACCCAGGCGAACACCTACATAAGGTTTTACAGGAGCTTGCAGGTCAAAATCATAAATAGCAGATACACCGGCACTGTGATATTTAGCCTCAGCATATACCGAAGGTACATTAATCTTTGCAGATTTATAATGCGTATAGTCGGCAGCAACACGGAAATCGCCGAAATCGTAGCCTGCAGAAATACGAGGGCTAAAGCCTTTAATTGATGCGCCACCCAGTTTTACAGTAGCATGACCAGCATCAGCCTGAACATAAAAACCTTTGGTTTCATCAGCCAATGCAAATGCAGGCAGGGAAAGAGCAATCAGTGTTACCAGAACTTTTTTCATTGTTTTGTCCTTAATGTAGGATTAGGAGTAGTGGATAATCGCCGGGATTGTTCATTCCCAACAATTATTCTGATTGTATTTTCTTGTGGAAAATTAAGCAAATCTAAAAATGTGTCAGCTGTTGTAAAATCGCACTTATAAAAAACACTGTAACAAATCGTTTAAGAACAAACAGCCTTGTTCGGTCGGGCGGAATACGGTCGGGTCTGATTCAAGCAGGCCTTTTTGTCTGGCGGTTTCGATTTGTGCCATGATTTTTGCAGTGGGTACGCCGGTACGTTCCTGCAACATTGCGGCAGGTACGCCGTCGGTCAGGCGCAGGGCGTTCATCATGAATTCGAATGGAAGGTCTTCGGCGGCAATGGTTTTTCGTTCAACTGCTTCATGCGGATTGCTCTGCATGGCGGCAAGATAGTCGTTGGGATGACGACGGCGGACGGTGCGTTCGATACGGTCGGGATAGGAAATTTTGCCGTGCGCGCCCGCGCCTATGCCCAAGTAATCGCCGAACTGCCAGTAGTTCAAATTATGGCGGCACTGCATACCAGGTTTTGCAAAAGCCGATGTTTCATAGTGGATAAAGCCTGCGCCTTCCAATGCACCGTGTACGGCATCTTCAATATCCAATGCTGCTTCATCTTGCGGCAATCCTTTGGGCGGCGTATGACCGAAAGGCGTGTTCGGTTCCATTGTCAGATGATATGCGCTGATATGCGATACGCCTGTTGCGATAGCGGTTTGCACATCGTTTAAGGCCGTCTGAACCGTTTGGTTTGGCAGGGCATACATCAAATCAATATTGACTTTATCAAATAATTTCAATGCAGTATCAATAGCTGTCAGGGCTTCTTTGCCATTGTGAACGCGTCCCAATCGAGCAAGCATATCGTCGTTAAAACTCTGCACGCCAATAGACAGGCGCGTAATGCCTGCGTCTTTAAATCCTTGAAACTTCTCAATTTCAAATGTGCCCGGGTTCGCTTCTAAAGTAATTTCCGCTTCAGGTTGTAAGCGCAACAGCGAACGCACGCCGCTTAACAAACGGTCAATTGATTCCGCTTGAAACAGGCTGGGTGTGCCGCCGCCGAAGAATATGGTTTCCACCGGTCTGCCCCAAATATTGGGCAATTCAAGTTGCAAGTCGGTTAATAGGGCATCGATATAGGCTTCTTCCGGCAGGCCGTTTTTCAGGCTGTGGGAATTAAAGTCGCAATACGGACATTTTTTGATGCACCACGGGATGTGGATGTAGAGCGACAAGGGCGGCAGGGCGGTGAGTTGTCCGGGGCGTTGGAAAGTGATTTGGGTCATGGTATGTGTTGAGGCTTAAGGCCGTCTGAAATTTTTAGGCCGTTATTTTAACTGAAATGTAGGCTGGGAAAGTAATCAGTAGGAAATATGCGAAGTCTAAGCGCTCAAAAAAGCTTCAATTTCTTCTTCTGATAATTTGGAATTGCAGACGAATTTTATTTTGCCTTGTGAGATTTTGAGTAGTGCGGGAACAGTTTTGATGCCGTGTTGTTCACGAAAAGTTTTTAAAGCTGCTTTGTTGCTGCTGTCTGTAAAGCGGATGGTAAGCTGCTTGTTTAAGGAAACGGTAGACAGTTTTGCAACAAAACGGCGACAGTATGAACAGCTTGGTTTGCCTAAAAAGACGATAGCAGCTTCTTGACTGTCAATGAGTTGAAGAAGTTCGTCAGGTGTGGTTGGGATGAAGGCAGCGACGTGTTTTGCAAAGGCTGCCAATTCTTCAGGTGTGGGCTTGGGCATGGGAATGAATGTGAGGTAGGCCGTCTGAAGGTTTCAGACGGCCTGTTGTTAAAGTCTTTTGCGTATCCAAGACGAGAGTTTTGGTGCGCCGAATAGCAGGAAAATGCCGATAAAAAGCTGCGCGATGTTGGCAAGTATACCGGCTTGGTTTTGTGCGCCGAGGTCCGCCCAAACGGATGTATGTGTGTCGATAGCAATAGACTGTACAAAAAGATAGAGAGAGAACTGGTAAATTAGGTCAGGGATGACTTGGAAAACAGTATATATGCCTATTAATACAATACCGGTCGTCAGCCATGGTGCAGGGTGTTTTGGGGCTTCCTGCACGGTTTGCAGATGTTCGGGCAATAGGCGGTTGGCAATGGCGGCAGGGAAACACCATAGCAGCAGCCATGCAATTAAATACACGCCGTAGAGCATCATTACGGATGAGATTTGTTTACTGTCATACATGCTTTCTGTCTGTACGAAAATGGTAGCAATGCTACCAAGTGTTTGTACGATACCGATTAAAGCGACCAAGCGGATGGCGACAATCAGGATTTGCTTAGGGGACATGGATTTCTTCCATTATTTGTTGGATTTAGAACATCTAAAAAAACGTTTCAGGTTTTCAGACGGCCTATTATTGATTTATAAGGATTCGATTTTTCTTAATAGTTCACGCAATGCTTGGGCGCGGTGGCTTTCGGCATTTTTGATTTCAGGGTCAAGCTCGGCAGCGGTGCAACCATGTTTGGCCAGATAGAAATGTGGATCGTAGCCGAAGCCGTTTGTACCGGCTGCTTCTGCCTGCCATTGTCCACGCCAGATGCCTTCTGCAATGATGGGTTGTGGGTCATTTTCGTGGCGGACGAGGACAAGGACGCAGACGTAGTAGCAGCTTTTATCGTCCTTATCGGCAAGATCGGCAGACAGTTTGGCGTTGTTTGCAGCATCGGATTTAGGGTTTTCGCCTGCATAACGTGCGGAGAAAATGCCGGGTGCGCCGTTTAAGGCGTTGGTGCAGATGCCGGAGTCGTCGGCAAGTGCCGGTAAGCCGCTGTATTTGGCGGCATGACGTGCTTTAGCCAGGGCATTTTCAACGAAGGTATGGTACGGCTCGGGACATTCGGGCGTATTGAACTGCGATTGCGGCAGGATTTCGATGTTTAAGTCGGCGAAGAGGCGGGAAAATTCTTTGAGTTTGCCTGCGTTGCCACTGGCAAGGACGATTTTTTCAAACATGGTTTTTCCTTAATGGTTTTCGGTTTGCTGCATACGAGCCATTTGTGCGCGTGCTTTGTGGCGGATGTAAAGGGCAAGGCTGCCGATTTGGGCAAAAACGGCGGCAAAGGCAAACAGAAAGGCGGCAACGGCAAATTGTTTGCTGTGAATGCTCAGAAGATAAGCGCCCAACAGAATCAGTACGATAAACATCAGGGTAAACAGGGCGGTCAGGAGCAGATAGGCTTTTTGTCGGGTCATGGCAGCTTGGGGGAGGGGGGAAATGTTCTGATTATAACGTCAGATTGGGAATTTGAAACCATGCTGGATTCGTTAAAAAGGCCGTCTGAATATTTCAGACGGCCTTAAGTCGAATAACGGATTAACGCAATTCTGTGTGCAGGCGGCTCAGCAATGTGGAGGCATCGCTGCCTTTGTATGGGCTGCCGTCTTTGTTCAACAGATGGAGGCGTGCGCCATTGTTGATAGGCTCAACATAAACAATGATTTCAGGATAAGTCTTTGGCGCTTCTGCTTTGCCTTTGCCAAATACGCGTTTGAACAGGCCCGGTTTTTTATTGGCAACTGCTTCGCCTTCGGTTGGTGCTTGTTGAACCAAGAAAGCACGGCGTTCGGCATTTTGACCGATAACAGTCAGGCCGATGCGGTCAAGCGCAAGGGCGGTACGGCGCCAGTTGCGGCCGTAATCACCTGCCAGCAACAAAGTGCCGTTGTCCACACGCGCCAATTCAGAAGCATTGCTGCGGGCGGCAACGCTTTGGGTCAGAGCCTGTTCGGCTTGCTGACCGTCAACGCCCAAATATTGCATAAAGCGGGCGAGGAATGCGGCTTCGAGGTTAGGGTCGTTTTCACCCGGTTGCCACATCGTAGTGTCTTTTTTACGGTCGGCATAAACTTCTTTCATGCCTTTGTGGGCGAAGAAGATGTCGGTCGAACCGTTTTTACCTTGTTCGATGCGGATGATGAACTTGTCACGTTCGCTGGTAGAGTAGATGCCGCCCAAGCCGACTTTGTCCAACAGACGGCGCAGGCTGTCTTGAGGGATTTTGGCTCGGTTTTCAGCCCACTCGGTTTCCATTTGGCCGATGGCTGGTTCTTCAGATTTGATGTCGAAACCGTTTTCTTGCCAGAACACTTTCAGCAACGGCCAAATTTCGCGAGGCGATTTGCCATCGACAACCAACCAGCGTTGGTTGCCGTCGCGCTCAAGGCGTACACCTTTAACGGATTTCAAAACTTCTGCATTGGCAGGTTGTTGTACGGCCTGAGTGCGGCGCTTGTTGAGGTCGCTGGCGCGGACGGCGCCGCTGCCTGCCGGTAATTGATAGAGGTTGCCTTGGTCTGGGTTGTTCAAATCAGGTGGTACTTCCAGTTTGACCAAGCGGTGCGATTGACTTTGATAGTCGAGTTCGGGTTGTTCTTTTTTGCTGCCGGAACAGGCAGTCATGCTAATCAGGGCGAGGGCTACTACGATGGGTTTGATATAGGTCATCTTGTTTTCCTGTGGATGAAGTTCTTGACAGGGAGGCCGTCTGAAAAGGGTGTTTAGATTCAGACGGCCTTATTTCCGGATCAGATTTGTCCTGATTTTTCCAGAGCGGCTCGGACTTTGGCTTGACCGGCTTCGGTCAGTGCTACCAAAGGCAGACGAACATGGGGTTCGCATTTGCCCAATAAGCTCAGGCCCCATTTGGGCGCGGCCGGGCTGGGCTCGCAGAACATGGTGTTATAAATTGGGATAAGTTGCTCGTTTAGACGACGGGCGGTCGCAATATCGCCCTCAAGGGCGGCTCGGCACATATCGGCAAAGAGTTTCGGTGCAACGTTGGCTGCGACGGTTACCACGCCATGACCGCCACACAGCATGAAAGGCAGGCCGGTAGGATCATCGCCGGAGAACACGGCAAAACCTTCAGGAACGCTGTTGATCAATTCGATGTTGTTGCCGATATTGCCGCTGGCTTCTTTCACGCCGATGATATTCGGAATCTCGGCTAAACGCAAAATAGTGTCGTTGCTCATGCTCACGACGGTACGGCCGGGAACATTATAGATAATCATCGGAATCGAAGTGGCTTCGGCGATGGCTTTAAAATGTTGGTAAATGCCTTCTTGCGAAGGTTTGTTGTAGTAGGGAACAACAGATAAGGTGTAGTCCGCACCGGCTTGCTCGGCTGCTTTGGAAAGGGCGATGGCTTCGACAGTATTGTTGGCGCCTGTACCGGCGATAACGGGAATGCGCTTGCTGACGTGTTTGACAGTGGCTTCAATAACGGCCAAATGTTCTTCGACAGGCAGGGTGGCTGACTCGCCGGTGGTGCCGACTGCGACGATGCCGTCGGTGCCGTTTTCAATGTGCCAGTCAATTAAGTCATGAAGTTGTTCGTAGTTGATGCTGCCGTCTTGATTCATCGGAGTAATCAGGGCAACCAGACTGCCTTTTAACATACGGAAACCTTTAATTTTATGGTGTGGGTGAATTATTCATCGGATTGTAGCTTACTTTGTTGTTTGTGTGAAACATATCCGCTATGAGGCTTTGCCGTGTAATGGTAACTTGTCATTATCTTAATGAATAATACATTTTTAAATCATTGATTTGTTTGTTTTGAGATGGAAAAATGATGTCAAGAATTAAAATGTGTTAAGGCGGTTTGAGGCCATCTGAAAACGATTGGGCGGAACTTTCAGACGGCCTGATGGTTTTGAATTTGCTGATACATTTCAAATTGGTTAAAATATGCATCTTAATATTTTTTAACGATTCTTGAGAGAAGGTTCAACATGGCCGGAATGACTGAAAAACAGGCGGAATCGCTTGATTTGGTTTATGGTTTGGAAGACAAGCCGCCGTTTGGGAATGCGTTGTTGAGTGCGGTTACGCACCTTCTGGCGATTTTTGTCCCGATGATTACTCCGGCATTGATTGTCGGCGGGGCGTTGGAGCTGCCGGTTGAAATGACGGCTTATTTGGTGTCGATGGCGATGGTGGCTTCAGGTGTCGGCACTTATTTGCAGGTTAACCGTTTCGGGCCGGTCGGTTCGGGTATGTTGTCGATTCAGTCGGTCAACTTCTCTTTTGTTACCGTGATGATTGCGCTCGGTACCGGTATGAAAGAGGGCGGCTTGACTAAAGATGTGATGATTTCAACGCTCTTGGGCGTGTCCTTTGTCGGCGCGTTTTTGGTGTGCTTCTCCGCTTGGCTTTTGCCTTATTTGAAAAAAGTGATTACGCCGACTGTAAGCGGCGTGGTCGTCATGCTGATTGGCCTGAGCTTGGTGCATGTCGGCATTACCGATTTCGGCGGCGGCTTCGGTGCGAAAGCAGACGGTACGTTCGGTTCGATGGAAAACTTAGGTCTGGCATCGCTGGTGTTGCTGATTGTATTGGTTTTCAACTGCTTGAAAAACCCATTGCTGCGTATGAGCGGCATCGCGGTGGGTTTGATTGTCGGTTATATTGTTGCGCTGTTTTTGGGCAAAGTAGATTTTTCCGCCCTGCAAAACCTGCCGCTGATTACCCTGCCTGTTCCGTTTAAATATGGTTTCGCATTTGATTGGCACGCGTTTATCGTTGCCGGTGCGATTTTCCTGTTGAGCGTATTTGAAGCAGTTGGCGATTTGACGGCGACTGCGATGGTCTCCGAGCAGCCGATTGAGGGTGAGGAATACACCAAACGTCTGCGCGGTGGCGTATTGGCAGATGGTTTGGTTTCTGTAATTGCGACTGCGTTGGGCTCTTTGCCTTTAACCACGTTTGCGCAAAATAACGGCGTGATTCAAATGACCGGCGTGGCTTCGCGTCATGTGGGCAAATATATTGCGGCGATTTTGGTATTGTTGGGCTTGTTCCCTGTCATCGGCCGCGCGTTTACTACGATTCCGAGTCCGGTTTTGGGTGGCGCAATGGTGTTGATGTTCGGCCTGATTGCGATTGCCGGTGTGCGGATTTTGGTCAGCCACGGTATTCGCCGCCGTGAAGCGGTTATCGCGGCAACTTCTGTAGGTTTGGGTTTGGGTGTGGCATTTGAGCCGGAAGTGTTCAAAAACCTGCCGGTATTGTTCCAAAACTCAATCTCTGCCGGCGGTATTATGGCGGTATTGTTGAACTTGGTTTTGCCGGAAGATAAAACCGATAAAGCGGTTAAGGTTGAAACCGACAGTTTGGATCACTAAGCAAACTTTGTTCAAAGGCCGTCTGAAGTTTCAGACGGCCTTTGGTTTTTCGGCTATAATATTGTTTTTATTTATTATCCGAGTGGTTCGGATAGCTCTACCCGGAAAGGTTTTATATGACGGTTTATTCACTTTTTATCACTTGTCCCCGCGGTTTGGAAGCGCCTTTGACGCAGGAACTCGAACGCATGGCATGTCAGGATATCCGCGCTGTTGACGGCGGCGTGGCATGTAAAGGCACAATGGAGCAGGTGTATCGCATCAACCTGCATTCGCGCGTTGCCAGCCGCGTTTTGCTGCGTTTGACCAAAGGCGGTTATCGCAACGAACACGATATCTACAAACTGGCACGAAATCTGCATTGGACAGGTTGGTTTAAGCTGGAGCAGACCTTCAAAGTCAAAGTTGAAGGCAAGCGCGCCAATGTGAAAAGCTTGGATTTTGTCGGTTTGAAAATCAAAGATGCCGTCTGTGATGCCTTCCGCGATATTTATGATGCGCGTCCGAGCGTGGGCAAAATCAACCCTGATATCCGCATTCATGCCTTTATCGATGAGCGCAATGTGGAAATCTTTATCGATACTTCCGGCGAAGCGCTCTTCAAACGCGGATATCGTCAGGATACCGGTGAAGCGCCATTAAGGGAAAACTTGGCGGCAGGTTTGCTGCTTTTGGCAGGCTATGACGGTACGCAACCTTTCCAAGACCCGTTTTGCGGCAGCGGCACGATTGCCATTGAGGCTGCATGGATTGCGACACACCGTGCGCCGGGCTTGATGCGCCGTTTCGGTTTTGAAAAACTGCAAAACTTCGACAAAGAAAAATGGCAAGCCCTGCGCCGTGAAGCTGAAAAACAAATCAAACCGGCCACCGCGCCAATTTCCGGCAGCGATAATGACCGCTATATGATTCGTGCTGCATTGGCCAATGCCCAAGCCGCCGAAGTGGATAATTTCATCCGCTTTGACGTGCAAGATGCGCAAGCCGCGCGGCCGAACGGCGAACACGGCATTATGATTTCCAATCCGCCTTATGGCGTGCGCCTTGCCGAAATTCAGGCTTTACAGGCGCTTTATCCGCAACTGGGCACATGGTTGAAACAGCATTACGCAGGTTGGCTGGTTGGGATGTTTACCGGCGATCGCGATATGCCGAAATTTATGCGCCTTTCTCCGAAGCGTAAGATTCCGCTGTTCAATGGCAACTTGGATTGCCGATTGTTTTTGATGGATATGGTTAAAGGCTCGAATCGGGGTTAAAACCTGAAATCGAGGCCGTCTGAAAGATGATTTCAGACGGCCTTTTTTTATTTTTTTGGATAGACTTTGCTATAACGGATTTTGCTTCTCTTTTTTTAATTTCAGGCCGTCTGAATCGTGTTCAGACGGCCTTTTTATTGGTTTAAAACTGCTATTTTATAGTAATAGACAATCATATAAATAATAAAAATCTATTACATGAGTAAAATGCATTGTTAAATATAAATACCATATCTAGTAGTCTTGTGTTTTAATTTGCACCATATCTTGTGTTTTATGGTATTGCAATGAGCAGCTTGAAATTTACAGTTGAGCAAATTGTATGGCAGGAAGTGCCGGGCGAAGTGTCGCTGGCATTTCTGTTTTCAGGATGTCCGTTGCGTTGCAAAGGTTGCCACAGTGCCGATACATGGAAAGAGGGTATCGGCACGGAATTGACCGAGGATTATTTAAAAGGCCGTCTGAAACGCTATCGCGGATTAATCAGCTGTGTGTTGTTTATGGGAGGAGAATGGCAACCGAAATCCTTGCAGAAAATGCTGGCCATTGTTACTCAGGAAGGTCTAAAAGCCTGCTTGTACACCGGCTTGGATCGCGAGGAGTTAGAGGCGGTTTCAGACGGCATTCTGCCTTATCTGACGTATCTGAAAACCGGCCGCTGGCAGATGGAGCTGGGCGGCTTGGACAGCCCGACCACCAATCAGAAGTTTGTCGATTTGCGCACGGGTGAAGTGTTGAACCGACTGTTTATCAAAGACAAACCCGCGCCTAAAGTGTTTCCAGTGGCTTCAATTTAGCCTCGTGCTGTATTGCACTGATTTAAATTGAATTTATTGTATTCGCTGACAGCGATGTTTCAGACGGCCTGACCGTCATTGCTTGATAAATCATCCAAACCCATACAGGAGAATTAACATGATTCGGCTGCATCCCGAACAGTTAAACGGAAAACTACAATTTATGCGCGACTACATCAGCGCGCAAAACGCGGCGGACGGCTCGAAAATGGATGCCAACGCCAACGTTACCCAGAAAAACATCGCCACGATGGAAGCGGAAATTATGAAAGACTTTTTCGTGCAGATTAACCGCGCCCAAGTATCGCGCAAAATCGCCGAAATTTTCGACCAATCCGTGGCTGACGAATACATCCGCCAGATTGAGGCGCATGAGATTTATGTGCACGACGAAACCAGCCTCAAGCCTTATTGTGTGTCGGTTACGCTGTATCCTTTCCTGCTCGACGGCTTAAGCAAACTCGGCGGCGAATCTAAGGCGCCGCAGCATCTGGCATCGTTTTGCGGCTCGTTTATCAATCTTGTGTTTGCCATCAGCGCGCAGTTTGCCGGCGCGGTGGCGACGGTGGAATTTCTGACTTATTTCGACTACTTCGCCCGCAAAGACTACGGCGACGATTATTTGGAAACCCACGCCAAAGAAATCGCCAACCACATGCAGCAGGTGGTGTACAGCATCAACCAGCCCGCCGCCGCACGCGGTTATCAGAGCGTGTTTTGGAATATTTCCGTTTACGATCAATACTATTTCGACGCGATGTTTGGCGATTTCGTCTTTCCCGATTTCAGCAAACCAGTGTGGGCGAGCGTGGCGAAGCTGCAAAACTTCTTCCTTAAATGGTTCAATCAGGAACGCACCAAAGCCGTTTTGACCTTCCCTGTCGTGACCGCCGCAATGCTGACCGACGGCGGCAAATGCAAAGACACCGTTTTTGCCGATGAAATGGCGAAAGAGTTGGCGGAAGGTAATTCCTTCTTCGTCTATCTTTCCGACAACCCCGACTCGTTGGCTTCCTGCTGTCGCCTGCGTAACGCCATTGAAGACCGCACCTTCAGCTACACCCTCGGCGCGGGCGGCGTGGCGACCGGTTCCATCAACGTCATCACCATCAACATGAACCGACTGGAGCAAGACGGGCGCGACCTTGCCGCCGAAGTCGCCAAAATCCACAAATACCAATACGCCTACCGCAAACTGATGGAAGAATATCAAGCCGCAGGAATGCTGCCCGTTTACGATGCAGGCTTCATCACGCTAGACAAACAATTCCTCACCATCGGCATCAACGGCATGGCGGAAGCCGCCGAATCGCAAGGCATTAAAGTCGGCTACAACGACGACTACATCAACTTTGTCCAAGGCCGTCTGAAAACCATATTCGAAGCCAACCAAGCCGCCAGCAAACACTATGGCGTGAAGTTCAACACCGAGTTTGTTCCCGCCGAGAATCTCGGCGTGAAAAACGCCAAATGGGACAAAGCCGACGGCTACAAAGTCAGCCGCGAATGCTACAACTCCTATTTCTACGTCGTCGAAGACGAAGAAATCAACGCGCTTGACAAATTCCTGCTGCACGGCAAAGAACTGGTGGACTGGCTCGACGGCGGCTCCGCGCTGCACCTGAACCTCGACGAAGCCCTGCCCGAATCCGGCTACCGCTCGCTCTTGGACATCGCCGCACAAACCGGCTGCAACTACTTCTGCGTGAACGTACGCATTACCATTTGCAACGAATGCGGCCATATCGACAAACGCACCCTGCACGCCTGTTCCGCCTGCGGCAGCCACGACATCGACTACGGCACCCGAGTGATCGGCTACCTGAAACGCGTATCCGCCTTCTCAAGCGGAAGACGTAAAGAACACGCGCTCAGACATTATCACCGTAAAGCGGCGTAATCGTTGGAAAAAGATTGCTTGCAAACCTAAGGCCGTCTGAAATTTCAGACGGCCTTGATCATATTGAGATAGGCAGGCTCTTTCAATGATATAGTTTTGATTAAATTAAACAAAAATTCTTGACACCTTCATATAATGAATTAACATATAACATCCTTTAACCTAAATTTAAAAAAGTGAGAGACACATGAAAACATCAGCTTTATTGGCGGCTTTGTTGGCAGCCCTGTCCCTGTCAGCATGCGGCGGCGGTTCAGGCTCATCTTCTTCTGCCGTTTGTGACGAATACGAAAAAGCATTTGCCGAAGCAACTAAAGACGTAGATGCCGCAACCAAAGACATGATGCAAAAATCTTTCGAACAAACCAAAGAAGCATTGAAAAACCTGCCTGCAGACCAACGCGATGCAACTTGTAAAACTTCTTTGGACGCTTTGAAAGGCGTTCCTGCTGCCGAAACTCCTGAAGAAAAAGCCGAAGAAGCCAAAGATGCTGCTGAAGAGGCTAAAGAAGACGCAAAAGACGCAGCGGAAGATGCAAAAGAAGCTGCTGAAGATGCTAAAGAAGAAGCTAAATAATTCGGATAGCTTTACAGAAAAACGGATTCCAATAATTTGGAATCCGTTTTTTGTTTTGTGAGTTAGGGTGGTTGTTTTAGATAAAGCTTTTTCAGTTTTCAGACGGCCATTTCTCATGCCGTCTGAAAGCGCTAGCTTCAACAAAGTTAAAAGTTGAAACGTAACGGTCAATCAAACAACTTCAACGAAGTTAAAAATTAAAACGGCAAGCCGTCAATCAAACAACCGCGTGCGTGCGTACCGCACACACCCTACGCGTTGGTTTTGAAGTTCCGCGTAATTCACAGGTAGGGTGTATGGTGCAGCGACGCACGCAGTCGGTTGGATATGCAGGCTACGGCTTGCAGATTATTCAGTATGTAAGGTATCAATTATTATTCAAATAATCGATTAGTTTCTTTAAATCAGTTACTAGGCCATTTTTCATATCTTGATTGGATATTTGTTCAAGTAATAACGGAAGTGTCTGTACTAAAACTTCAGTGGGAATAACTAATCTTGTCGTTATTTCTAAAGATGAATTTTCATTCTCGTTGGTAAAACTACCGAAATCTAACTTAGACACGGAGGCACTGACTGACATTCTCATAATTCTATCGCAGAAAATAGTCTGATAGCCATTGGAATTAAAACTATTATTTGACATAATTGCAATCCTATTAATTAAATGAGTTATTAGTTGTTAATTGTAATGAGATCTTTTTTAAATAAATAAGGAGACCCATCATTCGAATTTTCTAGACTATTAATGACATTAAAATTAGAATTCGAATTTTCTAGACTATTAATAACATTAAAATTAGAATTCAAATTTTCTAGACCATTAATAACATTAAAATTAGAACTTATTGTATTCTTATCAAGAAAATTAATATTTAAATTAATAAAGGTAATGGTATTGGGAATCTTAGATGAAATACCATGGCTATTATGTTGATTGATTTCCCATGGTTGAATATAAGGCTTTATGCCATAGTTTTTATGGAAAATAATATCAAAATCATATCCAAGGGCTACTGTTATTTCTGTAATGGATTTTAACGTAAGGTTTTGCCTACCAGACAAAGCTTTACTTAGTCTGCTTTCTTTCCATTTTAGCTTTTTGGCTAGGTCTTTTCTCTTAATTCCAGAATAAGAAATTAATGCTGCTAAACTAGAAGCTATTTTTTCTTTAGATAAATCTACAGTATCAAAATCAGAAAAATCGAATAAATAAGAAAAATCGTCTTTATTCAATACATTATGGCTAGGTAAGTTGTTCTTCATAATTTTCATCATCATTTAGTTCTTTTTTAATGTCATCATCTGTAAAAATAGAGCAGGCAATACGACGTATCTTATCTAATTCTCCATTACTATATTTATCTTTTTTCTTGATAAGTAAATCTAATAAAATAATTTCCTTATTGGGTGGATAGTATATAAAAATTAATCTCAAATCATTTTTTCTAATCCTAAAAATTTTTAACTCACTTTTCAAATTACTACATTTTGCCTTACAAATCTCATGCAATTCTTTTTCATCATACATAGTAGTTAGTGGTAGCCCTGATTCGCATCGATTTCCAAGGTTTGTAAGTAAGTTTCTATGATCATTTATATATTTTTTATCCTTACGAATAACTTCTGCTGCAATTTTATAATAATCATGGTCCTTACTATGATAAGTAAAAATGCGCCAAGAATTTCGATAAACTCGAAAGAGTATTTTCGGATCTGGATGTCCTATTGTGGTTAATGAATTTAATGTGATAGTCATTTGCAACTTAACCTATAAGTTATTTTATCAAAAAATAGCACACAATGGGAGCTATTTAAGAATAGCTTATTTATAATATTCCTCCCAAATACTTCCCAGTATAACTCCCCTTAATCTTCGCCACCTGCTCGGGGCTACCTTTAGCAATAATCCTCCCCCCGCCATCTCCGCCTTCCGGCCCCAAATCCACAATCCAATCCGCAGTTTTAATCACATCCAGATTATGCTCGATAATCACAATCGAGTTGCCTTTACCTTTCAGACGGCCTATGACTTCGAGCAGCAGGGCGATGTCGGCGAAGTGCAGGCCGGTGGTGGGTTCGTCGAGGATGTAGAGCGTTCTGCCGGTGTCGCGTTTGGAGAGTTCCAAGGCGAGTTTGACGCGCTGGGCTTCGCCGCCGGAGAGGGTGGTGGCGGACTGGCCGAGGCGGATGTAGCCCAGGCCTACGTCCATGAGGGTTTGCAGTTTGCGCGATACGGTGGGGACGGCGTCGAAAAATTCGCGGGCTTCTTCAACGGTCATGTCGAGGACTTGGCTGATGTTTTTGCCTTTGTATTGGATTTCGAGGGTTTCGCGGTTGTAGCGTTTGCCGTGGCAGACTTCGCAGGGGACGTACACGTCGGGCAGGAAGTGCATTTCGACTTTAATCACGCCGTCGCCTTGGCAGGCTTCGCAGCGGCCGCCTTTGACGTTGAAGGAGAATCTGCCGACGTTGTAGCCGCGTTCGCGCGAGAGGGGGACGCCGGCGAAGAGTTCGCGGATGGGGGTGAACAGGCCGGTGTAGGTGGCGGGGTTGGAGCGCGGGGTGCGGCCAATGGGGGATTGGTCGACATTGATGACTTTGTCGAGGTGTTCAAGGCCGCGGATGTCGTCGTATGGGGCGGGTTCTTCTTGGGCGCGATTGAGTTCTCGGGCGGTGATTTTGGCGAGGGTGTCGTTAATCAGGGTGGACTTGCCGCTGCCGGATACGCCGGTGATGCAGGTAATCAAACCGAGCGGCAGTTCGAGGGTAACGTTTTTGAGGTTGTTGCCGCGCGCACCTTTAAGGACGAGCATTCGGTCGGGATTGACGGGCGTGCGTTCAGACGGCACGGCAATGGATTTTTTGCCGCTGAGGTATTGTCCGGTAACGGAGTTTTCACATTTGGCGACGTTTTCGGGGGTGTCGGCAATCAATACGTTGCCGCCGTGTTCGCCCGCGCCGGGGCCCATATCGACGACGAAATCGGCTTCACGGATGGCGTCTTCGTCGTGTTCGACCACAATCACGCTGTTGCCCAAGTCGCGCAGGCGTTTGAGGGTGGCGAGCAGGCGGTCGTTGTCGCGCTGGTGCAGGCCGATGGAGGGTTCGTCCAAAACGTACATCACGCCGGTCAGGCCGCTGCCGATTTGGCTGGCGAGGCGGATGCGCTGGGCTTCGCCGCCGGAGAGGGTTTCGGCGGAGCGGGAGAGATTCAGGTAATCCAGCCCGACGTTAATCAGGAAGCCGAGTCGCTCAATGATTTCTTTGAGGATTTTTTCGGCGATTTGTTTTTTGTTGCCGTCCAAATCCAGCGTTTCAAAGAATTGGTGGGTTTTGGTCAGCGGCCAAGCGGAGATTTCGTGCAAGGGTTCGCCGCTGACGTAAACGTAGCGTGCTTCTTTGCGCAAACGTGCGCCGCCGCAGCTCGGGCAGGCGCGGTGGTTTTGGTATTCGCGCAGTTTTTCGCGCACGGTTTCACTGTCGGTTTCGCGGTAGCGGCGTTCGAGATTGGGAATGATGCCCTCGAAGGCATGGCTGCGGTTAAAGGTGGTGCCGCGTTCGGACAGGTAAGTGAAGTCGATAACTTCTTTGCCCGAGCCGTGCAACACGACTTTTTTCACTTTTTCAGGTAGCGTTTCCCAAGCAGCCTGCACGTCGAAACCGTAATGCCGCGCCAGCGACTGAATCATTTGGAAATAGAATTGGTTACGCTTGTCCCAGCCGTCAATCGCGCCTGCGGCTAAGGATAATTCGGGATGCGCGACCACTTTTTCGGGATCGAAGAAGTTGGTATTGCCCAAACCGTCGCAAGTCGGACAGGAGCCCATCGGGTTGTTGAACGAAAACAGACGCGGCTCTAATTCGGGCAGGCTGTATGAACATACAGGACAGGCGAAACGCGCGGAGAACCAATGTTCTTCGCCGCTGTCCATTTCCATCGCCAGTGCGCGTTCGTTGCCGTGGCGAAGCGCGGTTTCAAAACTTTCCGCCAGTCGTTGTTTAATGTCGGCTTTTACTTTAATACGGTCGATGACGACGTCGATGTTGTGTTTGATGTTTTTTTCCAGCTTCGGTACTTCGTCAAGCTGATAGACTTCGCCGTCCACGCGTACACGCGCAAAACCCTGAGCCTGCAAGTCGGCAAAGAAATCGACAAACTCGCCCTTACGCTCGCGCACTGCCGGCGCCAAAATCATCACGCGCGTGTCTTCCGGCAGTTTCAATACGGCATCGACCATCTGTGATACGGTTTGACTGGATAGCGGCAGATTGTGTTCGGGGCAATACGGCGTGCCGACGCGTGCGTACAAAAGGCGCAGGTAATCGTGGATTTCCGTAACCGTGCCGACGGTTGAGCGCGGATTGTGACTGGTGGATTTTTGCTCGATGGAAATTGCGGGCGACAGGCCTTCAATCAAATCGACATCGGGTTTGTCCATCATCTGCAAAAATTGACGGGCATAGGCAGAAAGGCTTTCAACATAACGGCGTTGGCCTTCGGCATATAAAGTATCAAACGCCAGCGACGATTTGCCACTGCCTGACAATCCTGTTACCACCACGAGTTTGTGGCGCGGAATGTCCAAATCGACATTTTTTAAATTATGTGTACGCGCGCCGCGGATGCGGATGGTGTCATTATCGTGTGAATGTTTGGGATGATGGTTGCACATATTGTCAGGCCGTCTGAAAAATAAAATAAACGGCTATTGTAGCACTTTTCAAATGACAGACTGGATAGATAAAGCATTTGATATAAAAGAAACAAAGAGGCCGTCTGAAAATATGTTTTCAGACGGCCTTGATATAGATGAATCAGCTTATCAGTCGATTTTGCGGAGAATTTCGCGCAGGGCTTTTTGCCAGTCGGACGGTTTGATACCGAACTCGGTCTCTAAGCGTGAGCAATCCATAATGCTGTATGCCGGACGCGGAGCGGGCAGGGGGTATTGTTCGGTGGTGATTGCGTTCAGTTCTGGAATGCGGAAGCTGTCGTCTAATTGGTGGGCCGTCTGAAAGATGGCTTTGGTAAATTCGTACCATGTTGCCGATTTATTGCCACAGTAATGGAAGATGCCGCGTGGGGAAGTAGGCTGTTGCAATAAACTGATGATGGCGTGAGCCAAGTCGCCTGCATAAGTCGGGCAGCCGGTTTGGTCGTGGACAATGGAGAGGGAGTCGCGTTCTTTGGCAAGGCGAAGCATGGTTTTGACGAAATTGCTGCCGTATTCGCTAAACAGCCATGAAGTACGGACAATAGTGCTTTCAGGATGCGCGGCTAAAGCCAAAAGTTCGCCTGCTACTTTAGATTGACCGTAAGTGCTGCGCGGATTGGTGTAGTCGGTTTCACGGTAAGGGCGTTTGCCTTCGCCGTCGAATACATAATCAGTGGAAATATGGATAAAGCGAGCGTGTGCGGCGCGGGCGGCTGCGGCCAGGTTGTGAACAGCGGTTGCGTTGACGGCAAAAGCGGCTTCAGCGTTTTCTTCCGCTTTATCGACGGCAGTGTAAGCTGCGGCATTAACGATGGCATCTGGTTGGAAGTTTTTGATCATGTGATGCACGGCTTCGGTATCGGTAATGTCCAGCGAAGTAGAGTCAGTAGCAATCAGTTCCCAATCTTCGGGCAGGCGGTCGCGCAGACAACGGGCAAGCTGACCTTTGGCTCCGGTCAATAAAGTACGCATGGTTGAGTATCTCCTCTGATAGCTGTTAAATAGGTATTCGTGTCATTATAGTGTAAATACGACAAATTCACATTATTAGCGTAGAACAAAATCCGGATGCGGCTGTATTTGGGTAAATTGTCGATATTATCTATTCATAATAATAACTTCTTATTGGTATTATGTTTGTTTACTATAACTATAGTTAAAATTTAGCTTTTAACAAGATAGATAAAGAATCTATGTCGTTTGAGAGATTGTGAATCAATGTTAATGTTTTTATTGTTTCTAGGATAATGGAATTTAAAAAAAGGCGAAACTCCATCCTTTTATCGGCAAATTCTACCGTTTGATATTTTTGAGTAAATATTTTGAAAAATATTACTAAAATAATAATTGAGCAAGGGCGGAATTTGCTCGTTCCGTCAGCTCAATATCTTTATTAACTATTTTGGGAGTAATTATTATGGCATACTGTTACGGGGGGTATTATGCTAGACCCCTGGTTAGTTCTTACTGCGCTCCTGCGCCTAAGGCTTCCTTCTCATCTTACTACTGCGCTCCTGCAGCAAAATCTTCTGTTTCTATCGGCAGCATCGCTAGCATTGCCAGCGTCGGCGTGTCAGTAGTTAATGCGGTAACTGGTTTGGTTTCTGCTATTGCGGCTTTCTGCCCACCAGCAAAAACCACCGTTTACAAATGTGTTCCGGTTTGCCCACCTTACAACTGTGATCCAATCAAACCGACACCACCAAAACCACAACCAAAACCACGACCTCAGCCTAAACCTCAACCAAAACCTGAGCCTAAACCTGAGCCACAACCAGAACCGCAACCAGAACCAAAACCTCAACCAAAACCTGAGCCTAAGCCAGAACCAAAACCTGAGCCTAAGCCAGAGCCAAAACCTGAGCCTAAACCAGAACCGAAACCTGAGCCAGACTGCAAAGACTGTGTTGACGACCATAACCAAAACAACTCATACGGTCAGGAAGACAAAAACCCAGGTAATGTCATTCGAGCTGAAGACTGCAAAGACGGCAACGTTATCCGCGGTACTGATGCTAAAGATACCATTTATGGTACTGCTTGCGAAGACATCATCTACGGTGGCAACGGCACAGACGTAATCTACGCCGGTGCTGGTAACGACACCATTTACGGTGATGCCGACGGTGACTCTCTATACGGTGAAGAAGGTAAAGACTACCTGCAAGGTGGTGCTGGTAACGACTACCTGAACGGTGGCTCTGGTGCTGACATCATGCGCGGTGGCGACGGTAACGATGTTTATTTCGTTGACAATGCCAACGACCAAGTTATCGAGTACGGCAATGCACAAGCCGGTATCGATACTGTTCGTACCGTTATTGACTACACCTTGACCGATCACGTTGAAAACCTGTTTTTGCAAGGTATGCAAAACCTGAACGGTACCGGTAACTCTTTGAACAACAACATCGAAGGTAACGGCGGCAACAACCATCTGTACGGTTTGGCCGGCGACGACTGCCTGGTTGGTAAAGACGGTAACGACTACCTCGACGGTGGTGTCGGCAACGACATCCTGATCGGCGGTACCGGTAACGATACTTACTTCTTCGACAAAGGTTACGGTCACGACACTATCCGTGAGGAAAGCGGTAATGACACCCTGTTGTTCGGTAAAGGTGTTACAGCTTCTGACGTATTGCTGAGCAAATCAGGTGCTAACCTGACTGTTTCTGTCGGTACTAACGACAGCATCACCATTGACGACTGGTTCACCGGTAACAATCACAAAGTTGAGAACTTCAAGTTTGCTGACGGTAGCACTTACCAAGTAACCGGCCACGGCGACTACTACTCTCTGTCTGCTGTAAACCAAATCCAAGATCAGACTCAAGCTTCTGTAATCTGATAGGATGGTGATTTTCAGGGTTTTTCTCTGAAATCAACGGATAAGGCCGTCTGAAACCAAAATATAAGGTTTCAGACGGCCTTTATTTTGTAAACAATCTGACGAAAAATTCCAAATTGGGCTAAAATACCGCATTCTTCTGTCTACCAAAGAGATACCCAAAATGTCTGAAATCAGCTTAAAAAAAATCTACTCCGGCAAAGTACGCGATTTATACGAAATTGACGATAAGCGAATGTTGATGGTTGCTTCCGACCGCCTGTCTGCATTCGATGTGATTTTGGATGACCCGATTCCGGGTAAAGGGGAGATTCTGACGCAGATTTCTAATTTTTGGTTTAAAAAACTGGCTCATATCATGCCTAACCATTTTACCGGCCAAACGGTTTACGATGTTTTGCCAGAAAACGAAGCCAAAGTTTTAGAAAAACGCGCTGTTGTAGCTAAAAAACTCACTCCGGTGAAAGTGGAGGCTATTGTGCGCGGTTATCTGGCAGGCAGCGGTTGGAAAGATTATCAAAAGACAGGCTCTGTCTGCGGTATTCAACTGCCTGAAGGTATGCAGGAAGCGCAGCAGTTGCCCGAAGTAATTTTTACGCCGTCGACCAAAGCCGCAGTTGGCGATCATGATGAAAACATCAGCTTTGAAGAATGCGAACGCATTATCGGCAAAGAGCTGGCGGCGGAAGTACGCGCCAAGGCGATTCAGCTTTATAAGGAAGCGGCCGAATATGCCAAATCCCGCGGTATCATTATTTGCGACACTAAATTTGAATTTGGTTTAGATGAAGAAGGCACGCTGACTTTGATGGACGAAGTGTTGACGCCTGACTCCAGCCGTTTTTGGCCTGCCGATCAATACAAAGTCGGCATCAATCCGCCGTCTTTTGACAAACAGTTTGTCCGCGACTGGCTGGAGCAAAGCGGTTGGAACAAAAAAGCGCCTGCGCCTAAAGTGCCTGCCGATGTAATTCAGAAAACAGTCGAAAAATATCAGGAAGCATTGACTTTGCTGACTCAGGGTTGATTTTTAAGGTTGAAGGCCGTCTGAAAGAGATATGTTTCAGACGGCCTTTTTATTGTATCAATACTGGATTTTAAGGATAGTTGCCTTTATAATCGAGAGTTGTTTTCAGCGCCTTAAAGGTTGTCTGAAAGCTTGTTTATAACCTGCCGCACGGTCTGAAACCCTAACTATGCACATTCGGATTTTAGTGTGCATTATTAGTGTTTTAGCAGTGCGGTATTTTGAAAGGAACAATGATGTTCAATAAACACGTTAAGACCTTCCAATACGGTAATCAAACCGTTACTTTGGAAACCGGCGAAATCGCTCGCCAAGCCGCTGCTGCCGTTAAAGTATCTATGGGCGACACCGTTGTTTTGGTTGCCGTTACCACTAACAAAGAAGTGAAAGAAGGCCAAGACTTCTTCCCTCTGACTGTCGATTACCTCGAGCGTACTTACGCAGCAGGTAAAATCCCCGGCGGTTTCTTCAAACGCGAAGGCAAACAAAGCGAAAAAGAAATCCTGACCAGCCGTCTGATCGACCGTCCGATCCGTCCTTTGTTCCCTGAAGGTTTCTACCACGACATCCAAATCGTAGCGATGGTGGTGTCTGTTGACCCTGAAATCGATTCTGACATTCCTGCCATGCTCGGCGCATCTGCTGCGCTGGTGTTGAGCGGCGTACCATTTGCCGGTCCGATTGGCGCGGCACGCGTAGGTTATGTAAACGGCGTGTACGTTCTGAACCCGACTAAAGCCGAGTTGGCCAAATCACAATTGGACTTGGTTGTTGCCGGTACTTCTAAAGCCGTGTTGATGGTGGAATCCGAAGCCGACATCTTGTCTGAAGAAGTGATGCTGGGTGCGGTTGTTTACGGTCACGATCAAATGCAAGTGGCCATTAATGCTATCAATGAGTTTGCCGACGAAGTCAACCCGGAAGTTTGGGATTGGAAAGCTCCTGAAACCAATGAAGAATTGGTTGCAAAAGTACGCGAAATTGCCGGCGAAACCATTAAAGAAGCGTTCAAAATCCGTCAAAAACAAGCGCGTTCTGCTAAATTGGACGAAGCTTGGAATGCTGTAAAAGAAGCGTTGATTACCGAAGAAACCGACACTTTGGCAGCCAACGAAATCAAAGGCATTTTCAAACATTTGGAAGCCGATGTCGTCCGCAGCCAAATTTTGGACGGCCAACCGCGTATAGACGGTCGCGATACCCGCACTGTTCGTCCGCTGAACATTCAAACCGGCGTATTGCCGCGTACGCACGGTTCTGCATTGTTTACCCGTGGCGAAACCCAAGCTTTGGCCGTTGCAACTTTGGGTACTTCACGCGACGAGCAAATCATTGATGCGCTGTCCGGCGAATACACCGACCGCTTCATGTTGCACTACAACTTCCCTCCATACTCTACCGGCGAAGTGGGTCGCGTAGGCGCGCCAAAGCGTCGTGAAATCGGTCACGGCCGCTTGGCTAAACGTGCGTTGTTGGCCGTATTGCCAGAACCTGAAGATTTCAGCTACACCATGCGCGTGGTTTCTGAAATTACCGAATCCAACGGCTCTTCCTCTATGGCTTCCGTCTGCGGCGGCTGCTTGAGCCTGTTGTCTGCCGGTGTGCCTTTGAAAGCACACGTTGCCGGTATCGCCATGGGCCTGATTTTGGACAACAACAAATTTGCCGTCCTGACCGACATCTTGGGCGACGAAGACCACTTGGGCGATATGGACTTTAAAGTAGCCGGTACAACCGAAGGTGTGACCGCACTGCAAATGGACATCAAAATCCAAGGTATTACCAAAGAAATCATGCAAATCGCTTTGGCTCAAGCCAAAGAAGCACGTTTGCACATCTTGGATCAGATGAAAGCCGCTGTTGCAGGCCCGCAAGAACTGTCTGCACACGCGCCACGCTTGTTCACCATGAAAATCAACCAAGACAAAATCCGTGATGTGATTGGTAAAGGCGGTGAAACTATTCGTTCGATTACTGCTGAAACCGGTACTGAAATCAACATCGCTGAAGACGGTACCATCACTATCGCTGCGACTACTCAAGAAGCAGGCGATGCAGCGAAAAAACGTATCGAAGAAATCACTGCCGAAGTGGAAGTGGGCAAAGTGTACGAAGGTACTGTGGTTAAAATCCTCGACAACAACGTTGGTGCGATTGTCAGCGTGATGCCGGGCAAAGACGGTTTGGTACACATCAGCCAAATCGCCCACGAGCGCGTACGCAATGTCAGCGACTACCTGCAAGTAGGTCAGGTTGTGAACGTGAAAGCATTGGAAGTAGACGATCGCGGCCGAGTACGCCTGTCTATCAAAGCTTTGCTAGAAGCTCCTGCTCGCGAAGAGAAAGCAGCTGAATAATTTGATTGTGCAAGCTTGAAACAAAAGGCCGTCTGAAAATTTCAGACGGCCTTTTGTTTATTTGAATGATGAATTTAAAAATGAGTTTGCCTTTACTTTGATAAAAGGGATTACTACAATATTTGTAATTTAATAAATATATTCATTTCTCAAGGAGTATGCAATGAATGCTACACAATTAATCAGTCGGCTGACGCAAACCGTCGGCGAAAAATATATCATCACAGACCCGGCAAAAACTGAACAATACCGTCAAGGCTACCGTTTTGGCGAGGGCAAGGCGCTAGCTGTTGTCCGTCCGGGTACGGTTTTGGAAATGTGGCAAATCTTGCAGGCGTGTGTTGAGGCTGATGTTATCGTGATTACGCAGGCCGCCAATACCGGTTTGACTGGCGGCTCGACTCCTGACGGCAATGATTACGACCGCGATATCGTGATTGTGAATACCATGCGTCTGAACATCATTCAGCCGATCAACAATAACGAACAGGTTGTCTGCCTGCCCGGTTCTACCTTGAATCAATTGGAGCTGCTGCTGAAACCTTTAGGCCGTGAGCCGCACTCAGTGATCGGTTCGTCCTGTATCGGCGCATCTGTATTGGGTGGCGTATGTAATAACTCGGGTGGCGCACTGGTACAGCGTGGCCCGGCTTATACGGAAATGGCCCTGTTTGCGCAAATCAACGAAGAGGGCAAACTGGAGCTGGTCAACCATTTGGGCATTGATTTGGGCGAAACCCCTGAAGAAATTTTGACCAACTTGCAAGGTTTCCATTATCAGCGAAAAGACATTGCGCAAGATGCCGGCAAAGGGCATGACCATGCGTACTGCGATCATGTCCGCCAAGTGAATGAACCGACTGCCGCCCGTTTTAATGCCGACCCTGCGCGTCACTACGAAGCATCAGGTTGCGCGGGCAAGCTGATGGTGTTTGCCGTACGCTTGGATACGTTCCCGCAAGAAAAACAGACTGCCGTCTTCTATATCGGCACCAATGATATTAATGAGCTGACCGATATTCGTCGTGCCGCTTTGAGCGAGTTTAAAAACCTGCCTATTTCCGGTGAGTATATCCATCGTCATGCTTTTGATATTGCTGCCGTTTATGGTAAAGATACTTTTTATATCATCAAGACGTTCGGTACCCACCAACTTCCGAAACTGTTTGATCTGAAAGCCCGTGTGGATAGATTCAGTAAAAAGATAAGTTTCTTACCAAAACACTTCTCTGATAAATTCATGCAACTGATCAGTAAAATTTTGCCTGATCACTTGCCGAAATCTATGCGCAACTATCGGGATAAATATGAACATCACCTGATTTTAAAAATGGGCGGGGAGGGCGTAGAAGAAGCGCGTGCTTTCTTGAAAGAATATTTTGCAACCCATGGCGGCGCATTCTTCGAATGTAATGCCGAAGAAACGCAGGCGGCCATGCTGCATCGCTTTGCTGTGGCTTCTGCCGCGATCCGTTACCGTTCTGTACATGATGATGAAGTAGAGGATTTGGTCGCACTCGATATCGCCTTGCGTCGTGATGATCGTGATTGGTTTGAAACCCTGCCGCCCGAAATCGACAATAAAATTATCCATAAATTGTATTACGGACATTTTATGTGTCATGTGTTCCATCAGGACTACATCATTAAAAAAGGCAACGACTGTATGGCTTTGGAACATGAAATGCTCCATCTGCTTGACCAACGCGGTGCGCAATATCCTGCCGAGCATAATGTCGGTCATCTGTATGAAGCGAAGCCAGAGTTGAAACAGTTCTATAAAAAACTCGACCCGACCAACAGCTTCAACCCCGGTATCGGTAAAACCAGTAAGAAGAAAAACTGGGCTGAATAAAGCATAGTCAAAACAAAGGCCGTCTGAATATTTCAGACGGCCTTTTTATATGTTTGCTTATCAGAACAGGTTGCTGATGAAAATCAGCAGAATCACCAACGGCACGAGGTATTTCACATAGGCAAACCAGATATTGACGGTGGTATGGTTGCCTTTGTAGAGCAATTCGTCCTTCGCTTCATCTTTCATCACGAAGCCGACAAACAAGGCAGAGCCAAGCGCGGTCAGCATAAACAGGATGTTGCCGCTGATATAGTCAAAGGCATCAAAAATGTTTTTACCAAACACGGAAATATCTTTCCACGGGCCGTAGCTCAAGATGGAAGGGATATTGCCGAAGATAAAAATACCTGCCAGTACGATGGTAATCGCGGCTGCGCGGCGGATTTTGGTTTTTTCCTGAATGGTCGTAATCAACACTTCATAAATGGTCAGAGAAGTGGTCAGCGCGGCAATCAGAAGCAGTGAGAAGAAAATTACTGCAAACACTGGGCCTGCCCACATATTGGAAAACACGATCGGCAGGCTTTGGAACACCAGTGTCGGGCCTGAGTTAGGGGCAACGCCAAAGCTGAAGAGGGAAGGGAAAATCATAAAGCCGGCCAACACGGCAATCAAAGTGTTGGTAATCGCGGTAATTACGGCCGTCTGAACCAGATCTTCATTTTTATCCAGATAGCTGGATAACGTAATCATCACGCCGAAACCCAAGCTCAAGGCGAAGAATACTTGTCCTAAAACGAAGACGAACAGTTCGGCTGTAATTTTGCTGAAATCAGGTTTCAGATAGAAGGTAATGCCTTCCATTGCGCCCGGCAGGGTAACGTTGCGCACAACCATGGCAATCAGGAATAAAAACAGTAAAGGCATCAGGTATTTTGCCGCTTTTTCAATACCGCCGATCACGCCTTTGACCAAGATCCATTGGTTCACAACCACAAATAAGAAGGTGTAGAAAGCAATTTCCCAAGGGCTGTTTTCGATGTGTTCGGTAAAGAAACTTTTGGTAACTTCGCCGGAAACAGGGCTGGAAATGTCCAAATTGCCGCCGATGATATTGATGATGTAACTGATAACCCAGCCGCCGAGCACCATGTAATAGGCCATGATGCCGAATGCGCCGATCAGGCCCATCCAACCGACCAATTTCCAAATTTTGGCAACGGGTTTGCCATTCATTGTGCCGCCAAACGCATCCAGCGCGTTCACGCCTTTACGGCGGCCGATGACGTTTTCCACCAAAATCATCGGAATACCGATGACCAGCATGGCGATACAGAACAGGAATACATACGCGCCGCCGCCGTTTTCACCGACCAAATACGGGAAACGCCAAGTTGCACCAAAGCCGACAGTCGCGCCGGCAACAGTAAGGATGTAAGTCAAACGGTTGGACCAAGTTTGACGGGGTTGATTGGAAGACATAAATACTCAGATGCATAAAAATAAAGACAACATTTTACCGTAAAGATTTAACGAATCTTGACTAAAGTCGGAAAAGAAAATTAGTTAAAAAAACTATGTAATGAATAATTTTTAGTGAGTTCCTCTGATTTGCTTGGTGTTGAAACCTGCAAACAGAGAATTTGGCTGAAACGGTATGAATGATTGAAAGAGCCGTAACGATAAAGGCTGTCTGAAAGTGGGATATGGGAAAGGGGTGTTGTAAGGATATTGGATAGTACTAAGGTGTTGCTTTCAAGTATGTCGGCAACAAAGATGGTATTTATCTAAGGCTGCCTAATAACATCCTGTAACCTTAGCTTGGATAGTCGCCGATAGTTTTTCTTTCTATAAAATGATTTATCTGAAATTGGAACGGCACAGATTGATGCGGAAGAGACGAGAAAGAGAAAAGGAGTAATGGCAAGTTAATGAGTGGAGATGGGGTTTAGCAATGATGGCTTCTTTAGATGAGAAAGGCCCGTCTGAAAGCATGCCCGCTTGATTGCCAAATTTTAGATAAAAAAAACCATCTATACTAAGGGGAAAGTATAGATGGCCAAACACATTACGGGGAAAACGTCTTACTCACTTACTCACTTCTTTCGAAGCAAGTGTTACTCAGACAGGCGAATTATACAATAGTTCAGTCTTTACAGTGTTAAATTCTGTTAAATAAAAATGATAAGGATTAGATGTTTGATTTTAAATAAATAAAAAATCCATATTGTTTAAAAATTGATCGAAAAAATTTGGAATTTTTTTAGATTTGGATAAATTTCCATTCTCCGGCGGCCAAATCATTGACATTCCAGTCACCGAATTTCTCACGGTGGAGCTGTTCGACACGGTTTCCTGCGGCTGCAACCATGCGTTTGACCTGATGGTATTTACCCTCGGTAATGGTCATCATCAATGTGGTTGGGTCGGCCAATACTGCTTCGGCCGCGGCGACGGTTTCATTATCGTCATGTAGGAGGACGCCGTTTTTCAGCGTAGTGCAAAGGGTATCGTCGGCAGGATGTTTCAAAGTGACACGGTAGAGCTTCGGAACTTTGTGTTTGGGCGAGGTAACGCGGTGGTTAAATTGCCCGTCGTTGGTAATCAGAATAATGCCGGTTGTGTCTGCATCCAAGCGGCCGACTGCCTGCATATCGATATTGCGCATGTGGTCGGGAAACAGGCTAAAGATGCTTGGATATTGCTGGGGTTTGTGCGAAGTCTCGTAATCTGCAGGCTTATGAAGCAAAATGTAGAAATAGGGCATGGGTACGGCGGCAATCTCTTCGCCGTCAACAGACAGGGTGTACACTTGAGACGGATCGATATCGTCTTTAGCACGATTATGGATTTCGCCGTTGATGGCAATGCAGTCATTGTCTATCAGCCATTGGCATTGCTTGCGGCTGCCGAGGCCTTGTGATTGGATGTATTTGAGCAGTTGCATGGTTGAAAAGTAGGAAATGTTCAGACGGCCTTTATTGTACTGGAAAACCGATGTTTAGGCCGTCTGAAAAGTAGGGGCAAAAAAAAATCGCCCCTTTAAAATTTTAAGGGGCGCAAAAGGAACACAAACCACTACCAAAAACTGTTACAGGGCAAATTCTCCTATTTGATGTGTTGCCGGATAAAGTGCTTTCATCAAGTCATGTGGTGAAAGCGAGAAATCTTTGCTGTTTGTCGTCAGACGGCCTTGCTGAGGCGTCAGCTCAAGCAATCTAGCGTTTGCCGACTGAATAAATTTGTTTTTCGTGCGCTGCATTTTTCTTTGCAGGGCGGAAACAACGCGGTTGTACAGACTATCTTTTTGCTTGACTTCGCGTGTATCGGCAACCCAGCTCAAGCGTGTATTGCCGTCTTCATCTTCAATCAGCAGGATGCCGGTTTCTGATTGGGGCGATTTGCCCATACAAGGGAGCCAAACATAATATCGGCCATCTAAAGTAATGAATACTGCGTCGTGTACTTCGCACTCATCGCAACACTTGGTAGCGATCAAAGAGCGGATGGCTTGCTGGTGCAGTCTCAGAATGTCGAGGGAGACTTGCTTAAAAATACTTTCGGGCATTTTCTTCTCCTTTCATTCTGTTGTGCGGTTGTTTTGTTTCGATGGGTTGTATTATACGGCGATTTTTTAAATTTGCAAATGATAATTGTTCCTATTATTTAATTTATAAGTAAGGTATTAATTATTAAAGAAATTAAATTTAAAAAATTTTTTAGAAATTGGGCTTTCTACTCAAATTGGAGTAATAGCTGGCCAATAGATGAAAAAAGAATAAAGGCCGTCTGAAAAAATCCAGCTATAAAAGGGTATTTCAAAAGTAGCTAAAGTTTTGCTGACTATACATTTCAGACGGCCTTCAGTATGATTCAGGACGTTTTGATAATTGCAGAAACCACCAACCATGAGCCAACGTCAGATTATCCTCGATACGGAGACCACGGGTCTTTATCCTGAAAACGGCGACCGTCTGGTCGAATTTGCCGGCTTGGAAATGATCAACCGCCAAATGACCGACTCCAATCTTCATTTATATGTCCACCCCGAACGCGATATGCCGGAGGAAGCGGCGAAGGTGCATGGTTTGACGATTGAAGTATTGGAAGCGAAGAATGCGCCGCCGTTTGCTCAAGTGGGTGAACAGATTGCCGACTTTATTCGTGGCGCAGAGCTGATTATCCATAATGCTAAGTTTGACGTCGGCTTCCTGAATATGGAGTTCCGCCGCATGGGTTTGCCTTCTATCGAGGAACTGGGTTGTAAAGTCACCGACACGCTGGCTATGGCGCGTGAAATGTTTCCGGGGCAAAAGGCAAGCTTGGATGCGTTGTGTAACCGCTTTTCCGTTGACCGCAGCAAACGGGTTTTGCACGGCGCGCTAATCGACTGCGAGCTTTTGGGTGAAGTCTATCTTGCCATGACGCGTCAGCAGTTCGACCTGATGGGCGGCGAGGCGGAAGAAGAGGGCGAAGTCAAACAAACCGTTATTGCGGAAACCAAACGTACCTCGCAGTTGAAAGTTATCAAAGCCAATGCGGACGAGCTGGCCGCACATGAAAAATATTTGGACGATTTGGGCGAAGCGTGCGTATGGCGCAAGGCTGAAACGCCGGATGAGGCCGATGCCGGAGTGTCAGCATGATGCGCCGCAATATCGCTTTGATTCCTGCTGCCGGTGTGGGAGCGCGATTTGGTGCAGGAAAACCTAAACAATATGTTGAAATCAATGGTAAAACCGTATTGCAACATACCATAGAAATCTTTGAGCAACACCCCCGCATAGATTTAATTGCTGTTATTCTTTCGCCGGAAGATTCGGTTTTTCAGACGGCCCTGTCTGAGAAAGTACGCGTCTTTCGAGTAGGCGGCGCAAGTCGTGCCGAAACGGTACGCAATGGTGTGTCCGTTTTATTGGAGCAAGGTTTGGCCGAGGCGCAAGATAACATTTTGGTTCATGATGCCGCGCGCTGTTACCTGCCTGTTGAAGCGTTAACACGTTTGCTTGATGAGGCGGGTGAGAATGATGAAGGCGGTATTTTGGCCATACCGGTGGCTGATACGCTCAAGCGCTCAGACGGCAGTCATCATATTGATGAAACCGTTGCACGCGCAGGATTATGGCAGGCGCAAACGCCGCAGCTTTTTCAGACGGCCTTGTTACATCGTGCTTTATCGGTTGATGATTTAAGTGAGATTACGGATGAAGCATCAGCGATTGAAAAACTGGGTATCCGGCCGCGCTTGGTGCAGGGCGATACGCGCAATTTAAAATTGACGCTGCCGCAAGACGAATACATTGTCAGATTGTTGCTCAAGGCCGTCTGAACAATCAAAACCTATTATTTAAGGAAACAAACATGAATATCCGTGTCGGACAGGGCTACGATGTCCATCAGTTGGTCGAAGGACGAGATTTGATACTAGGCGGCGTCAACATTCCGTTTGAAAAAGGCTTGCTGGGTCATTCAGATGCCGATGCGCTTTTGCATGCGATTACCGATGCCCTGTTGGGAGCGGCCGGTTTGGGCGATATCGGCAGCCATTTTCCTGATACTGCAGCCGAATTTAAAGATGCAGACAGCCGTGTGCTATTGCGCGAGGCTTATCAAAGCGTGCAGGAGTTGGGTTGGAAGGTGGTTAATGTCGATACGACCGTGATTGCTCAAAAGCCAAAACTTGCGCCGCATATTCCGGCAATGCGCGCCAATATTGCCGCAGATTTGGGTTTACCTGAAAACTGCGTGAACATCAAAGGTAAAACCAACGAAAAACTTGGCTATCTGGGACGGATGGAAGCCATTGAAGCGCAAGCGGCAGTATTGCTGATTAAAGCCTAAGAGCTTAAAATTACTTTATTATTCAAACTAAAAGACTGACAACATGGCAACTCAAGACGAACTCAAACGTATTGCCGCCGAAAAAGCGGTGGAATTTGTTCCTGAAAACGAATACATCGGTATCGGTACCGGCTCTACCATCAACTTTTTTATCGAAGCTTTGGGTAAAAGCGGTAAGAAAATCAAGGGTGCCGTGTCTACTTCTAAAAAATCCAGCGAGCTTTTGGCGAAATACGAGATTCCAGAAGTTTCACTGAATGAAGTGATGGGTTTGGCGGTTTATGTTGACGGTGCAGACGAAGTCAACCACGCGCTGCAAATGATTAAAGGCGGCGGCGGTGCGCATTTGAACGAAAAAATCGTGGCCAGCGCATCCGATAAATTTGTTTGTATCGCCGATGAAAGCAAATATGTTTCCCGTTTGGGTAAATTCCCATTGCCGGTGGAAGTGGTTGAAAATGCCCGTTCGCTGGTGTCGCGTAAACTGCTTGCCATGGGCGGACAGCCTGAGTTGCGTGTCGGTTATACTACTTTCTATGGAAATCAAATCGTTGATGTTCATGGCCTCAATATCGATCAAGCCCTGAAAATGGAAGACGAAATCAACAAAATCACCGGCGTACTCGAAAACGGTATTTTTGCCCGAGATGCCGCCGATGTGTTGGTTTTAGGTACGGCAGAAGGCGCAAAAGTCATCCTGCCTTGTCAGGATTAATGAAGATTAATCAATCTTAAAGGCCGTCTGAAAGTGCATCAGGTCTTTCAGACGGCCTTCAATTTGGCAAAATATGCAAATCAGTAAAATTATAAAATGGTTGCCCGTTGTTTTATCCGTGTTGGGCGCGCTTGGTTACAGCTCACGCGATACTGAGTTGATTCGTACCGGGGTAAGCGTTGCTGCAACATTGGCACAAGGCGACAATATCGGTTTGGAAAAGGTCAATGAATGG
Organism: Neisseria sp. P0007.S010; assembly: GCF_051962875.1. Lineage (NCBI taxonomy): Bacteria > Pseudomonadati > Pseudomonadota > Betaproteobacteria > Neisseriales > Neisseriaceae > Neisseria > Neisseria sp. P0007.S010. Next base: position 6,962 of record NZ_JBQCUX010000001.1, on the reverse strand, counting down.
CTGGGAGAAAATGTCGTCAAAGCCACATCTGACACCAAAACCGAAGCTGAACCTAAGCAAGAACAGAAACAAAAACAAAAGTCATCGCGACAAACTTACACATACAACGGAAAAATCATCAAAATCCATGATGGCGATACTATGCACATCATCGATGGCGACGGCCGGAAACACAAAATCCGCATGGCCTATATCGATGCGCCGGAAATCAATCAAGCCTATGGTACGCAATCACGAGACAATCTGATTGATGCTGCATTGAATAAAAAAGCCAAAGTCCGTGTGTTTGAAGCCGACCGCTACCAGCGCGAAGTTGCCCAAGTATCTGTCGGCACGATTGACTTGAATTTAATGCAGATACGGGATGGCGCCGCATGGCATTATGAAAGTTATGCCAAAAAACAACAAAGTAAAACTGCCTACACTGACTATTCGGCCGCACAAAAACAAGCCAAGGAAAAACGTAAAGGCTTATGGAAAAAAGACAATCCGCAAGCGCCTTGGCAATTTCGCCGTCAAAATTACGAGCAGCAGAACGGTGATAAAAAGCAGTCTGATAAACAATGGTTCGGGATTTGGTAGGTTTTAAGAGAGGCCGTCTGAAAATTTTCAGACGGCCTTTAATCATTAAGGTTTAGTATAAGATAAGAATGAGTGGCAGGTTTCTGATTAGAGGGTAATAGAAATAAAAGTGTGGTGTAATATTTTTAAGAAGAGCGGATATTAAAAAAGACACCGTTAGCTGGTGTCTTTAGTATCTGGCAGAGAGGAAGGGATTCGAACCCTCGATACGCTATTCACGTATACACGCTTTCCAGGCGTGCGACTTAAACCACTCATCCACCTCTCTGTGGACTATTATTCTGACTTATTATTCAGAATAATGTGAAAACTTGACTGATTGATTTATCAGTGGTGCCCAGGAGAAGACTCGAACTTCCACACCCGTGAGGATACTAGCACCTGAAGCTAGCGCGTCTACCAATTCCGCCACCTGGGCAATTTAAATTTTCTTAAGCAAAGAAGCACCAAATTATTTGGTGCCCAGGAGAAGACTCGAACTTCCACGCCCGTGAGGACACTAGCACCTGAAGCTAGCGCGTCTACCAATTCCGCCACCTGGGCTTTGCTTTATTCTTCAATTTAAGGTACAGTTGACTACCTGAACTGCGAAGAAGCAGCTATTATATATTTTAAAAAAAGAATGTCAACTATCAAAATGAACAAAAATACTAAATCTTTAAATTTACGAGAAAAAGACCCGTATTTGGAGCGGGAGAAACAACGTTACGCTCATCCGTTGCCCAGCCGCGAATGGGTCATTGAATTATTGGAACAAAAAGGTGTGCCGACCAAAATCGAAGCTTTGGCACATGAATTGTCGATTACAGAAGATGAATATGAATTCTTCGAGCGCCGTCTGAAAGCGATGGCGCGTGATGGTCAGGTGTTGATCAACAGACGTGGCGCGGTGTGTGCGGCAGAAAAATTGGCATTGGTTAAATGCCGTGTCGAAGCGCATAAAGACGGCTTTGGTTTTGCCGTGCCGCTAACGCCGACAGGAGAGGGCGATTTCGTTTTGTATGAGCGTCAGATGCGCGGTGTGATGCACGGGGATATTGTTACCGTGCGTCCTGCCGGTATCGACCGCAGAGGCCGTCGTGAAGGTACGGTTTTGGATGTGGTGGAGCGTGCGCAGTCTAAAGTGGTCGGCCGTTTTTATATGGATCGCGGCGTGGCTATTTTGGAAGCCGAAGACAAGCGTTTGAGCCAAAGTATCGTGCTGGAACCTGAAAGCGTGGCGCACTTTAAACCGCAATCCGGTCAAGTGATTGTGGCTGAAATTGAGACGTATCCTGAAGCGCATCGTCCTGCTGTGGCTAAGCTGATTGAAGTGTTGGGCGATTATGCCGACAGCGGTATGGAAATCGAAATTGCTGTACGCAAGCACCATTTGCCTCATCAATTCAGCGAAGCATGTGTCAAAGCTGCGAAGAAAATTCCCGATCATGTGCGTAAAACCGACTTGAAAGGGCGCGTGGACTTACGCGATTTGCCTCTGGTAACCATTGACGGCGAAACTGCGCGGGACTTTGACGATGCGGTTTTTGCTGAAAAAGTCGGCCGCAATTACCGTTTGGTGGTGGCGATTGCCGATGTCAGCCATTATGTCCGCCCTGATGATGCGATTGATGTAGATGCTCAGGAACGCAGTACCAGCGTGTATTTTCCACGTCGTGTGATTCCGATGCTGCCGGAGAAGTTGTCCAACGGCATCTGCTCGCTCAATCCTGATGTCGAACGCCTGTGTATGGTGTGCGATATGGTGATTACTTATGCCGGCAATATCAAGGAATACCGTTTCTATCCGGCAGTAATGCGTTCGCATGCGCGACTGACTTACAATCAAGTTTGGGATTGGATTTCAGACGGCCAGGATCATCCGTTTAAGCAGCAAATCAATACTCTGTATAATTTATTTAAAATCTTGCAGAAAAAACGTTTCGAGCGTGGCGCGGTTGAGTTTGAGAGCGTTGAGACACAGATGATTTTTGACGACAATGGTAAAATCGACAAGATCGTTCCCGTTGTCCGCAATGATGCGCACAAGCTGATTGAAGAATGTATGTTGGCGGCGAATGTTTGCGCGGCAGAATTTTTGTTGAAAAACAAACATACGGCTTTATTCCGCAATCACTTGGGTCCGACTCCCGAAAAACTGGCCACTTTACGCGAGCAACTTAGTTTGCTAGGGCTGAGTTTGGGTGGCGGCGACAATCCAACGCCGAAAGACTATGCTGCGCTTGCCGAGCAATTTAAAAACCGTCCGGACGCGGAGCTATTGCAAGTGATGATGTTGCGTTCTATGCAGCAGGCGGTTTATGAGCCGCATTGCGACGGTCACTTTGGTTTGGCTTATAGCGCATATGCACACTTTACATCGCCTATCCGCCGTTATCCGGATTTGACGGTCCATCGTGCCATTAAGGCTGTATTGAACGGGCAAACTTACCAACCCAATAAAACCTGGCAGGCGTTGGGTGTGCATACCTCGTTCTGCGAGCGCCGGGCCGATGATGCCAGCCGCGATGTGGAAAACTGGCTGAAAACTTATTATATGCGCGACAAAGTCGGTGAAGTCTTCAGTGGCAAGATTTCGGGCATGACCAGTTTCGGTATTTTTGTAACCTTGGACGATATTCATATCGACGGCTTGGTACATATCAGTGATTTGGGAGAGGATTATTTCAACTTCCGTCCTGAAATTATGGCGATTGAGGGCGAACGCAGCGGTGTCCGTTTCAACATGGGCGATACGGTCACTGTAAAAGTCGCGCGAGCCGATTTGGATACCAGTAAGATTGATTTGACCTTAATCAGCGGCGGTTCAGTCGGTAAGAAGCGCGGCGGTAGAAAAGCAAAACCTGTAAGCAAGCCAATAGCTGCTGATAAGCCTGTCGAAAAGCGTAAGCGTAAACTTTCGGCTAAAGAAATTGATGAGGCGTTGGCCGCTCCTGTGAAGGCAAAGAAGAGCAAGGTGAAAAGTAAACCTGCCTCCAAGCCTGCCAAGCCAAGCAAACCTAAAGCCGCAAGCAATAAAAAAGCGCAGGCGAAAACAGCTTCCGTCAAAGCCGGGCGTAAAAATAATGCTCAAGGCAAAAGCGTGAAGATTAAAGTGAAGAAAGCTGCTAAGAAATAAGTAGCATTCAATTCAGGCCGTCTGAAAAGTTTCAGACGGCCTGAATTTGTGATTTTATGAATAAAACCAAGGATAAATAAGATGATAAAACTATACGGTATTCTCAATTGCGATACGGTTAAAAAAGCGCGCAGTTGGTTGGCGGAAAACGGCATCGAGTTTGAGTTTGTAGATTTTAAGAAAAACGTCCCGACTGCCGAATTGATTGATGGCTGGCTGGAGCAGGTAGTTTTGGAAATTTTGCTCAATAAAAGAGGTACGACTTGGCGAAAGTTGGATAAAGATGCGCAGGAATCTGCCACCACAAAAGAAGGTGCGATTGCTTTGATGGTGGAGAATCCCAGTATCATCAAGCGGCCTGTATTGGTCAAAGAAGGGCAGGTTTATGTCGGATTCTCCGTAGAAGCGTATCAGGAAATTTTTGGATAAGGCATTTTTAGGTTTTTAGGCCGTCTGAAAAAGCAAGCCTCGAAAAAATACGTTACAATACGCACTTTGAGCCTGTTTTCAGGATTTTAAGATTTTTGCGGCAGCATTTTCCGGCTGCCGCACCATACTTTTCTTTCGGATAAATATGTTCCATATTGTTGAAAAATATAAAACACCCGCCCAGATTGTTTTAGGTATCATCGGTTTGACCTTTATCGGATTCGGTGCCAATAATTTGTCTTCGCCGGGTTCTGATTACATTGTCAAAGTCGGGGATGAGAAGGTCAGCGAGCATGCTTTACAGATTGCAATACAAAATGAGCAGGCCGCAGGCAATAATGCGCCTTCGCGTGATGCTATATTCCAATCTTTATTGCAAAGAGCTTACCTGAAGCAGGGTGCCAAGCTGATGGGCATTGCTGTGTCTCTGGAACAAATCAAGCAAGTTATCGTGGATGATCCGAATTTCCATGATGCTTCCGGCAAATTCAGTCAGGATTTGCTCAAGAAGTATTTGGATCAGCGCAAAATGACAGAGGATCAGTTTGTCGAAGATATCCGCGAACAGTTCCAATTGCAAAATCTGTTGAATTTGGTGCAAAACGGCGCTTTGGTCAGCGATGCGCAAGCACGTCAGTTGATTAACCTGACTCAAGCAACACGTACCATCCGTTCATTTACTTTCAGCCCTGAAGCATTTGCGGCACAAGTAAAAGTAGATGATGCGGCTTTGCAAAAGTATTATGAAGCGCATAAAAAAGATTACTTGATTCCTCAAGCTGTTAAGCTGGAATATGTGGCTTTGAACATCAAAGATTTGGCTGACAAGCAAACCGTCAGTGCGGAAGAAGTACAAAAAGCTTACGACAGCAAAAGCGTAGATTTGTCGCCAAGAGCCGAAATTGCGCATATTTTCATTCCGGTTATGCCTAACGGAGATGAAGCAAGCAATGCAGAAATTAAAGCCGAAGTGGACAAAATGGCTGCAGAGCTCAAAGCGCACCCAGATGCTTTTGCTGAGCTGGCGGCCAAGTACTCCAAAGACTTGTCCAGCAGCAACAAAGGCGGCAATTTGGGTTATCTAAGCAAAAGCGGTGGTAGCGGCTTTGGGCCGGAATTCGATAAAGCGGCATTTGCATTGGGCAAAGGCGAAGTCAGCGATACCGTTAAATCATCTTTGGGTTATCACGTCATTAAAGTTTTGAATGTCGAAGCTGAGCCGACTTTGGAACAAGCCAAGGCGCGTATCGAATCAGCCTTGAAACTGAAAAAAGCAGCTTCTGCCTTTAATGCTGCGAAAGAAAAACTGGGTGAAGATACCTTTAATGATCCATCTTCTTTGGCAAAAGCAGCCGCCAATTCAGGTTTGAAAGTGGAAAGCCTGGATGAATGGGTGACCAAAGCGGGCGCGAAGGAAGCCGGCTTGCCTGAAGCATTGATTAATGCCGCGTTTAGTGATGATGTACTGAAGAAAAAACACAATTCTGAAGTGATCGCCATCAACAACGATACCGTTTGGGTCATTCGTGCGAAAGAAGTGCGCGAAGAGAAAATCGCACCATTTGCGGAAGTCAAAGACACTGTCCGTGCAGCATATCAGCGCTCTGAAGCCGCCAAACTGGCAGAGAAAAAAGCCCAGGAAACTTTGGCTGCTTTGAAAGCCGGTAAAGTTGCCGATGTTCAATGGTCGCCTGTTTCTCAATTGAGCGCGCAAGATGCACGTAAAACCATGTCTCCGGAGGCTTATGCGGCTTTGCTGAAAGCGCGCCCTGTCGGCGGTAAACCTGCGTACGCATTGTTGGAAGGTATGCCTGCACCGGTGATTATGGAAGTTCAGAGTGTTTCTGCTCCTGAAAATGCCGATTCACAGATTCCGGCTGCCAAACAGGCTTTGGTTCAGCAGCTTTCTGCCAATGTGTTCGATAATTTACTCCAGTATTTGGGTAAAAAAATCGATCGTAAGCAAGGCGCACAGCAAGTTAATAATGCTGCCGAATAAGCAGAGTATTTGAGTAGGGCAGCCGGATGAATTCCGGCTGTTTTCTTATTTTTAGCTATCTTTTTAAAGGCCGTCTGAAATCATGAGTAAAAACCCTGATGCCTTTGTCCGCTTGATTAATGCATTAAAAATCCTGCCCAATGTCGGCCCGAAATCCGCTCAACGCATGGCTTACCGGCTTTTACAGTACAAACGCGAAGAAGCGCAGGAGTTGGTGGATGCTTTGCAGTTTGCTTTGAGGCAGGTGCAGCATTGTCGGATGTGTAATACATTTTGCGAAGGCGATTTGTGTGAAATTTGTGCGGACGAAAAACGCGAGAAAAGCCGCTTGATGATTGTCCATATGCCGGCGGATGTCTCCAGTATGGAGGCGGCTAATTGTCATGATGGCCTGTATTTTGTTTTGATGGGGCAAGTCAGTCCGGCGCAGGGCATGGATATTTCGGCAGTAGCGTTAGATAAGCTGGTTGTCCGTTTGCAGGCGAGTGATATTGAGGAAATTATCATTGCAACCAACTTCACAGCCGAAGGTGATGCGACAGCATATGTATTGGCGGAATTGTTTAAAAATCTTCCTTATAAAGTCAGCCGGTTGGCGAGGGGAATCCCTTTGGGCGGCGAGATGGAATATGTGGATGCCGGTACTTTGGCTCAGGCTGTTTACGATAGAAGAAATATCCAATCTTAAATGCCAATATAAAAAGGCCGTCTGAAAGTCTGAGACCTTTGCAAAATTCCCCAAAATCCCCTAAATTCCCACCAAGACATTTAGGGGATTTTCCATGAGCACCTTCTTCCAGCAAACCGTCCAAGCCATGATCGCCAAACACATCG